>CAYWPZ010000095.1:0-16332 GCA_964460135.1 uncultured Caldilineales bacterium | reverse complement strand
CGTAGCCGGCCCCCGCGCCCAGCAGGACGAAGGACCCCACGGCGGGGACGACGAAGGCGCCGAAGAAGCGCCCCCGGCCGAGGTCGGCGAGGGCGGTGGCGGGGTCGTTGTTCGTCCAGGGAGCGGCCTGCCAGTCGCCGACGGCGGTGAAGGCAGTGGGCGCGGCGTCGCCTCGAACCTGGACGATGTTGGCGGCCGGCAGCCAGTTGACGAGGGGCAACGAGGCGGCGGCGGCATTGGCGTTGCCGTCGAAGCTGAAGACAACCTGCTGGTTGGGGGAGGAAGTTTCGAACCAGGCATTGGCGGCCGGAAAGGCGCGGCCCCAGTTGCCGCACTCAACCACTTTGAATTCATAGCGGCCAGGTTCGGCGATGGCGGCTGACAGGCTAGAGACGCCGTCACCGGGGATGGCGTCGCCATCGGCGCCGTCATCGGTCAGGGCGTGCGAACTGTTGTTCCAACCCTGGAAGCTGCCGGCAACACACCAGTTGCCAGAAGCCGGCGCTAGCGAGCGGAGAAAAGAAACCGCCGGTCGGGTCAAGCGCGAGAGCAGACCAGAACCGGCGGCGGGGGGGACGGCGGCCGCTACAGCCGGCGCCAGGGTGGAAACGAGGATAGAAATGACGATCAATATCGTCAGCCAACGGGCGCTGCCTTTCATTTGGGGGAGCTCCTTTGCTTTACAGGCGTAAGGGACGGACGATGACAGGCATTCTAGCACGGACAAGGGCGCGCAGCAAGCAAGATTCACGGGAATTCAGACCCCGAGCAACGTTACAAAAGTGTCATCGCTTTGTAATCGAAAGGCTATTGCCCGCCGGCGCATTTGCTGCTAGGATCGAGGAACAGTGCTGAATGAAAGTCTGTTCATCTTGCGCCGGATGACGGTATCGTTTGCCTGGCGGCGCCGTCCGAAGGGATAGAGCAGTCCCTTCATCCCTTCTTTACACCTGTGGAGTTGCCTCCCATGACCATGACACGTTTTACCCGCAAAATACCGTTGCTTTCTTTCCTCGTCCTGCTGGCGTTGCTGATCCCGGCGCTTGTCGCCCTGGCTGCGCCGAGCGGCCCCGACCAGGTGATCGAGTTCACTGGCCCGGTCCAGCAAAAACCTGACGCCGGCCTCGGCGCCTGGCAGATCGCCGACCGCCAGGTGCTGGCCGTTCCCGGCACCCGCATCCTGCCCGACCCTGCCGCCATTCACTTGGGCGACACGGCGCGCGTGGTGGCGCACCGCCGCAACGACACCCTCGTGGCCCAGATGATCGCCAAGGTCGCGCCGCCCCAACACGTCGTCCAGGGCCGCATCGACGCTATCGCCGACGCGCAATGGACGATCGGCGGCCAGGTCGTGTTGCTAAACGCCGAAACCGTTGTCGAGGGCGACCACCCGGACGTAGGCGACCTGGCGATGGCGCGCGTCCTACGTACCGACGCCGGCCTGCTGGCCACGCGCATCCTCGTCCATGACCCACCCCCGCCTCGTCCCGAGGCCATCCACGGCCGCATCGAGGCGATGGCCGCCGACAAATGGATGATCGGCGAGCATGAAGTGCTGATCGACGCCGAAACCGTGATCGAGGGCGACCATCCCGATGTGGGCGATATGGCCGTGGCTTTTGTCCTCCGCACCCCCGCCGGCCTGCTGGCCAAGCGCATCCAGGTGCACGACCCCCGGCCCCCGCAACCGGCCATGATCCGCGGCAAGATCGAAGCGATGGCGGCGGACAAATGGACGATCGGCGAGCATGAGGTGCTGATCGACGCCGAAACCGTGATCGAAGGCGACCCCGCCGATGTTGGCGACTTTGCCGTGGCCCAGGTGGTCCGCACCCCGGCCGGCCCGCTGGCCAAGCAGATCCGCGTCTGGGACGAGCGCCCCGACGGACGGCCGGTGGTCTTCCGCGGCGTCGTCACCGACATCCAGGCCGATAGCTGGAAGGTGCTGGTGGGTGAGGAAGAAAAGGCCGTCGCCATCGATGAGCACACCCGCATCGCCGGCGACCCGGCTGTGGGCGACCCGGTCGGCGTCAAGGCCGTGCAGTTGGCCGATGGCACGCTCTTGGCGCAATTGATCGTCAAGCTTGATGATGATCACGAAGACGAGACCGCCTTCATGGGCTTTGTCACCGAGACCCTGCCATCGGTGCAGGAAGACCCGCCGATGTGGGTTTGGGTCGTCACCCTGCTGCCCCGAGCCGACGAGCCGACCCGCACCTGGACGGTGATCGTCGATGCCAATACCGAAATCAACGTCGATCCGGCGACGGTGGCGGTGGGCGCCTGGGTGAAGGGCGCCGGGACGAGAATGGACGACGACACCGTACAGGCCAAGGTGGTGCGCGTGACCCCGCCCCCGCGCCTTCCCTTCCACGGCGAAGTGAGCGAACGGCCCGACGCCAGCGCGCCCGATTTCCCGCAGGGCAAGTGGGTGATCGGCGGGATGACGGTCTATGTGACGGCCGAGACCCGCATCCAGGGCGAGCCGCCGGCCGTGGGCGCAAAGGCGTCTGGTTTTGGCGAGCTGATGCCCGATGGGGCGCTGAAGGCGCTGATGCTGTCCGGGCGCTGAGAGAGCATCTACTGACAAGATTCAAGAGAATCCCCGGCTGCATGGCCGGGGATTCTTTTTGCCGATCTTTGCGCTTTGATCGGCGAGATTCCCGACCCCCTACTGACTATCCAGTCCCTAATCCAACCCATAGAAAGTCAACTGGCGGGGAGTGATCATGCCGATGGTCTGATAAGAACCCAAGCGCAACAGGTCCTGATCGTGAGTGACAATCAGAGCCGCATCGCCAGCCACGGCGCATTCGACGATGCGATTGTCATCTTCGTCGCCGGGTACGACGTGCAGGGGCTGCCGCGGTTCAACGATCTCGGCGATTGCGCGGATGGTTTCCACGAACAACCGGGCCTGCTGCTCAGACCAACCCAGCTTGTGGGTAAGCTTGCGGTCAAGTTCGGCAAGGATGGCCGGGGATGTCAGCAGTATGACCTGATGCGCAGCGGCCAGTTGCAGCACGGTTTCGGCGCTGGCGGCCGTGCAGCGCTGCCGAGATAAACACATTGGTATCGAAGACAATGCGCAGTAATGGCGCTTTCATCCCAAAAATGCTTCCAACACCTCATCGCTCTCGATTTCAAGCCGGGCAGCCGTCTCGGTTCCCATCTGGCGCAAGACCCGCCAGCGACGAATGAATTGGTAGGAACGAAAAGCCTCGCCGATCAGTTCGCTCTTGGTGCGCTGTTCCGCGCGCGCCGCCGCTTCGATGGCGGTGTACATACGGAAGCGCTGATCGCAGAGGTCGAGGCGCAGGACGAAGTAACCGCCCCCGGTCGCAAGGCCGGGGCTCTTTGTTGCCGGCGCAACTGAGCAGAAACTGAACAAGTTTTGGCCTGGCAACTGAATAGCGGAGAGGGCTAAGCTGAAATTATGATTTCGATCTCTCATCGAGAGCGACTCGCAAGAGGCAAAGCTATGTTCCCCCTTTCCACACCCGGCCGGCGGCGCCGTTTTCTCGGCGCCCTATTGACTGCTTTTGTGCTATTGTCCTGGCCGGCGGCGATCTGGGCGCACCCGCTGGGCAATTTCACCGTTAATCGCTACAGCCGCCTGGAACCGGGCCGCGACCAGATCGATCTGATTTACGTGGTCGATATGGCTGAGATCGCCGCCTTCCAAGAGCGGCAGCGCATCGATGGCGACGCCAACAGCGCCATTAGCCCGGTCGAGCAGTCCAGTTATCTGACCGCGCAGACCAGGACACTGCAAGAGAACCTGCATTTACAGATGAATGGCCGCGACCTGCAGCTGCAGGCGCGGTCGCAGGCGCTCTCCTTCCCATCGGGCCAGGGCGGGCTTTCTACCCTGCGCCTGGTCATCCATTTCAGCGCCGAAGCGCCGGCGGGGGTCAACGGGGGGCGAGTGGCCTATCGCGATGACAACTTCGCCGACCGCCTGGGCTGGCAGGAAATCGTGGTGCGTGCCGGGCCGGGCGTCAGGGTGATCGATGCGACCGCGCCGGCCGAGGACAGCAGCGACGAACTGCGCAGCTATCCACAAGACTTGCTCCAGAACCCGTTGGCGGTGCGTGAGGCCAGCTTTCGCTTCGAGCCAGCGACCCGGGGCGAGAACGCCCGCCCGGCGGCCCAACCCGAAACCGCCGCCGCCACGCGCGCTCGCGACCCCTTCACCGCCCTGATCGAGCGGCCCATCGCCAGCCCCGGCGCCCTGGCCCTGGTCCTCATCCTCGCCTTCGGCTGGGGCGCGGCCCATGCCCTCACCCCCGGCCACGGCAAAACGGTGGTCGGCGCCTACCTGGTCGGCTCACGCGGTACAGCTCGCCATGCTCTGTTCCTTGGCCTCACCACCACCCTGGCCCACACCGCCGGGGTGTTCATCCTCGGGTTCGTCACTCTCTTCGCCTCACGCTACATCCTGCCCGAACAGCTGTATCCCTGGCTGAGCGCGGCCTCGGGGCTGCTGGTGGCCGGGTTGGGCCTCTCGTTGCTGCGCCAGCGCCTGGCGGCCTGGCGACATGAGCAGACCCACGCACATCATCACCCCCATCACCACACGCACGGGCCAGCGCATACACAGAGGCATGAACATGATCAACCCAGCCATGAACATGACCATCATGATCATGACCACAGCCATCACCACCACGAGCACAGCCATCTCCCGCCTGGCGCCCAGGGCGAAGCCGTCACCTGGCGCAGTTTGTTGGCATTGGGCATTTCGGGTGGGCTGGTCCCGTGCCCTTCAGCTCTGGTGGTCATGCTGGGCGCCATCGCTTTGCAGCGGGTGGGGCTGGGGCTGCTTCTCATCGTTGCTTTCAGCCTGGGTCTGGCGGGTGTGCTCACGGCCATCGGCGTCATCTTCGTCCACGCCGGGCGGCTGGTCGAGCGATTGCCCCGGCGCCGGCGCTTGCTGACAGCGCTGCCGCTGGCCAGCGCCGGCCTGGTGGTGTTGCTTGGCCTGGGGATCACCTGGCAGGCGCTGATCCAGGCTGGGGCCATACCCCTGATCGTTTTCTCGCTGACCATTCCCTGAAGGAGGCGCCCATGCCCTGACCCTGATCGCTGCGCGGCCAACATCCTTTCCCTGGCGGCGGCCTGCGCCCCACCGCCATTTCCAAGTCAAGGTGATTACCATGTCCACCACACCCACAACCCCGTTTCTTCACACCCCGAGACGACTCCTCCTCATCGGCCTGCTCTAGGGGCTGTCGCTCCTGCTCGTGGGCGCGCCGATGCTGGTCATCAGCGGCAACGCCGCCGCCTCCAGCCATCGCGAGGCCCCGGCCATCGCCCGCGATGCCTTCGCCGATGGCACCGACACCTATGCCTGGGTGCAAGGCAACAACGTCGTCCTGGTGGGCGCCTTCATCCCCTTCGAAGGCCCCGAGGGCGGCCCCAACTACTTTGCCTGGGATGACCACGTCCTCTATGACATCCATGTCGATAACGACGGCGATGCCAAAGCCGATGTGACCTACACTCTCTCGACCAAAACCACCTTCCAGAACCCCGACACCTTCCTCTACAACACCGGCCCCATCACCTCGCTCAACGACCCCGACTGGAACCAACGCCAGTACATCACCGTCACCGAGACCTTCGAGGGCCAATCGCCCACCGTCCTGGTGGCCGACAAACCAACCACACCGGCCAACATCGGCGGCAAATCCACGCCCAACTACGCCGATCTGGTGGGCCAGGCCATCTACACCTACTCGGCCGGCAATAACGACCAGATCAAGGTCTTCGCCGGCCAGCGCGATGATCCCTTCTGGGTGGACTTGCAGGTCTTCGACCTGCTGACACTGCGCGGCCAAAACCCGCCCGTCGGCTACAGCACGGGCAACAACATCCCCGTCGACTCGCTCGCCGGCTACAACGTTCACGCCCTCATCCTGGAAGTACCCGTGCGGCGGCTGGCTTCGGCCGGCGACCCGGTGTTGGGCGTGTGGGCCACGGCTCGCCGCCAATCGATGCAGGTTTTGGCCCAGGGCGATGAGGCCGCAACCAGCCATGTCCAGGTCTCGCGGCTGGGGATGCCCCTCGTCAACGAAGTCGTGCTGCCGCTGGCCCTGAAGGACACTTTCAACGCCATCAAGCCGGAGGTCGATCTCAGCGTCTACGGTGTGCTGCAGAAATACGTCGAAGACCCAGAAATCGGCACCCTGCTCTGCGCCCTCTACGGTGTGCCCCTGCCCGGCGATGGCGCTAACCCCGACTGCCACACCAACTTCACCCCCGGCGCGCCCCGAAGCGGTCGCGGCGACATCTTCGATGTCTTCGTCACCGGTATGAAGCTGGCCGCGCCCTTCACCATCCAGACCGGCGGCGGCCCGGTGACGCTGCCGGCGGGCTTCAACGTCAACCAGCCCGCCGATGTCGTCCCCGCCGAAATGATCCGCGTGAGCACGGCCATCAGCGGCACGCTCTGCCATCCCACCCCGCAACGGCTGGGTGTGCTAGGCGGCGATGCCTGCGGCTTCCCCAACGGACGGCGGTTGAGCGATGACACGGTCGAGATCGAACTACTGGCCGTGGCCGGCGCCGCCTACCCGGTGCTGGATGGTCGCGACGCCGGCTTCAGCTTCAACCCTGCCCTGGCCGGCGTATTGACCGACGGCGTCGATCACAACGACAAGCCGTTCAAGGATCACTTCCCCTACCTGGCCACGCCGCATTCCGGCCAGGAGCGCCTGCACCAGAACCCGTTGGCACCGGTCTACATGCCATTCCAGGCCCACAACAGCTATGCGGCGGCGGCGATGGCGGCGGCGAAAGAGAATCCCGCCGGCGCGGCCCTGGCTGTGGCGGGCGGCATGTTGCTCCTCGGCACGCCGTTCACCTCGTGGCTGCGTCGCCGCCGACGGACTGACCCCCCAACGCCCCCAGACTGAAAGCCTGGGGAGGCGGCGAATGGAGCCTGGCGCGGCCCCACTCGCCGCCCCAACTACCCGGCGCGACGCACCTTGCCCCGCTCCGAAAAGCCTTCGACAGGGTGCGTCGCCTCTTCTCATTATCGCCCGTCCGCCCCACCAGACAAAATGACCGCCTTTGCGCCTGGCTTGAAACCCTATCGCCGCCCCTTACTCATACTGGCAGCATCGTTGCTGCTTTTTCTTGGCGCCCTGGGCCTGCAACTGAGCAAAGATGCTGAAAGCGCTGCCTCATCGCCCCCGCCGGCGCCGCTGGAGCGCTCGTCCGAGGCCATGCTCCGGCGTTTTCAGCAGCGGCTGCAACGCAATCCCGAAGACAGCTTCGCCTACGCCCAGTTGGGGCTGAGCTATTTGCAGCGCTTGCGCGAGACGGGCGACGCTTCGCTGGTTGTCAAGGCCGAAGCGGCCCTGGCCGAAGCCTTGAAGCACGACCCCGATCAGTTCGACGCCATCCTCGGTGAGGGGCTGCTGGCGCTTTCTCGCCACGATTTCCATGCCGCGCTGAGGTGGGGCCAGCGCGCCCGTGCGCTCAGTCCTTTTAGTTCCGAAGCGTTGGGCATCCTGGTCGATGCCCAGGTCGAATTGGGGCGCTACGACGCGGCCGTAGCCACCGCCCAGGCCATGGTCGATCTGCGGCCCGACCTGGCTTCGTACAGCCGCGTTTCCTATCTGCGCGAGTTGCACGGCGATGTGGCCGGGGCGATCGCGGCCATGCGGTCGGCGGCGGCGGCGAGCGTGGTCGGAAGCGAGGCCAATCTGTGGGCGCAGACTCAGCTTGGACATCTCTATTTCAACAGCGGCGATCTCGAACAGGCGGAGCAAGCCTACCGGCAGGCATTGACGGCCAGACCCGACTATCCTTTTGCCCAGGCCGGGCTGGGGCGGGTGCGGGCGGCGCAGGGCCGCATCGACGAGGCCCTGGCCCTTTACCGTCCCCTGGTGGCGCGGCTGCCCCTGCCCGAATTCGCCATTGCCCTGGGCGAACTCTATCAGACGAGCGGCCGCGCGCTTGAGGCGCAGCAGCAGTACGATCTGGTACGCGCCATCCACCGGCTTCAGGCCGGGGCGGGCGTGAATGTCGACGCCGAGGCGGCGCTGTTCGAGGCGGACCACGGCTCGGATGCAGAAGGGACGGTCGCGCAGGCGCGGGCGGCTTACCAGCTTCGCCCCAGCCTGTTTGCGGCCGATGTGCTGGCCTGGGCGCTGTATCAGGCCGGGGACTTCGAGCAAGCCCAGCGCTATAGCCAAGAGGCGCTGCGGTTGGGGACGCAGGAGGCGCTGTGGCATTTTCATGCCGGGATGATCGCCCATGCCCTGGGCGACGAAGCCGCTGCGGCCGAGCAGATGCGGGCGGCGCTCGCCATCAACCCGCACTTTAGCTTGTCGTACGCCCCGGCAGCGCGGGCGATCCTGGCGAACTCAGACAACTGACGAGTATGCACCGGACAGATCCAAGTTGGACGGTATTGGCTGGCAGAATATAGCAGAGACGGGATTAGGCGGGGCTTCTGGGCAGATTCGGTTCCAAAGTCTGTTGGCAAGTTGTAAGCGCGGGGTGAATTGACAGAAAAGGGCTTTGCGACCCGGCTGCAGGTTATCCAAACCAGTTTAGGAGGTGGCAAAGCTCATGAACGCCGCAGAGTGCTGCGATAGTAGAGCGAGCCAAAGAATTTGCCCAATTGTTGCCGAGGTGGCCGAGCGTAGGCTATGGGACTGAAAGACATGCCCCAAGTGCGGAGGCATGGCGACGCAGTGCTATGGGGACGTATAGGCGGAATCCCTGGTTTCTAGGTGGGAGGACGGAGGTGAAGGTGCAGCGACACCTGTGCAAGCTGTGTCAGGCAACGTATTCGGAGCGGGATGCCTGGTTGGTGCGAGGGAGTGGGTATGGGCGGGAGGTGGGCCGGAGGGGGGTGGACTTTTGGCTGGATACGGGGACATCGGAGCGACAAGTGGCGGAATGGCTGCAGTGGGTGATGGCGAATCACCAACACAAGATGGAACCAAGTTCCTGGGCGCGTTTTGACATGCTCGCGCAAGCGATTACAATACGGTTGAAATCGTTTTCGTGAAGCGATTCTGTCCATGCTGACAAGCTGTCAGTGACAAATACACAAGTCATTTGGTACGCTGGCTGCCGTGATTTTTGTGGTATTGGATCTGCAGGAGGTGATCTGCGGGAGATAATCGAACAAACGACTGGCTTGTAGTTGGATGCAGGTCCATCTGTCATCGGTCCACCCCTCGCCTGTATCCATCGATGCCACCCGACTCGCTTCGAGGGGTATTGTCATTCGACTACTTTCCCACACGGAGGACACCATGAAGTCCCGCATTTTGCTGAACACATCTGCTGTACTCGTCATCCTTGCCCTATTCGTCAGCGCCTGCGCCGCGCCTTCCACACCGCAGATCATCAAAGAGACGGTGGAAGTCAAGGTGGTCGAAACACAGGTAGTCGAAGTGACGAAAGAAGTCAAGATCGTCGAGACCCAGGTGGTCGAGGTCACCCCGATGCCCGCCGCCTTACCTTTTGAAGGCGTCGAAGTCAATGTGCTCACTTTCACCGGCCCGCAGATCGCCGAACCGTTGCAGCGACGCGCCCCCGACTTTCAGGCGCTGACCGGGGCCAAGGTGAACGTGACGGTGGTTCCTTTCAGCGACCTCTACCAAAAGATCCTGACCGATATGGCCACCGGCACCAACTCGTTCGACGGCTGGGTGTTTGCGCCGCAGTGGATGGTCGATTATGTCGTTCCCGGCTATGTCGAGGACCTGACCGACCGCATCGCCAACGACCCGGCCCTGGATTGGGATGATATCGCTCCCTTCTTCCGCGATTTCAGCGCTTCTTACGGCGGCCGCATCTACACCATTCCGCTGGATGGCGACTTCCAGATGGTCTACTATCGCAGCGACCTGTTGGCACAGGAAGGATTGGAGGCGCCCCAGACCTGGGACGACTACGCCAACATCGCCAAAACTTTTCATGGCCGGGATCTGAATGGCGATGGCGACCCTGACTATGGCTCCTGTATTGCCAAAGCCCGCGGTCAACAATCCTACTGGTTCATCACTTCGGTGGCCGGTGCCTTTCTGCAGAGCCAGGGCACCAATCAGGGCGCCTTCTTCGACACCGAGACCCTGACGCCGCTGGTGAACAACGAGGCTTTCGCCAAGGCCCTGGATGTGTATGCCGAGACCACACAGTATGGCCCGCCGGACGAACTCAATCTCAATGTTGGCGACACCCGCAGTCTCTTCACCTCTGGCCGCTGCGCCCTTTCGATGGACTGGGGCGACATCGGCACGCTGGCCATCGACCCCGAGACCTCGACCGTGCAGGACAAAGTGGGCGCCGTGATCCTGCCTGGCTCCGCCCAGGTGCTAGATCGGGCGACCGGCAAGCTGACCGACTGCACGGCTGAACTCTGCCCCCACGCCACGGATGGTGTGAACCATGCCCCGTTTGCTGCCTTTGGCGGTTGGTCGGGCGGCATCAACGCCGCTGCCGATGCTGTCGTCAAGGACGCCACCTACGCCTTCTTCTCCTACATGGCGCAACCGGCGCAGGCGAACGTGGATGTGACCATCGGCAAGACCGGCTTCAATCCCTACCGTACGTCGCAGTTCCTCAACCGCCAGGCGTGGGTCGAGGCGGGGATGAGCCCGGCAGCAGCCAGCGACTACCTGGGAGCCATCGAGGCCAGCCTGGCCAGCCCGAACATGGTGCTCGATCTGCGCATCCCGCAGAACCAGCGCTATCAACAGGTCGTTCTCGACCAGGCGCTCAGCCAGTTCCTGGCCGGTGAGATCACCCGTGATGAAGCCATGCAGCAGATCTACGATGGCTGGGAGGAAATCACCGAAGAACTCGGACGCGATGACCAATTGGCGGCCTATCGCGGCACGCTGGGTGTGACAAAATAGGTCGATGATCCAAGTCAGGTGCCGGGTACGCGATCTTTCAGCGCCACGCACCCGGCGCCTGTCTACCTTTTCGTGGGAGAGTGTCATGTCGCTTGCACAGCAGGCCGGGCCCAATCCACAGACGCCTGCCCAGGCGTCGCGCCGCCTGGAATCCCGGCTCGAAGCCCTCTCGAGTAGTGTCTTCATTTGGCCCGCCGTTCTCTCGGTGCTCGTTCTATCGATCTTTCCGCTGCTCGTTTCGCTTTATCTCTCATTCAGCCGCTTTAAGTTCGTCAAGGGTGGGTTCCAGATCACATGGGTGGGTGTGGCGAACTACCGAAAGCTGCTGGTAGGCAGCCAGCAAGAGCACTTCCTGGGTAAGCTAAGCGATCCCTCTCTGTTTGGCTGGCTCGTGCTGGTCCTGACCCTTATCTTGATGACCTGGGGCCTGGTGCGCTTCATCCGCAGCCCGGGCTTCAGCCTACTTGGTCTCATCCTGCGCATCCTGGCCGCTGTGATCGGCTTGTCGTTCGTCTGGCTACTGACACACACCCTCACCAGCGGGGGACGCCCCGGCGTCCTGGTGGTGACGTGGTTCTATGTCTTCGTGGGCATCGCCATCCAGTATTTCCTGGGACTGGGACTGGCCCTACTCGTCACGCAGCCGCTGCCCGGACGCCGCTTCTTCCGGGTCGTCTTTCTGCTGCCGATGATGATTACGCCGGTAGGCATCGCCTATATGTTCCGCATGCTCACCGACACCGACAAAGGCCCCTTTCAGCCCATCTGGCAGGCCTTGGGGCTGGGTCTCTTTTCCTGGGTCAACGATCCCTGGGGCGCTCGCGTCGCCGTCCTCATCGGCGACATCTGGCAGTGGACGCCGTTCATGTTCATCGTCCTCTTGGCAGCATTAGAAGGCCAATCGATCGAACAACGAGAGGCAGCCGTCGTCGATGGCGCCAACCGCCGGCAGATCTTTCGCAGTATCACTTACCCGCAGATCATCCCCGTCAGCCTGACTGTCGTCCTCATCCGCCTGATCGAAGCCTTCAAGATCGTCGATCTTCCCAACGTACTCACAAACGGCGGCCCCGGCACGGCCACAGAATCACTGACGCTCTTTTCCTTCATCTCCTGGCGCACGCTCGACCTGGGCGGCTCAGCCGCCATCGCCTATAGCTTATTGATTGTAGTGACCTTCATTGCCACGATCTTCGTCAACGTGGTTCGCCGTCGCTTCGCAGAACGAGGTGTCCTATGAGCGATTCCAACTACACCTACGCCCGCATCTTTCGCTCCAAATCGCTGCTGCGTCTTTCGCCTTTCGATATGACGGTTTCTTACCTCATCCTCGGCATTTGGACGCTCATCGTGCTGTTTCCCATCTACTGGCTCATCGTCACCTCGTTGAAACTTCCAATCGATGTCAATACCGGCCCGTTCTACCTCCCCGGCGTCGATTTCAAACCCTCATTGCACGCCTGGGAATACGTCCTGGTGGGCGACCTGAAAAACGACACCCTGCGCCCCTATCTCAACACCGTCATCGTCTCCTTCATCAGCGCCACCCTGGCCCTGCTGCTCGGGACAGCCGCCGCCTACGGACTGACGCGTTTCGACTATCAGCCCCGGCTTGGCGTCGTCGGCCTCTTCATCCTTTGTGTAGCCCTGGCCGTGTTCATGACGGTGGGCGGCGCGCCCTGGGTGCTGGCCCTGGCGGTTGCTCTGGCCGCGTTTTTCTTGCTGCTCCAGGCCATTGGCAAGCGATTTCAGCGGGCGCTTGGTAACAACGACATCGCCTTCTGGCTGATTTCGCAGCGGATGCTACCCCCGGTAGCAGTCATCATCCCCATCTACATCCTCTTCCAGCAGCTCGACCTGCTGGACACCCGTTCGGCCCTGATCATCACCTATGTCTCGGCCAATTTACCCATCGTCATCTGGTTGATGCGCGACTACTTCCAGACCATCCCCATCGAGTTGGAAGAGTGCGCGGCCATCGACGGCGCCTCGCGGTACCGCATTTTCTGGTCAATCGTATTGCCACTGGCCATACCGGGACTGGTCGCCACCTTCTTATTCATCCTCGTCTTCTGCTGGAATGAATACCTGCTGGCTCTCTTCCTCTCTGGCGCCGACGCCCAAACCCTGCCTCTGACCGTGGCCGCCCAAAACAACACCCGCGGGCCGCAATGGTGGTATATGTCAGTGCTCATCCTGATCATGATCGTCCCCGTCATCGTCATCGCCATCCTCTTAGAGCGCTTCATTGCACGCGGCCTCTTGGTGGGCGCAGTCAAAGGCTAGGGGAATGGCAGCGCAATTGATCCTCGCCCACGACCTGGGCACCACCGGCGACAAAGCCACCCTTTTCGACCGCGAGGGGCGGGTGGCAGCCACGGTTTTTGCGGCCTATCCCACCAGCTATGCCCGCCCCAACTGGGCCGAACAAGACCCGGCCCATTGGCAAAAGGCGTTTTTCGGCGCCACCCGCCACTTGCTGGCCGAGGCCAACGTCCGGGCCGACGATGTCGCCGTCATCAGCTTCAGCGGCCACATGAACGGCGCTCTGGTGGTGGATGAAGCCGGGCTTCCCCTGCGCCCGGCCATCCTCTGGGCCGATCAACGGGCCGCGACCCAGGCCGAATTCATCCGCCGGCGCTGCGGCGACGAGGAAATCTATCGGCTGACGGGCAACCGCATCAGCGCGGCCTACACCGCCGCCAAACTGCTGTGGATCAAAGAAAACGAGCCGGACATCTACCGCCGCACCCACACAGTGGTGCAGGCCAAGGACTACGCCGCCTTCCTCCTCACCGGCGTCCTCGCCAGCGATTACTCCGACGCCTCGCTCACCCAGCTTTTCGACCTCAGCCGGCGCTGCTGGGCCGAACCGCTGCTCGACCGCCTGAACCTTGACCCAGCCCTGCTCCCGCCCCTCTACCCGTCGGCCCACGTCATCGGCGGGGTGACGAAAGCGGCGGCCGAGGCAACAGGCCTGAGACCCGATACGCCTGTGGTGATCGGCGGCGGCGATGGGGCCTGCGCCACGGTGGGGGCCGGAGCCGTGCGCACGGGCGATAGCTACAACTACCTGGGCTCCTCCTCCTGGCTGGCGTTGGCCACCGCCCGGCCGCTGCTGGATGCCCAGCAACGCACCTTCAACCTCTGCCATCTTGACCCCGGCCTGAACGTAGCCCTGGGCGCGATGCAGGCCGCCGGGGCCGCCTTCGACTGGTTCGGGCGCCTCCTCGCATCCGCGGGGCAGAGCGAACCGCACTACCAGACCCTGGATGCCGCCGCCGCCCATGTCCCGGCCGGCAGCCGCGGCCTCATCTTCCTCCCCTACCTGCTGGGCGAACGTAGCCCGCACTGGAATCCGCTGGCGCGCGGGGCCTTTGTGGGCCTGAGCATGGCGCACGGCCGGGCCGAGATGACGCGGGCGGTGATGGAGGGCGTGGCCTTCAATCTACGCCACATCCTGGACATTCTGCGGGCGCAGGGCGCAGAAGCAGCGACGCTGCGACTGATCGGCGGCGGCGGCAAAAGCGCCCTCTGGCGGCGCATCCTGGCCGGGGTCTACGGCCTGCCGGTCGAGCAGATCGGTCTTTCGGCCCAGGCCACCTCGTTGGGCGCCGCCATTGCCGGCGGGGTCGGCGTTGGCATCTTCGCCGATTACACCGTCGCCCGCTCCCTGGCGCCTATCACATCCCACCAGCCCCCCGACCCCGACCTGCAGGCGTGTTACCAGGCCATCTATCCCCTGTTCAAGGAAACCTACCTGGCCCTGGAACCCATCTTCGACCGGCTGGCCGAGCTGACGCCATGAACCAACCCGCCCTCGACCACATCACCATCGTCCTGCTGGAGCCGCGCAACCCCGACAACATCGGCGGCGTGGCGCGGGCGATGATGAACATGGGGCTGACCCGGTTGCGGCTGGTGAGGCCGCTGAGCTACGAACCGGAACGCATTTCGGCGGCAGCGCACCGCAGCGAGCCGTTCCAGGCTGGGATTGAGATCTACAATGACCTGGATGCCGCCCTGGCCGATTGCAACCTGGTGGCGGCGGCCAGCGGCCGCTTTCGCCGCCTTGGCCCGCGCCTGGCCACCCCGCGCCAGCTGGCCCCCATCCTCCTCGACCACACCCGCAGCGGCTTCCCGGCCATCCTCTTTGGCCGCGAGGACTTCGGCCTGCCCAACGAGGTCGTCGATCAGGCCCACTACCAGCTCGTCATCCCCGCCGACCCGGCCTATCCCAGCCTGAACCTGGCCCAAGCGGTGTTGCTGGTGGCCTACGAACTGCGGCAAGCGGCGCTGGACGAAGCCGCCATCCTGCCCGAACAGGCCGACCCCGCCGATCCGCCCGCCACCGAGGCCGAGATGACTGCCGCCATCGACGCTCTCCACGCCGCGCTGGCGGACTTCGGCTTCTACAAACCGGGCCAGGAACCGGCCAAGCGGATCAAACTGGGGCGACTGCTGCGCCGAGCCGAGCCGACTTGCTCCGAAGTGGGATTGATCCGGGCTATGGGCTATGTGTTGGGGCGGGCGGCGAAGGGGCAGGCGTAGCGGCGCCGCCCCTGGTCTGGGCTGGTCGCCGATTTGCACCGCGCCGGGGCCGTGGCTATGATCGGGTCGAAGCGATTGCTTCGTTGCGCAAAACAAACATCGTCGGTTCGAATCGGAGGATGCCATGAAACACCGGTATTCGTTCGTCTTGCTCGTCATCACGGTCTTGGGGCTGCTGGGGTTGGGGTCGGCGCTGGCGCGCACGCCGGGGCCGCCGGTGCGCGGGCGCGTGGCCGGCCGCCACATACTTGCACCCTGGTCGATTCCGGGCCTCGGCCCGCTGCAATCCCCGGCCCCGGCGGCCGGCTGGGCCGACCTGATGACCGAAACCTTCGAGACCGTCTTTCCGGCCAACAAATGGCGGTTCTACGGCAACCCCACCTGGGCCAGGACCACCTATCGGGCTGCAGGCGGCAGCTATTCGGGCTACGCCACCGGCGCCGGCGCGCGCGGCGTCAGCCCGCCCGGCCCCTACCCGGCCAATGCCAGCGCCTGGATGGTCTTCGGGCCGTTCAACCTCAGCCAGGCCACCGACGCCGAAGTGACCTATTTCCACTGGATCAAGACCGAGTTCACCAGCGATTCCAAGCATGACGACTTCTGCATCTTTGCTTCGGTCGATGACAACGACTACTACGGCGAATGTTTCTTCGGCGATTGGACGGGCGAGCCGGGGAATGTGAATGGCTGGAACCCGGCCACTTTCGATCTAACCAACGTCCTCGGCCTGGGCAATCTGTTGGGACGCAGCCAGGTGTGGATCGCCTTGACTTTCTTCAGCGACGCCACCGTAGCCGCCGAAGGCGCCTATGTGGATGACATCGCCCTGCGCGTCCACACCGGGGGGGGGGGGGGGGGGGGGGGGGGGGGGGGGGGGGGGGGGGGGGGGGGG
>CAYWPZ010000094.1:10375-16349 GCA_964460135.1 uncultured Caldilineales bacterium | reverse complement strand
GCCCCACCGCCGGGTGTAAAGGGCAGCAGGTCGGCGTCGGCGGCGAGGGTGAGGTCGATCTGACAGGGCGGGGGCGGGGTGTAGCGCTGGCAGAAGCCCTGGGTGATGGCGTCCAGCCGGGGCAGCAAGGCGCTCAGGCTGGCGTCGCGGCGGCGCAGGTGCAAGGTGATGCTTTGGGCGGTGAGAGTCATCATCTCGCCCCAGGCGGCGTCGTCGGGCGGCGACAGCCGCCATTGCCCGTCGCGACGGCGCACAGTCTCGACCCGCCGGTAAGCCTTGCCCTGGTACCGTGTCTCGACTTCGGCCTCGGCCTGGTCGCCGCTGATGCGCAGGCCGCGCAAGCGGGGCGTCGCATCGTCGTCGAAGAGCAGGGCCGTCTGCGCCATGCCGGCCGAAGCAGCGGCGCTATACTCCGGCTGGGCCTGATCGAAAAGGCTGCGGTAGATGTCCTGGTCGCCGGCGGCCAGGGCCTGTTGCATGAGGGTGAAGAGGGGGGCGACATCGTTGCGGGCCGCGGCCTGGCCCTGCCAACTCAGGGCAGCCAGCCCCACCACCATGCCCAGAGCGACGCCGCTGACCAACAGGCCCAAGCGCCCCAGGCGCGTGCTGCGAGCGGGCAGGGGCAGGGCCGTTTCTGCGGCGGGCGCGGGGGCGCGGACGGTGGTCGGGGGCGGCTGGTAATCGGCGCCTCGCGCCTCGAAACCGCCGTCCTCGCCTTCGTTCCAGTTGAAATCGAACGATGTCGGCACAGGTCAGGGCGGTGGGAGCGGGATCACATCGCCGGCCCAAACGGTGTGGATGAGGCCGGCGTCGTCTTCGACCAGCAGAGCGCCATCGGGATGGACGCCGCTCGCCCTGCCGATGAGCTCGCGCCGGCCATCCATCTGGACGCGAACGCGGCGGCCCAGCGGCTCCAGTCGGGCTTGCCATTCGGCCAGCGGCGACTCGCCGGCCTTGAAGCGCCGATAGCGACTTTCCAGGGCGGTCAGAAAGGCGTCGCGCACGGTCTCGATGGCGATCTCATGGCCGGCGGCTTCGCTCAGACTGATGGCGCTCGCGGCCAGGGGGGTGTGGGCAAAGGATGTGGACACGTTTAGCCCCAGGCCGATGATGGCAAAGTGCAAGCGGTCGTCGTTGGCTTCGATTTCGGTCAGCACCCCTGCCAGTTTGCGTTCACCCAGCAGGAGGTCGTTCGGCCACTTGGGGCGGGGATCGACCGGGGCCGCGCGCCGGCAGGCGTCGATGGCAGCCAACGAGACGAGCATGGTCAGGTGAGAGGCGCGGACGAGGGGGATGGCCGGGCGCAGGAGCAGCGAGAGGTAGAGGCCGCCGCCGGACGGAGACCACCACGAGCGGTCGAGCCGGCCCCGGCCGGCGCTCTGTTCATCGGCCTGGACGACCAAACCCTCGGCGGCGCCCAGCCTGGCCCAGTGTCGCAGCCAGTCTTGGGTGGAAGGGAGGGAAGGGAAGCGGAGGAGGAGCATCAGGAGGCGGGGACGAGGACGGCGCCGGCATCGACGATGGTGAGGCCCTGGCCGGCGGGGTGGACGATGACGGGGTTGAATTCGATCTCGGCCAGTTGGGGCGCGGCGCAGGCCAGGCCGGCGATGCGGGCCATGAGGCGGGCGAGGGCGTCGATGTCGGCAGGGGGGCGGCCACGCGCGCCCTCCAGCAGGCGCCCTGCCACTGTTTCGGCCAGCATCGCCCGCGCCTCGCTCACCGAGAGGGGGGCGGTGCGCAGGGCGAAGTCGGCAAAGGCTTCGACATAGACGCCGCCGCCGCCGAAGAGGAGCATGGGGCCGAAGGTGGGGTCGCGGCGGGCGCCGATGATGACCTCGGCGCCAGGGGCGGCCATCTTCTGGACGAGGGCGCCGTCGATGACGAGGCCGGGGTGGCTTTGCTCCAGGCCGGCGAGCAGGCGACGGTAGGCGGCGGCGACGGCGGCCGGGCCATCCAGCCCCAGGATGACGCCGCCGGCGTCGGATTTGTGGATGAGGTCGGGCGAGGCGATTTTGAGGGCCACAGGCGAACCGAGACGGATGGCATGGGCGGCGGCTTCGTCGGCGCTGCGGGCCAGGCGGGCGGGGGCCAGGGGGAGGTGGAAATCGGCGAGGAGGGGGTAGAGTTCGGTCTCGCTCAGGGTGCGGCGTCCGGCGGCGCTGAAGGCGCGCAAGCGGGCCTGGAGGGCGGCGGGCAGGGCTGGGATGGGTTCGGGGGCGGCGGGCGGACGATTCTGCCACTGCCGCCAGGCCCAGGCGGCGGCCAGGGCGCGGGCGGCGGCTTCGGGGAAGGCGAAGGGCGGCAGGCGGTGTTGGTGCAGGCGCAGGCGCCCGGCGCGTACGCTGATGTCGCCCATGTAACAGACATAGATGGGTTTGGCGCTGCCGCCGTTGTGGCGGCGCTGCTCGGCGTCCGCCTGGGCAAGGGCGTCGGCGATGCCCACAGGGTCGCTGGCGGTGTTGGGGACGAGGACGACGAGGAGGGCATCGTAGCCGTCGGCGCTGAGGAGGAGGCGGGCGGCGGCGCTGAATTCGGGGGTGGAGGCGGCGCCGAGGAGATCGAAGGGGTTGCGCAGTTGGGGGCCGGGGCCGAGGCTCGATCTCAGGGCGGCCAGGGCGGCCGGGTCGGGCGGGGGGACGAGCAGGCCGCCGTCGGCCAGGGCGTCGGCGGCGATGGCGCCCGGCCCGCCGGCGTTGGTGAGGATGGCGACGCGCGGTTGCCCGGCCGGGGCGTAGGGGGTGGGCTGATAGGCCAGGGCAACGGCGGCGCCGAACAGCTCGTCGGTGTTGTCGGCTACGACGATGCCGTGCTGCCGGAAGGCGGCGCGGTAGGCGGCATCGGAGCCGGCCAGGCTGGCGGTGTGTGAGGAGACGGCGGCAGCGCCGGCGGCGGTGCGGCCGGCCTTGAGGACGACGATGGGCTTGCGGCGGGCGGTCTGGGCGGCGACTTCGAGGAAGCGGCGGCCATCGCCCAGGCCCTCGAGGTAGAGGGCGATGACGCCGGCGGCGGGGTCGTCGGCCAGTTGCGCCACCAGGTCGCTTTCGTTCACGTCGGCCATGTTGCCCAGGCTGGCGAAGTAGCACACGCCCACGCCGTGGCCTTTGGCCCAGTCGATGAGGGCGCCGCCGATGGCGCCTGATTGCGAGAGGAAGGCAATGGGGCCGGGGTCGGGCATGTGCTCGATGAAGGTGGCGTCGAGCCGGCTGCCGGTGTGGAGGACGCCGGCGCAGTTGGGGCCGATCAAGCGGATGCCGCGGGCGCGAGCGATGGCGCTGATCTCGGCCTGACGGGCTTCGCCTTCGGCTCCGGCCTCGGCAAAGCCGCCAGAAAGGATGATGGCGGCGGGGATGGCGCGACGGGCGCAGGCGCGCAACACCTCGGCTACGGCCGGGGCGGGGACGATGATGACGGCGAGATCGACCGGGTCGGGAACGAGGGCGAGGTCGGGGTAGCAGGGAAGGCCGAGGAGGGTCTCGCCGGCGGCGCAGCGGGGGTTGACGGGGTGAATGGCGCCCCGGTAGCCCTGGCGGATGAGGTTGTGGAGGACGCCGTAGCCGAGTTTGCCGGGTGTAGCCGAGGCGCCGACGACGGCGACCCCGACCGGAGCGAAGAAGGGGGCGAGGTCGGGGCGAGGCGATGAGGAAGACTGAGGCATGATCCGGTTTCTCGGCGCACCTTTGCTCAGAGCAGGTCGAAGCTGTCGCCGGGGGCGACGAGGTGGATGGCGGTGTCGGGGGCGTGCGCGGCGGCCAGGCGTTGGAATTCGGGGCCGGGGCTGTGAAGAAAGCTGGCTCGCTCCCAGATTTTGCCGATGGGCCGGAAGCTGGCCCAGTGGATGGGGATGGCAAGCCGGGGGCGGAGCAAGGCCAGGGCCTGGGCGGCGCGGTAGGGGTCGAGATGGCCGGCGCCCAGGGTTGGCCCCCAGCCCCACACCGGCATCAGGGCCAGGTCGAGGCCGGCGTCGCCGATGGCCGCCATTTCGGGGAAGAGGTCGGTGTCGCCGGGGAAGTAGATGGTGCGGGCGCCGCGGATGAGGTAACCCTGGGCGAGATCGAGCAGGGCGAAGAAGAGGCCGGCCTTGCTGCCGTGGCGGGCGGGGGTGGCGGTGATGGTGATCTCGCCCAGGGTCAGGTCTTCGCCGGGGCCAAGCTCGACGATGGTCTGGGGGATGACGAAGCGCAGCCAGGCGCCGGCCCCGCGCGGGACGATGATAGTCAGGTGGGCAGGCAGTTTGCGCAGGCTGGGCAGGTGGAGGTGGTCGAGGTGGAGGTGTGAGAGGAGGAGGAGGTCAGGCTCGCTCTGGCGCTGGTACCAATGCCTGCCGGAGAGACGGCGCCGCCGCAGGTGGAAGACGCGGTCGCCGAGAACAGGGTCGGTGAGGATGGAGCGGCCGTTCATCTCGACCATGTGGGGGGCGGGCCCCCGGTCGTCCTGGGGGCGGGCGGGGGGGGGCTGGGGGGGGGGGGGGCCGACGCAGGGACGCAGGGAGGGGGATGGCCCGTTCGGTCGCTCAGGTCAGGCTGTCGAAATAGGGTTGGGTCTCCTTGACCAGGTCATCGTAGTCGGCGATGGCCTTCTTGAGTTCGCTGACGCGGCGGTTTTCGCTCAGGTTGCGCTGGGCTTTGGCCAACAAGCCGTCCAATTCCGACTGGTTGGCCTGGCGTTTCTGGCATTCTTCGTAGACCTTCCAGGCCAGGACTGTGGTCTGCTGTGCGAGCTTGTCCTGATCTGTTTCTCGTTGTCCCTGTAGTTGCTCGATCTGCATCCTCAGACCGGCTGCTCCGCCTGGGTTGGTCAGTTCAAGGACGGGGATCTGCTCTTCCAGCCGTTGGATGAGATCGCTTTTTGTGTCCAGGGTCTTGCGCGCGATTCGCATCCGGCCCCACAGCCCAGAGGCAGTGTCGAAGCGGTAGGCGGCGAGCACGTCATCGGCGGGTTTTTCGGGGGCGGAGCAGGGGCCGTCGTTCGTTTTCTTATTTGGTCCTGGCGGCGGACCATCGAAGACGAAAATAACGCCATCCTCTGCGCGCAGATAGAGGATCGAGGTGGCATAGCCGCGGTCGTCGGGGTCGAGGAGCAGACAGGCGTTGCGGGCCTGGTTCACGGCATCATCGATCCGCCCGGCCCAGCGGCCTTTGGTCAGGCGCTTATAAAGGGTTTCGGCAAACTGGATGGCGATCGTGTCTCGGATCTCGTACTGCATGGCCAGCACGGCCGGGATGCCGGCCTTGAGGATCGAGGGCGCCATGCCGACGAAGCCGCGGCCCGTGCGTTCCAGGCTCTGCCGGGCCGAGACCTGGCCGACCGAGCAGGCGTTGAGGATGACGAGCCGGAGGTCGTCGCTATAGCTCTGCAGCAGCGCCTGGATGCGGGAATGCTCGATCCAGACTTCGTCGGCAGAGTCGTCGGGGGCATTGAAGCGCAGGTAGCCGATGTCCTCGCCGTCGTCCTCTTCGAAGTCGCCGTGGCCGATGAAGTGGAGGATGTGGTAGGGGCCGCTGTCAGAAAGTTCGTCGTTCAATCTGCCAATATCGACTTTCCCCTCCAGAATCGATGGTTCGATACCGAGCGAATTCAATGCCTTTTTGACGATATCTCGTTCGGCGTCGGTATTCAGACCGGATCCCTCGGGGATGACGATCAAGACACGCGGAAGGCCGGCGATCTTGAGCGGTTTGATGCTCCCGAAATCTATGTTCAGGAGCTGCCGGGTCATCAGAATCTGGCTGTTGGTGGCGAAATGGAGCCGTTTGTCGCGCCAATAGAGGAATTCCCACGGCACGACCGCCGCCTGCGGTGTGCGCTCGTCGATGTCGAGCCGAAGGCGCAGGGCCGTGTCCTTGCCTGGGTCCACGGCATGGTCGTAGAGGCCGGTGAATAGCCGCAGCACCTGGCCCTGGAAGAGGGCGTCGAACAGCATCCCGCCCACCTCGGTGTAGTCCCTGGCTTTGACTTGATAGGGCGACTCGCGGAT
>CAYWPZ010000094.1:0-10365 GCA_964460135.1 uncultured Caldilineales bacterium | reverse complement strand
TTCTCTTCGATACTCTCGCTTCGCGCTTCTTTGGGGAGCTGTTGCAGCGCGGCCCAGTCCAGCGACTCCGGCCCGGCTTCGCCCGTCTTGCGGCCGTTGGCGTCGATCGCTTCGGCGCGGACGCCAAAGCTATCACCCTCCTTTTGCAGGCGGATCAGAAAATCAACGTTTTGCATGGCAGGTCTCCTTTCTCGCAAGTCTTGGGATCGACGCAAATTACACGGATGAATACAGACGCTTCCCACTCCTCTCGGCAGGCACGGCTGCTGAGAGCGCCGCCGGCCAGGCGGCGGCCCCATAGGGGGACTGTGGCTACAGGCGACGGCCTTCCAGTTCCACTTCGAGATGGCGGATGGTGGGGCCTTTGCTGCCGGCGCGACCGAAGTCGACCCGCCGCACGCGCCCGTTCAAGGCCAGGGACTTGGTGCTCAGGTGGATGGGGGCGCCGTTCTCGGCGGCGAGGGGCTGGTAGTTCCCGGCCAATTGCTGGCGCCGGTTTTCATCGGCGTAGCTGTCGGGGGGCATCAAGACGGCGGTGACGGTGTGGATGTCGCTCTTGTCGAATAGCCAGATCTCCAGCGCATAGACGGCGCCAGGTGCGTCGGCGTCCTCTTTACCGCTGGCCATGCCAAACTCGCCCGCATAGTCCCCGCGGTCGCTGATGTCACGGATTTCGTTGTAGGAGGGTTCGCCGTCGAAGCGCAGAACCTCGGCGGCAGGGCCGCGGCGCAACAGGGGCGCGCCGGGCGGCGGCGTCGGGGGCGTCGCTGCCGGCAGCGGCGTCAGGTCTTCTTCTTCGTCTTCGCCCCAATCGCCAACGTCCGCTGGCTCGTCCTCCTCCATCGCCTCGTCTTCCAGCGGCCCCTCGTCCTCTTCTTCGTCTTCCTCCGGCATCTCGACCACAGCGATGGGGGTGTAGACGGGCGTCGGCGTCAGGCGACCGGGCGCCGGCGCCGCCTCGATCTCGTCGGCGTCCTCGACCTCTTTTGCCTCGCGCTGCGGCCCCAGCAGCGGGATGTGGAGCAGGCGCGTGAGCACCAGCAGCACGACCAGGGCCAGGATGCCAAGCAGCAGATAGAGCAACAGCCGTTGTGTGGCGGGGTCAAGGCTGGCGGCGGCGGCCTGCCCGGTGGGTGTCGGCTCGGCCTGTGGCCCCAGGCCGAGCTGGTAGATCGAGGCATCCTCGATCAAGGCCCGCAGCCGGCCGGCCTCCTGATCGCGACCCTCGGCCTGGAGGCGGTCGGCAAAGCGATTGGCCATCTGGATCAGGTTGAGCGCCTTCCAGTAGTTCAGCCGCTGCACCGCCCGGTCGAGGTCGCCGGTGAGGTTGTAGCTATCGGCCGTCAGGGCCAGGTAGTCGTTCTGGATGTCGGCTTGCAGGTCGTTGGGGTAGGTCTGCGTCCACTGTACCGGGAATAGCACCCATCCGAACAGTACCAGGCCGATGAGCAGGCCGGCGCCAAACACGAGCAAATAGCGGGCAAGCGGGCTGAGCGTGCGCAGCCGTTCCTGCACTTTGGCGGCGGCGTTCGAGGTCGAGGGGAGGCGAGGCATGGGCAAGAAGGGCGGTGATGGGGCAAGGGAGAGGGAATGACACCGGAGAGGGAGAGCCCTGGGCAGAAATTATACACGCAGGAGCGGCGTTGCCAATTATCCCGAAAGTTGGCAGGCCTGGCCTAGCCCGAAGCCCGCGGGTGAGCGCGGTCCACCACCTGCCGCAGCCGGCCCATCGTCACCTGGGTGTAAATCGTCGTCGTTTGTACGTTTTCATGCCCCAGCAACTCCTGCACCACGCGCAGGTCGGCCCCGCCCTCCAAGAGATGGGTGGCGAACGAATGGCGCAAGGTGTGCGGCGTCACCTGGCGCGGCAAATCGGCCATCTGCACGTACTTGTCCAGCAGGTCGCTGATCGTCTTTGGTTCGCTGATCGCCCGGCCAAAGCGGTTGAGGAACACAGCCGTGGGACGCCGCCCGCCGTCCCGCCCCCTTGCCAGCAACTGCTCACGGCCATCGTCCAGGTAGCGACGCAGCGCCAGCAGGCCCGGCCTGCCGATCAGCACGATCCGCTCCTTGCCGCCCTTGCCGTGGACCAAGATCTCCCCCCGCTCCAGATTGAGATCCCCCACCGCCAGCGTCAGCAGCTCGCCCCGGCGCACCCCGGCCCCGTACAGCACTTCCAGGATGGCGGCGTCACGCTGGCCCAACGGCTCGCTCACATCCGGCCCGCTCAGCAGTTCGATGATCTGCTCGATGGTCAGATATTCGGGCAGGCGGTGGGGCGCCGAGGGGATGTGGATGGCCAGGGCGGGATTCTGCGCCGTCAGGCCCTCGCGCACCAAGAAACGGAAGCAGGAGCGGAGCTCGTACAGCCGGCGCCCCACCGACGCCGGTTCGATGCCCTGCCGGTGCAACTCGGCCAGCCAGGAGCGGATCAGCCCCGCCTGCACCTCGTCCCACCGCTCCACTCCCCTCTGCCCGGCGAAGACGATGAAAGCGCCGATCTCCGCCCCGTAGTTGCGCATGGTGTAGGGCGATGCCCCTCGCTCAAGGTCGAGGTAGCGGAGGAAGCGGGCGAGCTCGGGTTGCATGGGGGGGGGAGGAGCGTTTCGGGTTTCGGGTTCCGGGGGGCGTGAAGCGTGAGGCGTGAGCTGCGGGGTGAGCGCGCCCACGGGCGCAGGGAGTTGCAGAGGCATTGTAACAGGGCGGGGGGCGCATTTCAACCAGGGGCAGGCGGTGGCGGTGAAGGATGGGCGCGCAGGCCCCCTTGCGGCGGCCCCTCTCGTTTGCGGACAATCATTTGGCGTGGTAAAGTGCTTCCTGAACCGAAGTTGGTTCGTGTTCAATCGCTCTGGCAAGGACAATCGGCCCGCCGGGAGGAAACAGCAGCTTTCGTCTCTTGCCAAGCCAGCAAGCGCCTGCCGGCCACTGGCGGGCCGGGGAATTGGAGGTTCCGTCTATGTCGCGGCCATTGTTCGATTCTGAGTATCTCTACGGCGTCCACGACCGCGGCGCCGAAGCCATCATGCGCCAGAAGGACGTGCGCGGGTGGGTGTTGGTGACCGAACAGGTCGATGGCGGTGCGCGCAGCTATCGCGACCTGAGCGATGAGGGTTTTGGTGTGATGGTGCGGCTCAATCACGGCTATCTGGGCGCAGGCACCCTCCCGCGCCGGGCCGGGTATGCCGATTTTGCCCGGCGCTGCGCCGATTTCGTACAGCGTTCGACCGGCGCAGCCATCTGGATCATCGGCAATGAACCCAATCATCAGAGCGAGTGGCCGGGTGGGAGCTTCAACCTGGCCGAGGCCATGCGCCAGGCCGAGATCATCACCCCACAGAACTACGCCGAGTGCTTCCGTCTCGTCCGTCAGGCCATCCACGCCCTGCCCGGCCACGAGCGTGACTTGGTGCTGCCGGCGGCGGTGGCGCCCTGGAACCCTGCCCTGGGCGACTGGGTGAAGTATTTCAAGGACATGCTGGCGGCCATTGGCCCCGGCAACCTGGACGGCATCACCCTCCACACCTACACTCACGGTCATCAAAAGGCGCTCGTCACCTCCGACGCCCTGTGCCCCTCGCCCGGCTTCACGCACCTGCGCTGGGAGTTCCGCACCTACCGCGACTTCATGCAAGCCATCCCGCCGGAGATGCGACAGCTGCCGGTGTTCATCACCGAGGCCAACCCGCAGCGCCTGAGCGAGCAAGGGCCGGCCTGGGAAGACCGCGACGATGGTTGGGTCGATGCCGCTTATCAGGAGATCGACCTCTGGAACCGCGAGCAGCAGCAGCCCATCCGCTCTCTGATCTTGTTCCGCTGGCTGTTCGAGCAGGGCCAGCCCTGGGACATCAGTTCGCGCAATCGGGTGCTGGACGATTTCCGCCGCGCCCTCGACCGCCGGCTGACATGGGTTCGAGAGCAGTCCAACGGCGCCTGGGCCGAGCGAGTCAGGCAGTTGGGGGCGCTGGAAGCCGAAGCAAGAATGCTCCTGGACTCACTTCCGCCGATTTCCCCGATTGTTGCCGCCCTGACCGCCGGCCAGCCGCAGATCGACGGCCTGCTGCAGCAGGGGCGCAGCGTGGCCGGCTGGCAAACGGAACTGGAGCGCATCCGCAAGGTGCTCGATACGGTTGACGTGCCCCAGCCTGACCTGCGCCGCCAGCTTGCCGCGGCGGAGGCCGAGATTGAGCGCCTGCGCGCCGAACTGGCCCGGTTGACGGGCGGGAGCGGGCGTCTCGATCCCCCGGCCCTGGTCGATGTGGTGGATGCTTTGCCCAAGAAGGCCGATGCTGCGCCCTTCCCGCGCCAAGACCAGGCCGCCATCACCCGCATGGTCATCAGTCATAGCGGTTCCGACAAATCCGTGCTGCCCGAGCGCATCGCCCTTGCCTACATCCGCAACGGCTGGTGGGGCATCGGCTATCACTTCGTGATCACGCCCGACGGGACGATCTACCAGACGCAACGCCTGACGACGGCGCTGAACCCGCTGTTCAACAAGCTGAACCTGGCCACGGTCGAAGTTTGTCTGGTTGGTCATTTCATGCGGCTCAAGAACAATATCGAACAGCCGCGCCAGGACCAGTTGCCCACGGCGGCGCAGTTGGCGGCGGCCGGCAGGCTGTTGGCCTGGCTGCGGCAGGAATTGCCCCAAACTGATGACCAGAGCATCGTTGGCCGCAAGGAACTGCAACCACACGCCGGCCCCGGCGAGGAGTGGAACACCGGCGCCAACTGGAAACAGGCCCTGTTGCAGCAGGTCGAGGCGGCCCGTGCGACCGCCTCTCTCCCCCGCAAGCCGATCACGCACTACCTCTTGTTCTGGGATCACGGCGGCGATGCCTGGGCCAAAGCCGACTGGCGGAACGCCCAGGCTTATATCGAGCGTTTCCGGCCCACGACTGGCTTCTCGGTAGCTGACGCCATGCAGTCCGAGCATGTCACCATCGTCGGCGGCTACGGCGGCGTCGCCCAGGCCGAGGGCGAGCGGCTGAAGGCGGCCGGGGTCATCCTCCACCGCCTGGCCGGGGCCGACGAGGCCGGGACCAGGGCCATGCTCGACCAGCTGGTGGCGGCCGGCGTTCGCTGGCCCGAAGAAGTGGCCGCCGGCCTGGGGGCGACGCCCGCGCCTGACCTGGAACTCGGCCCGGAGAGGCCGGCGGAGCCTGAGTTGATCGACGTGCCCAAGCGCCCGCGCCGGCGCAGCAAGACCCGGACGCCATAGGAGCAAACGATGAAGAACAAGCTCGGTTTCTATGTCGAAATCTCGACCGTCCGTTGGCTGGTGGAGGCCCTGCGCGATGTCAAGCCGCCCGTCATCCTCTGGCACCGGGGCGACCGCGGGGGCTTGCAGGAAATCCGGCGGCATCTCTCGCCCGATTCGTTTATCGTCGGCCGCTGGTTTCTGGACATCCGTGAGCAGGATGCCATGCTCGATAGCTCCGACCCGGCCGGCGCCGGCCGCGAGTTGGCCAACCAGATCCTGAACTACGATTTCGGCTACGCCACCGAAGAAGTCAACGGCCGGCGGCTGGTGAACGCCTGGATGAGCCTGAACGAGTGTCTGGCCGGCCCGGCCAGCTTTACGGCCGAATACGGTAATCCCTCGTCCGAAAAGATGAAGTTGCTGGAGCGTCGCGCGCCTGCCTACGATGCCTTGATGGTGGCCTTCCGCCAGCAATTGCAGACCAAGGGCATCGAGGCGGTGGCCTTCAACTTTGCCGCCGGGAACTTCACCCATCCCGACCACTATCTGCGCTGGTTCCCGAAAACGCTGGCATCGCACATCTACCTGGGCTTCCACGAATATGGCTGGCCGCGGCTGCAGCGTGAGTCGGTGTCGGGGGCGCTGTTCTATCGCGACTGTATGAAGGCGATCCGGGAGAAGTACGGCGACCGGCACAAGGTGATCGTGACCGAGGCCGGGCTGACACGAGCCTATGGCCTGCAAGGGCCGGACGAGGGCTGGCTTTATCGCAACGACGAGCAGAGGCAGCAGCCATTGAGCGAGGATGAGTATTGGGATTCGCTCTTCTGGTATAACAAGGAATTGCTACACGACGACTATGTGATGGGCGCCTGTCTTTATCAAGTGGGGCATTCGGGCAAGTGGGCGTCGTTCCGGCATCTGACCTCGCAGCAGGATGTGGACGAGGGCCGTGAGATCGGGCTGATGCGCCGCATCATCGAGATGAAGAACCTGCCCGACCCTGTGGATGGGGATGACGAGAAGAAGGACGACGAAGAGAAGAAGAAGGATGACGAAGAGAAGAAGAAGGATGGGGATGATTTCAGTGCTCGCCTGGTTAGCCTCAATCAAGAGTTGGCGTCATCGCTCAAGGCCGCGTCTGATCTGAGCGCTCAGGCCGCCAGGGTGCAGGGGCAGCTGGCCGAGATCGAAGCCAGTCTGGCCAGCGCGGCCACGGCGCTGGTCACAGTCGAGGCTGAGCTGGCGCGCTACCAACGGATCAAAGCCACCGTTTTTGCCCTGACCGGCCAGCCGCCGGAGATATACCGCCGCACCCTGGGAGCGGGGGTGGATTTGGATAGTCTGGGCCGCCGCTTGCAGGATGTGGTCGCGCTGACCGCAAGCGTGACCGCGCTCAGAGCCAGCCTGGCCGCTGCGCTCGGCCAGGCCGGCAACGCGGCACAGTGGCAAGAGGCTATCGTCAGTCTTCAGGCCAGGGTGGCGGCCTTCATGAAGGGCGTGCATGAGGTCGAGATCACGTTGCAAGAGCCGATCGCCGTCGCCCGCGGGCAGCGCTTTGGCGAGCGCCCGGAGCACTACCGGAAATCCGGATTGGACGGGCACGAGGGCATCGATTACCCCTGCTCTCCCGGAACGCCGGTGAAGGCGGCGGCCGATGGCGTCGTCTTCCGCTGCGGCGATGGCGGCGGGGCCTACGGCATCCGCGTCATCCTCGAGCATCAGTGGGGAGCGCAGAAGGGCTATACCATCTATGCGCACTTGCAGGCGCTGGCCGCCGGTTTGCAGGCAGGGCAGCAGGTGAGGACCGGCGATGTGCTTGGCCTGGCCGATTCGACCGGCCGGAACAGCGACGGCACGTCTTCATCGACAGCCCATCACCTGCACTTTGGCCTTGCCTTTGTGAGCAGGCTCAATCAGGGCTACAAGGTGGCCACCATCCCCGACGCCTGGTTCTGCGACCCCGAACCCTATCTGCCCAAGACGCGCGGGCGCAAGCGGCCCAGGGGTGTGCCCGATTCAGTCTGCGTGCCCGATGTCGTCCCTCCGGAATAAGATGACCTGGGTTCGTTTTGGCCCGTACGAGCCGGCTGCGCCTTCGCTGGCCGACGCCCTCGATCTGCGCGGGCGGGCGAGTCAGGTGGTGTTCTTCGAACACGGCCCGGACTGCACGGATTGCAGCCGGCTGGTGGGCCAGCTCGCCGCCGCCGAGGACAGGTGGGCCGAATTGGGGGCCAGGGTGGTGCTGGTATCGCCGGCGCGCCGGCCGGACTCCGACCTGGTTGGCGGCCATCTCCTCGCCGACCCCAACCGCCAACTCCGCGCTCGTTACGCCCGCCTGCTGGAATTCGACACCGCCGACTGCCTGTTTCTGTTCGTGCTCGACCGGCACGGGGCGCCCGTTGCCGCCTGGGTGGGCCAGGAAGTGCCGGCGACTGACCTGGCAAGCGAGGTGGCCGACTGGCTGGCCTTTGCCGAGCGCCAATGCCCGGAGTGAGGGATCGCCGAATGGCCCGTGGGGCCAGAGGATGAGGATTAGGGGGCCGGCGCGATCACGGTCACGAAGCTGAGCATCTCGGCGCCGTCGTTGGCCGCTCCGTGCAGGACGCCGGCCGGGGCCAGGATCATCTCGCCGGGGCCGCAGAGGCGGGTTTCGTCGCCCACCGTAAAGCGCCCCGCCCCGGCCAGGACGAGATAGAACTTGTCCTGGTCGGGGTGCTCGTGCAGGGCTTGGGCTTGGCCCGGCAAGAGGGTGTTCAACCCCACCAGCAGCCGTGGGCTATGGAGAAAGGTTGTTTTGAAGGCTTTGTCGGCCCGGCCCTGGGCGTGAGCGAGGGGATAGAGAAAGTTGGCGGCGGTCATGGGGGGGGCGGGTGCAGAGTGCACACGCTCTGGTGCGCACGGCGGGGATCAGCCGGGTTGCATCAACTCGTCGAGCTGGCGTTCCAATTCTTTGACCAGGGTCTCTTGGATCATGATCTGCGCCTCGACTTCGGCCCGCTGCACCCCGGCCGTAAGCTGCGCCAGATTCGCCGCCAGCTTGTCGAGGAGGATGTTCGCCAACCCTCGCTGTTTGTGCTTTTCCTCGATCTGTCGCCTGATGTCGTCCGGCGGAGCGGATAATGGCTGACTCATCACCAGCATGGCCACTTGGCCGGCCGCTTCGCCTTCGGCCCGCGTTGCCAGCCGTGAGCTGCCCAGAAAATCATCTTCCTGGAACAGTTGGATGACGATGCTGATCGCCCCGGCGCGCGCCGGCGTCAGATTGAAGTGAAAAGGCGGTGAATCTTTGCCCGGCCAGAGCCGGAAGGGGGCAGCGTCGGCGCCATCGATCTTGCAGTCGGGTGCGCTGATCCGCAGCCGCAGATGGATCGGGCCTTCGCCCTGGAAGACAACCTGCGCCTCGCCCGACGCCATCACGCTCAAGTCGTCTTCGGCCAGCCGGGGCGAAGACAGCTGCCGGACGGCTACTGCCAATACGAAGGCCCGGTTCACCGCCACGCGTTCGGGTACGGCGGCGTCGATGCGCAGGGTTTCGGCGCGCAGCCGCATGCTTTCGGGGGATGGCGAGGGCGTGTCACCTTTGGGCGACGAATCGCCGTGATGGGGGTCGAAATCGACCTCATCCAGACCCTTGCTCTCGCCATCCCCGTCGATGAGGACCTCATACTCCGCTTCATGCAGCAGGTCGAAGGGGTCGTGTTCGATGACGAAGGTTTGGGCCGGCAAGTCGAGGGCGCTGAGGGTCTGTTCCCACACCACGAAAAGCGGTTGCTCTGGGTCGCGGCCCGGCCAGTCAGAGGCGGCAAGCGGCGACCCGACCTGGCTGGGATCGACGCCATAGCAGACCAGGGTCTGGCCGGCCAGCCTCTGCCGGAGCACGGCCTGCACCTGACGCCGGCCAGCGCTGGCGGCCAGAGGCTCGTACTCGCTTGGGGTCAGGGGGCGGGCGCCGCTCAGACCGGCCAGACTGAACAGGGTGGGCTGGTGGGGCTGCATGGCTGCCAGGTCGGCGTCAGTGACGATGTGGTTGACCTCGGCCCCCCACTCGTCGAAGCTGTGCAGCAGGTCGGGGTCGGTGGCGCTGAGGACGACCGTGGCCACTTCGTGGCGCAGGATGAAATCGGCCAGGCGGCGATGGAAGGCGTAGAGGTCATCGGCGGCGATGCGGTCGCCGACGAACACGGCCAGGCGGCGCTCATCCAGGCTGTGGTAGAGGGCGGTGGGGGAAGGGTCGGGCATGGTTCTCACTCCTTCGCAGAGGTTCCAGCAGGCGCAATCGTACCACGAAAGCCCTGCCACCCGAAGCGCGCCCCAGGGCGGAGAATCACGTCTTCAACGTTGACACGCCCACCCCTCGTGGTGCACGATCTTGGCCGCATCCCCCTCTTGCTTTCGCTTATGCCTGGTCTTCGTCTCCCCTCCGGTCGCACCGTCGATGTCCATGATGGCTTTATCATCGGCGTCGATGCTGGATGCGATCTGCGTTTGGTGGACCCGCAGGCGGCGACCCGACACCTGATCTTGCAGCGGGTAAGCGACGACGTCTGGCAGGCGGCGACGCTTTCGCTCAGCGCCGCCACCGCGCTCAACGGTGTTGCCCTGACCGGTCTGGCCCGGCTGAAGGATGGGGATGTGCTGACGGTGGGGGCCACCCACCTGCACTGGCAGCTGGCAACGCCGGCAGACCTGATGGGGGCGGCCCCGCCGCCGGCCTGGGGCGATGTCCTGCTGGCCATCCTCGTCGTTGCAACCCTGGCCCTGGCCGCGTGGCAGCAAAGTCGCTGGCGGCAACAGGCAGCTATCATCCCTGCTCCGCCGCCGACGTCGCTGCCGTCGCCCGCGCCCACCCTCTGCGCGCCGTCGCCGTCGTCGCCGTGCCGCCCGCCACTCTATCGGGTGATTGTTCCCGCTCCACCGAGCACGTCATCGCCGCCGCCCCTCGTCGCCCCGCCCACGACCGACCCCACCCCCGCCCCTTCCCTGCCCCCGACTTCCAGCCCCACACCCAGCCCCACATCGACTCCCACCCTCGCCCCATCCCCCACCCCGACTTCCAGCCCCACACCCAGCCCCACATCGACTCCCACCCTCGCCCCATCCCCCACCCCGACTTCCAGCCCCACACCCAGCCCCACATCGACTCCCACCCTCGCCCCATC
>CAYWPZ010000093.1:12490-16436 GCA_964460135.1 uncultured Caldilineales bacterium | reverse complement strand
CCGCCACCCCAACCTTCACGCCCACCCCTACCGCTACGCCGACCGACACACCCTCCCCCACCCCAACCGACACCCTCACCCCGACGCCGACGGATACGCCGTCTCCCACTCCTACCGGCACGCCCACAGCCACCAGCACGCCAACGTTCTTCCGTCATTGGCTGCCGCTGCTGTCGCGCTAAGAGCGTCCCCGGCACGGCCCCGCACATGTCGCCTCGATCACGAGGACTGCGGGCCGTGCCGGGGACGTCAATCAGATGCCGTAAGCGCGGCGGGCGCCGTCGGTCGTGTTGCGCAGGAGCATGGCGATGGTCATGGGGCCAACGCCGCCCGGCACCGGGGTGATGGCCCCGGCGACTTCTTTGGCTTCGTCGAAGTGGACATCGCCCACCAGCCGGTAACCGCGGGGGTCGCTGGCGTCGTCGATGGCGTTGACGCCGACGTCGATGATGACGGCGCCGGGCTTGATCCAGTCCCCGCGCACCATGCGGGCGCGGCCCACGGCGGCGACCAGGATGTCGGCCTCGCGCACGACCGCGGGCAGGTCGGTGGTGCGCGAATGACAGATGGTGACGGTGGCGTTGCGGTGGAGCAGGAGCATGGCCGCGGGCAGGCCGACGATGTTGCTGCGGCCCAGGACGACGGCGCGCTTGCCCTCGATGGTGTAGCCGCTGCGGGTGATCAGCTCGATGCAGCCGCGCGGGGTGCAGGGGGTGAACAGCGGTTCGCGGCGCTTCATCGACAGACGGCCGATGTTGAGGGGATGGAAGCCATCGACATCTTTTTCGATGCTGACGGCGCCGAGGATGTCTTCTTCGTCCAGGTGGCCGGGGAGAGGAAGCTGGACGAGGATGCCGTGGACCTCAGGGTTGGCGTTGATCTCCTGCACGACCTTCTTGAGGTCGGCCTGGCTGATGTCGGCGGGCAGGTCATAGCCAAAGGAGGCGATGCCGACTTCGGCGCAGGCCTTTTTCTTCATGCGGACATAGGTTTGCGAATCCTTGCGCTCGCCGACCAAAACGGCGGCGAGACCGGGGACTTTGCCGATGGCGGCTTTCATTTGTTCGACTTCGGCTTTGATTTCGCTGCGAATCTGGGCGGCGATGACCTGGCCATCGATAATCTGGGCTGACACGTGTTCCTCCTAAACGTTGGGGCGGTTGGGGTTGGCGGTCGAGCGGCGGCGCGACAGCGCCCATTATATCACAAGGCTCGCGGGGCTGCAATTTTTTTTTATTTTATTTTTAAATTTTTTTTTTTTGGGGGGGGGCGTGGGCGGATTGGCTGGGATGGGCGGATAGAGGGGGTGGATCGATGGCTGCTGCACCCTGACTACTGCCCCCTGACGCGAGTCGATCCCTCGATCAGGATGGCATTTGCACAGCAGGGTGGGTTGTGCTATCCTCTGGCTGTAGCTTTACTTTCATATGCGTGATGCTCCTGAGACGTTCTGAGCCAACACCTACCTCTCGGGAGCCGGAGATGTCCCGGGCGGACGCGACAGCCCATGGCGGGCAAGGCGGAAGTCGGGCCAAGGCTCCCACCTGCGCAAGCAGGTTCAAACCAATCTGAGCACACGGTATGGAAGAGGCTACGTGGCATTATGCGGCCCCGCCGGCGCCAAGACGCCAGGACGGGCCAGTTTATTCAGGCCGGGCCTCAGCGAGAGGCCGGTCTTTTTTTGTCGTCCGAGCATGCAAACCCTGACGGTCAGCCCGACCTTTTGGGTTGCGTCTCTTTGCTTCGTGTAAGTTTGACACAAAGTCTTGATTGCACGGCCAGGCTGTGCTACGATCCCCGGATAACAGCGCCTTTTCCTGGGCGCTGCACTTTTTCTGATCGTTTGCGAGGTTTTGATCCGTTATGGTTTTGCGTGAGCGCATCGCCGACCACGTTTATGTGTTTCGGAGCCGTCTGTATGCCCAGGTGAATGCCGGGCTGGTGACGACGAACGAGGGCTGTATCGTAATCGATACGTTGCCTTATCCGCAGGAGACGCAGGAGATCATCGATTTCGTGCATCGCCGGCTGCGTTCGCGCGTGCGTTTTTTGGTATTGACGCATTCTCACGCCGACCATGTCTATGGGGCCTATCTTTTTCCTGAGGCCGAGGTGGTGGGGCATTTGCTGTGTCGCGACCTGATGATCAAGCAGACGCGGCCGGCGCTGATCGAGGCCAGGCAACGGCACGCGGCCCTGGCCGAGGTGTCGTTGCAGTTGCCGAGTATGTTGGTGGAGCAGGAGGCGACACTGCGCCTGGGTGATTTTACGGTGACGCTGCGGCATTCGCCAGGGCACGCGCCGGATGTGCTCACGGTGTATGTGAAGGAGGAGAAGGTGTTGTTTGCCAGCGATACGGTGATGCCGGCGCCCTATTTCATCAACGGCAGTATCCAGGATTTTCGGCGTTCGCTGCGCGAGATTATGGAGCTGGCGCCGGTGGAGGATGTGGTGCAGGGGCATGGCGATGTGTTGCTGCGCGGGGAGGTGAATGCCGTCTTGCAGACGCATCTCGATTATCTGGACAGAGTGGAGGCGCATGTGCAGGCGGTGGCGGCGAGGGACGGGGGCAAGGAGGAGCTGGAGACGTTGACTCTGGATGAGTGCGGGTTGTCCCGCATTGCCCTGAATGGGTTCGTGCAGCAGATGCACAAGGCAAATTTGTATTTTCTTTTCGGTCAGCTGCGCCGGCAGCGGTCGGAGCGCTCAGAGCGCTCCGACCGCTAACAAACAGTCTTTTATGGAGCAAGGAAGATGAGTGAAGTACGAGTGCAACTCGAATCTCTGAAGGAGCGACTTCAGACAATCAGGGGGCGTCTTTGACTGGCCTGTCCGTGTAGCGCAATTGGCGAAGTTGGAGCAGCAGGCGGCGGCGCCCGATTTGTGGTCGGACGCGACGGCGGCGCAGGCGACGATGCGGCAGTTGGCGGCTCTGCAGGAGTTGGTGCAGGGCTGGGATGAGCTGGATCGGGGCGTGACCGAGGCGCTGGAGCTGCTGGATTTGGCGGAGATGGAGGAGGAGGCCGAGATCGAGGCGGCTCTGGCCGAGGAGGCGGCGGGGTTGCAGGCGGCCATCGATCGGCGCGAGCTAAAGTTGGCGCTTTCGGGGCCGCACGATGACGCCGGGGCGATTGTGACTTTGCACGCCGGCGAGGGGGGGACGGAGGCGGCGGATTGGACGAGTATGTTGTTGCGGATGTATTTGCGTTGGGCCGAGCGGCGGGGGTTCAGGGCGACGGTGACGGATAGGATGCCGGGGGATGAGGCCGGGATCAAGACGGCGACGGTGGAGATCGAGGGGGAGTGGGCTTATGGTTATCTGAAGGGGGAGAAGGGCAATCATCGGTTGGTGCGGATCAGTCCGTTCGATGCCAGCGCCCGGCGGCATACGTCGTTTACGAAGGTGGAGGTGATGCCGATCCTGGAGGATGATATCGAGATCGAGATCAAGCCGGAGGAGGTGAAGATGGATGTGTTTTTGTCGGGCGGGGCGGGTGGGCAGAACGTGCAAAAGAACTCGACGGCGGTGCGGCTGACGCACCTGCCGACGGGGATTGTGGTCAGTTGCCAAAACGAGCGCAGCCAGTTGCAGAATCGGGAGAGTGCGATGCGGGTGTTGCGGGCGAAGTTGTATGAGATCGAGCAGGAGAAGCGGGAGGCGCAGGAGGCGGCGCTGCGGGGGGCGTATGTGAAGGCGGGGTTCGGCAGTCGCATCCGCAACTATGTGCTGCATCCCTATCAGATGGTGAAGGATGAGCGGACGGAGTATGAGACGGGGAATACGGGGGCGGTTCTGGATGGGGATATCGATGCTTTTATCGATGCCTGGCTGAAGTTGCAGGTGAGGGAGGGGGGCGGGTAGCGGGTAGCGGGGGGCGGGGTGGGAGGGTGGGCGGGTGTGCGGGTGGCGGGTAGGAGGAGACGACTGGTTACTGGTAATTGGTTG
>CAYWPZ010000093.1:0-12480 GCA_964460135.1 uncultured Caldilineales bacterium | reverse complement strand
CGGCGGGGCGGGGGTAGACACGGATGGGGGGAAGGGCGGATGGGTTGGGGGTGAGGGAGAAAAAGTGTGGGTGGGGATACTTTTGACGGGGGCGGGGGGGTGGGTTATGATTGGGCTCGCTGCCGTGGGTTTGCGCCGCCGTCTTCTCGCCAGCGGTGGATGCGGGTCGATGGCGGTGATGTGGCGCCAAGATGGCGAACTTTGAAAATTGCTCGAAAATCGACCGTTCGTGTTGCCATAGTGGCAACAGAGCGCCTCCATGATGGGGTCAAATCCCAATCACGGAGGCACCCGATGGCATTCTGGAGCAAGAAGGAACCCGAATTCGAAACCATGGAGCAAATCCTGGAACAACACCCCGGCATTACGGCGGCGGAACTGGCCCGCAGACTGGATCTGCCCCGTTCTACGGTGCAACGGCGCTTGCCGAGTATGAATGATGCGGGCTATCTACTGTACGAGGACGAGAAGGGCGGGTTGTGGCCGTTCGGACGAAAAAAGTAGGCTGCGTTCGGGCGCGAGTTGCGGAATTTGGCAACGCAATGTGCTAAAGTTCGCAGCATGAAGGTTATTGTTTCACAGGAGTTCCAACATGAACCGTGCTGAAGAAAAATCCCAACGTTTGTTGCAGATCGAGCGCTTGCTTTGGGCGCACCCGGAAGGCCTGACGCAGTCGGAAGTGGCAAAACGACTGGGCGTCAATCGCTCGACGATCTGGAAGTATCTGGACAAGGATCATATGCCGCCTGGCGTTTACATCGATGACGAGAACGGCAATAAGCTGAAGATGGATCGGGACGCCGCCCTGACCCGAACGGCGTTCAGTCTGCACGAGGTGATGGCGATCCATCTGGCCACACGGCTGTTGGCGACGCGCACCGACAAGCAGAATCCGCATGCGGCGTCGGCGCTGCGCAAGCTGGGCCTGGCTTTGCAGCGCATCGACGAGAATGTGAGCCAGCATTTGTTGTGTTCGGCGGATGTGATGGACGAAGCGACGGCCTATCGCGACCCAGTCTACCTGGATGTGCTACAAAAACTGACCGAAGCCTGGTCGGCGGGGCGATGGTTGCGTGTGAGTCATCAGAAGGAAGATGGACGAGTTCAGGAGTACGATTTCGCTCCCTATTTCATCGAACCATATGCCATTGGGCAGACGACGCATGTGATCGGGTTGCGGGAGCCGCCGGGCAAGGTGCGGACGTTCAAGATCGAACGTTTGCGGTCGGCCAGGCTCTTGAATGAGCGCTATGCGATCCCGGATGATTTCGATGCGGGCGAATTGCTGCGCAGCGCCTGGGGTATTTGGTTCACGGAAGCGGAACCGGTGGAGATCGTGTTGAAGTTCCACCCGCGGGTGGCGCGACGGGTGCAGGAGACGCGCTGGCACAGATCGGAACAGACAGCGCCGCAGCCTGACGGCAGCTTGCTGTGGCGGGCGTGGGTGGCGGAGCCGCAGGAGATGTTGCCGTGGGTGCGTGGGTGGGGGGCTGATTGCGAGGTGGTGGAGCCGGTGGAGTTGAGGGAGCGAGTGGCAGGGGAGGCGAAGGCGATGGCGGAGGGGTATGGGTGGGAGGTGCTGCCGCAGAGGGGTGGTGGAGTGTTGTATCAGGGCAGATTTCTTGGGATAGGGGTGAGCGTCTGCGAGGAGAGCCAATGAGAAAAAATACTGAGATGATCAAGAAATATTGATGATGCAGATATGCCCCATTCTTGATATAGTAGGAAGTGCGCTGAGGTAATTCTTCACCTGCAATGACAAAAAAAGTTGAATTGTCACGCGCTGCTCCACCCCCAACACCATGCGATCTCGGTCGCCGAGCCTGCAATGACAAACAGATGGAGGCAATGACGAAATGTTAGGATACACGGGCCATCCGCTGGTCGACATCGGCGTGGCGACGCTGACGGCCTTTGTCGAAAGACAACGCCCCGATGAGATTTCGGAGGAAGACCTCCATGCTGTGGCCGATTTCATCACGCGCGAGTACACGCGCCAGCCGCTGAAGTCGTTCCTGACGGTGGCGTTCCCCAATTCCGGCTTCACCCAGCCGGCGTTCGAGGGCACGCCGGAACGTAGGGTCGAATACGCGCGGCGCGTGCTGCGCAACGTTGGCGGCGACGCGCCGGCGCTGGAGGAAACGTGCGTTTTTACCGGTGAGCCGGCCGTGGCCGTGGCCTTTGGTGACAAGGAAGGTCTGCCGCTGGGTCGCGCCTTTCGCCAGCACATTCCGTTGACCACGGGCGAAGAGGTGATCAACTTCCACCCCTATGGCGACGCCGGGCTGCCGGTTTCGGGCAAGGCCATGCTGGCGATTCAGGCCTTTCCATTGGGCTGTGCGAAAGTGGCCGGGCGCTTGCTGGCGGTGCATTCGGACAGTGAGGAGCTGCTGTTGCACTTTGCCGCCAGCTTTCTGACGCAGAATCGCAAGTTCATCCAGCTTGCACAGGCGGCAGGCAGCAGCAAGATGGGCGAACCGGACTATGCCCAGCGCACGCTGTTGGTCGATACGCTGTTGAAGGCGGATCGGATGCAGCGGGACCAACGCGCCGACGAGCAGGCCTGTTCGATCACCGCTTATCATCTCACCAATAGCGGGCAGGGCGTCGACCTTGACATCTACTATCTGCCGCTGCAGATCACCGGCTTTCTGCACGAGATGCAGCAAGCCAAGTATCGCCAGGATTGGTCGGTCATTGTGCGGCGGGCGTGGCAAATGGCGCCGCCGCCCAAGAAAGGAGCAAAAGGAGAAGCCAAAGAGTTTCGACCGCACCGCAACTATCTGTACGAGGATTTGTTCAACCTGCCAGGCAACGCCCATGCGTTCCTGCGCACCTATTTTCTGCGGGCCGCCTGGCGTTTTGCGCGTGCTGACCAGGGCGACCCGCGCGGCGGCTATTCGTTGCAGACGGAAGTCGCTCTCGTTTCCTGGAAGATCACAGCACGCTTCCTGAAAAGGATCATGAACATGGAAAAAGAACGCATCGACGCCATCCGCACCATGGGCGACCAGTTGGCCGAGTATGTCAGCGACGAAAACGATCGCCGATTTTTCCGCGACTTTTTTGCCGAACGTCGCTACGATTACTTCCGTACCGCGCTGATCAGGGCCAACATCGCCTATGTCAAACGAGGCAACCCGCCCATCATCACGCTCGACCCGTACATCGAGGTCTTCGAGGAGGGCGACGCGGTGGCGCGGCCCGATTGGCAACTGGCGCGCGACCTGGTGCTGATCCGCATGATTGAGCGCCTCTATCAACAAGGCTGGCTGGGCAAGAATCCCGACGCCCTCCCCAGCGAAGCCGAAGAACAATCCGCAACCGCAGCCTAGCCGGCATTCCTGATTCACAAAGGAGAAACTCACCATGTCCTTCGTCACTGGTCTACTCTTGATCGACGCGCCGGCTTCGGCGCTTAACAACCTGGGCAGCATCCCCGGCGCGCGCACCGACAATACGGTGGGTGTGAAGGTGATCAAAGCCAAAGATGGCGCTTATCCTTATGTTTCGGCGCAGGCATTTCGCTATTGGCTGCGCACCACGCTGGAAGGGGCCGACCTGGGTTGGCAGGCCGCGCCCATCTACCGCGAGGAGAAGGTGGCCTACACCGATGCCAACCCGATCCTCTACTGGGATGACGACCTCTTCGGTTACATGCGGGCGCCATCCAAAAAGACGGCCGCCAAAGAAAAACGTGAGGCCGACGCCTCGCGCGCCAGCGAAACCCCAACCACCGACACTGTGACGCGTGTCTCCCCTTTCCGCGTCAGCACGCTGGTCTCCATCGCTCCGGTGACGCTGACCGAGGACTTTGGCACGATGTCGCGTCATGATGGCGACCCGGTGCCGCATGAGCATCAGTTCTATCGCACCAGCCTGAAAGGTCTGTTCTCCCTCGATCTGGGCGCCAGCGGCGCGTTCTCGTATCGGCAAAAGACGGGCTATCGCAACCTGGATGATGTGCGCAGCGAATTGGCAAAGCAGGAAGGGCTCGAGCATCTGGAAAGCGAGAAATCCTATCGCCTGCCGGCTGGCGAGCGCGTACGGCGCATCAGCGCGCTGTTCGAGGGGCTGGCGCAATTGGAAGGCGGCGCCAAACAGACGTTGCACTACACCGATGTAGCGCCGGCTCTGGTGATCATGGCCGTGACCAAAGGCGGCAACAACATCTTCGGACACGTGATCGGCGCGACGGGGCGCGGGCTGCCGGAGCTGAAGCTCGACGCGCTGAAGGAGGCGCTGGCGGTTTTCAAGGATGAGATTCTGTCGCATGTCTATGTCGGTTGGGTGAAGGGCTATCTGGACGCCGAACGCGCCAGGCTGGAGGAATTCGCCGCCAGCGAGGAAGGGGCGTGCATCAAGATCAGCCACCCGCGTGAGGCGTTCAAGGCCGTGGCGGAAGCGTTGCGCGACGAGAAGAATCGTTCCTGGCTGGATTGAGTTCCAGGAGGCTCATCATGCGCGTACTCAAAGTGGCGGCGGAAGGGCTGACAACGTCCTTCCGCTACCCCCACTTCATGCAGGGCATCCATCCCAGCTTTCCCATGCCGCCGCCGGCCACCATCTACGGCCACATTTGTAGCGCGCTAGGGGAGTGGTTCGACCCGGCGGGCGTGCGTTTCGCCTATCACTTCACCCATGAAGGGACGGTGCGCGACATCGAGCATGTCATCGTGCTCGGCCCGTCCACCGGTAAGCTGCCGAACACCAAAATCCCCAAGGTGTTGAAAGGCAACGTCAACCCGTTCGAGCGCGAGATGTTCTTTCGCCCACGGCTGACGCTCTACATCAACCGCCCGGAGTGGGAGCCGGCCTTTCGCAGTCCACGCTACGCCGTGGTGTTGGGGCGTTCGCAAGACCTCTTTACCTACACCAGCGTGAGTGTGGTGGAGTTGGAGCAGGCCGACGCTGCCTATTTCGAGCATACGCTGGCGCCACACTCGATGGCCTTGCAGATGGGCAGGGGCGTCACGGTGTTGATGCCGCGCTTCGTCGATCACAGCCGCAATCGCACACCAACTTTCGAGCGATATGTGGCGGTGGAGGAGCGCGTGACGCTGCCCAATGCCGACCTGCCCCGCTTCAGCCACCTGAACTACGGCCCCTACTGGGTCGATCACACAGCGCCCGTCCACAAGGAGCTGGCGCGCGGGCTGGCGTTTCTTGGTTTCGATGGGGAGGACGGCTGATGCAGCCCACAAGTTGGCCTACCTGGCTGGATGAGACCTGGGCGAAGAGCGCCGAGAAGGTCGCAGGCAAGCAGCCGGAGACGCTGGCACAGCACACCTGGCTGGTACTGAACCGGCTGGTCGACTTCATCCACCTGCGCCCAAACCTGCCGCAGACCATCGGCGCGCCGCGGCTGTGGCAGATACTGTTCTGGGCGACCTTTCTGCACGACTTCGGCAAGGCGGCGGCCGGCTTCCAGGCCAGACTACGCGGGGGCGAACGCTGGCCGCATCGCCACGAGGTGCTGTCGCTGGCATTCGTCGATTGGGTCGCGCCGGCCTTTACGCCCGAAGAGCAGGCCTGGGTTGCAGCCGCCATCGTCTCGCACCACAAGGATGCCGAAGAGATCGAGTCCCTTTACTCGCCACCCGAAGATCCCGACGATGATCAACTGGTCGAGCGCGTGGCGGAACTTGCGCCGGCGACCGTGGTCGGGCTGTGGCGTTGGACGACCGAATGCGCCGAGGCGTGGATCACGGCGTTGGGTTTGCAGAACGCCGGTGTTGCCTTGCCCGCATGGCCGGACGCCAAGACCGCCGCCGACATGGTGAGGCGTCAGGGCGTCAAGCGCATCTATCATTGGCTGAAGGTCTATCGCCGTTTCGTCAGGGAACTGAAAGGCAGCGACGATCAAGCGTTGGTTATCGGCGCATTGGCGCTGCGCGGGCACATCGTCAATTCCGACCAGAGTGCGTCGGCCCACGCCGGCGATCTGCCGCGGGCTGTTTTCGACGCCGATGACATCCTGGCCAGCCGGGGCATCCAGGTCGGGAATCTGTACAACCACCAGGTCGAGGCCGGACGGACGGTCGGATCGGCCCTGCTGACCGCGCCGACGGGCAGCGGCAAGACCGAGGCGGCCCTGCTGTGGGCGGCGCGGCAGTCGACCGATGGCGGCTTGCCGCGCCTGTTCTACACGCTGCCCTACCAGGCGAGCATGAACGCGATGCAGTTGCGGCTAGGCGAAAGCTTTGGCGAGAAGCTGGTGGGGATGCAGCACGGGCGCAGCCTGCTGGCGCTCTATCGGCGGCTGCTGGAGAAGAAGTATGATCCCAAGCAGGCGGCGCGCGAGGCGAAGTGGGCGCGCAATCTGGCCGATCTGAACTATCCGCCGGTGCGCATCTTCAGCCCTTATCAGATGCTCAAGGGTATGTATCGGCTGAAGGGCTACGAGGCGCTGCTAACCGATTATCACGGCGCGGCCTTCATCTTCGACGAAATCCACGCCTACGAAGTCACCCGCCTGGCGCTGATCCTCAAGACCATCGCCTATCTGGCGCAGAACTATCACGCCCGCTTTCTGGTCATGTCGGCGACCTTCCCGCGCTTGATCAAGAGTTGGCTCAGTGAAACCTTGGGAATGCCCATCGAAATCGAAGCCGATCAGGAGGTGTTCGATGCCTTCCGACGACACCGACTGCACTTGCTGGATGGCGAACTGATTTCGGAGGATGGTCTGAATCGCGTTTTGGCGGATGCTTGCGCCGGCAAGTCGGTGCTGGTGGTGTGCAATTTGGTCGACCGCGCCCAAAGCGTCTACGACCAACTCGGCCGTGCCCTGGAGTCGGAGGGAATTACCGTGGAACTGCTGCACGGGCGTTTCAATGGACGCGATCGGCTGGCAAAAGAAAGGTTGGTACGGGATGCCGCCGGTTCCAAGAGCGAAAAACGTCGCGCCATTGTGCTTGTGGCCACGCAGGCGGTCGAAGTTAGCCTGGACATCGATTTGGATACGATCTATTCCGATCCTGCGCCGCTGGAGGCATTGGTGCAGCGTTTCGGGCGCATCAATCGCCGTCGCTTGCAGGCGGAACTGGCGCCGGTGCATGTCTTTCGCCAGCCGGATGACGGCCAGAAGATTTACGATGCGGCGCTGGTGCAGCGCACGCTGGCGATTTTGGAACGGGAGAACGGCCAGCCGGTGGATGAAAAGGCGATCGGCGGCTGGCTGGATGAGATTTATGCCGGCGAGATTGCCGAACGCTGGCAACGCAAGTTCGACGACGCCGCCGCCGAGTTCGACGTCACGTGCATCCGCGAGCTACGTGCGTTTCAGGCCGATCGCGGCCTGGAAGAGCTGTTCTACCGGGCTTTCGACAGCGTCGAGGTGTTGCCCAATGACCTCTACGATGAATTCATGCAACTTCAGGAGGACGAACCCATCCGCGCCTATGAACTGCTGGTGTCGATTTCGTGGGGGCGGTATCATGCGTTGGCGAACAGGGGATTGGTGCGGCGAGGGGATAAGGAGATTCCCACGGTCGTGCTCACGCCGTACGATTCGGAGCGCGGCCTGACCTTCAACCGACCCTACGACGGCGAATGACTCCTCTCGCGGCTACACCCTCTACACCCGCCTCGAACCTCCCGCCCACCGCCAGGCCGCGGCCCCGTAGAATGCTCGTATCCGCCTGGCGCCCCACCTCGCACCTTCGACAACCCCATCTCCTCATGCCGCCTGCAACCGCGCCAAGAACTCCCGCGCACTGACGATGCGTATGCCGCCAAAGTTTCCCAGGTCCAGCAGATGCCGGTCGCCGCTCACGATCAAGTCGGCTTGTCCGTCGAGCGCGCAGGCAAGCATATGCTCATCTTCTGGGTCGTCGGGAATGGTGTTGCTTACCTGGGCAGAGCCGGCCACCATGATCGCATCTTTGCGAAGCAGCGTGGTCAGCGCGGCAACGATTTCGTCGCTGACCAAATACTTGCGACGGATACGCTCGTAGCGAAGCGTATGTTCGAGTTCTTCGAGCAATGCTGGCGAGATGACTACCTCGAAGCGACCATCACGCCAGGCCGAGAAGAGCTGCGCCGGCAGACCCTGGGGAACCAACACTTTGCTGACAAAGATGTTGGTATCGAAGACCACACGCATGGTCAAACCGCAGGGAGAGCCAGTTCTGCGGCGCGCACGGCGGCGATGGTTTCAGCAATATCACGTTCGACTTCATCCTCCGGAAATTCTGGAATCTTGCGGAGCAGATCGTCGAGCTTCTGAAACCGGAGTTCGCGTTCAGACATGATGCGCTCGAACAACTCCACCGGCACAACCGCCGCCATGGGCTTGCCTGCACGCTCGATGATTACACTCTGGCCGCCATAACGAACCTGGCCAAGCAGATCGGCAAAATGATTACGCGCTTCGCGCATGCCAATGCGAATCGTCATGTAGGATCAACCTCTGGAGGAGTAGACAAGTAGACAAGCAAAACGGTGGGCCGCCGACGGTCATTCTAGCAGAGGGGGCGAAAAGGTGTCAATTGTGTACACACGTATGACCTGCCACTTGTTACTTCTCCCCTCTCTCACGATCCGATCCGAGGATATCCATGTTCGACTTCACCCTTCATCATCTCCGTTTCACCGCCGAAGCGACCACCGCCATCGTCATGGACGAGTACAAAGGCTCGGCCCTGCGCGGGGCCTGGAATGGCTACATGCAGAAGGCCTATTGCGGCGCGCCGCCGGCCGCTCGCAGCGACCCCATGCACCAAGCCATGTGCCCGGTGTGTTATCTGACCAACCGCGAGACTGGCCCCGAGACGCGGCGGCCGTTTGCCATGCAGCCGCCGCTGAGCCGGCAACGACGTTTCGAGCCGGGCGAGCGTTTTCAGTTCGGGTTCACGTTGTTCAATCAGGCGCAGGGGCTGTTCCCCTATGTGCTGTTGGCGCTGAGCGAGGTGGGCGCAAGCTGGGGATTGGGGCAGTGGCTGGAGGGGGAGCGCGGGCGGGGGCGGTTTCGGTTGGCGCGGGTGGAGGGCTGGAACCCGCATACGGGCGAGGAGGAGGTGTTGTTGGGCGAGGGTGGGCAGATGGTGCACTCGCCCACGCTGACAGTGACGGCCGAGACTATCCAGCGCCGGGCCGAGAGGATGCTGGCGGAGTTGGCCGAGCCGGGCGCCGTCCTGACCCTGACGTTTCTGACGCCCTTGCGGCTGATCTACGACGAGCATTTGGTGCGCCGGTTCGGCTTTGCCTCCTTTTACCAGCGTCTATTGGAACGGCTGTACGGTTTGGCCGAACAGTTCAGTCCCAGCCCGAGCGCCTTTCGGCGGCCAGAGTTGATCGCTGATGTCGAGCGGCTGTTGCCGCTGGCCGAGCAGGTGCAAGTGATGCGTGATCGCACAGCCTGGTGGGACGTGAAGGGCTATTCGAAGCGGCAGGAGAGCGAGACACATCTTGGCGGGCTGGTCGGCAGCGTGGAACTGGCCTGCGCGGACTGGACGCCGCTGTTAGCCAACCTGTTGTGGGGGCAAAGTGTGCAGATAGGTAAGAATGTGGTGAAAGGGGGCGGCTGGTATGAGCTGGCAAGTGGCAGGGGGCAAGTGGCAAGTGGCAGGTAGCAAGTGGCAGGTAGCAAGTGGCAAGTGGCAAGTGGCAAGTGGCAAGTGGCAAGTGGCAAGTGGCAATATCGTCTATCATCGTTCGTCATAAGGGAGGTTGAGACATGACCATCGTCCAACATTTGATTGTCGAAGAATACGGCAGTTTCGTCAGCAAGCACCAGGGCCGGCTGCAGGTGATGGTGAAGCAGGAAAAGCGGGCCGAGGCGCCGATCATGCATCTGGAGTCGGTGGTGCTGGCCGGACATGGGGTGAGCATCAGTACGGATGCGCTGGTGGCCTGCGCCGAGCAGGGCATCCCGGTGTTTGTATTGGATAGCCGGGATGCTCCGGCGGTTTCGCTCTATTCCAGCGCGCTGATCGGGACGGTGAAGACGCGGCGGGCGCAGTTGCTGGCCTATGAGAGTAGGCTGGGGCTAGAGGCGGCGCGTGCGCTGGCGTTGGGGAAGATTCGCAACCAGGCGATTTTGTTGAAGTATGTGAGTAAGTATCGCAAGGAGCAGGATCCGGCGCTGTTCGAGGCGTTGCGCGAGGCGGCGACTGCGGTGCAGGTGCACGAGAAGGAGGTTCTGGCGGTGGCGGGGGAGCGGGTGGAGGAGGGGCGCGAGGCGTTGCTTTCGGCTGAGGGACGGGCGGCGAAGGTGTATTGGGGGGCGTTGAAGTTGCTGACGCCGGAGGGGTTGGGTTGGCCGGGTCGGCTGACGCAGGGGGCGACGGATGCCTTCAACATGGCGCTGAATTATGGTTATGGGGTGTTGTATGGCCAGGTAGAGCGGGCGTGTGTGCTGGCGGGGTTGGATCCGTATGGCGGCTTTTTGCACACGGACCGGCCGGGGAAGCCGAGCCTGGTGTTGGATGTGATCGAGCCGTTCCGGCCGGCGGTGGTGGATCGGGCGGTGTTGGCGATGACGACGCGCGGGATGGCGCTGAAGTTGGATGAGGAGGGCCGGCTAGAGGTAGAGACGCGGCGCTTGCTGGCAGAGAAGGTGCACGAGCGGCTGGATGCGCCGGCGCGCTATGAGAATAAGCGGCTGTCGTTGCGGGCAATTTTGCAGACGCAGGGCCGCGAGTTGGCGACCTTTTTGCGTGGCGAGCGCCCGGCCTTCGTAGCCTACGTGGCGGAATGGTGAGGAGGAAGGTGGATTGCGAATTGTGAATTTCGGCTTGCCGCTTGCTGCTTGTCTACTAGTTTCCTTGTCTACTTCTCCCAAAAAGGCAGGTGAACGATGCAATGTTTGCTGATCTACGATATTCCGAATGACCGGATCAGGACGAAGGTGGCGGAGGTTTGCCTGGATTACGGTCTGGATCGGTTGCAATATTCGGCCTTTGGCGGGCAGTTGAATCGCGGGCAGCAGGATGAGTTGTTGTTGCGGATCAAGAAGAAGATGGGGAAGCGGGCGGGAAATGTGCAGGTGATCCCGATCTGCGCCAGTGATTGGGCGGCGCGGCTGACGCATATCGTGGCGCCGAAGCCGGGGGAGGAGGAGGGGCAGAGATCGGAGGACGGGGGACGGAGGACGGAGGTCAGAAGTCAGGGGTCGGGAGGAGAGGGGAGGGAGGAGGCGGCGCTGCAGGCAACGGTGCGGCCACAGGTGGCAAGGCCGCGCAGAGGGAACAAGGAGGAGAAGCTATGAACTGGCATCTGACGGTGAGTGATTTGAAGCAGTGGACGTATTGTCCGCGGGTGGTTTTCTATACTTATTGTATGCCGCGGTTGCGGCCCCAGACGTTCAAGATGGAGGCGAGCCAGGAGACGCACGAGGAGGAGAAGGGGCGAGAGCGCCGGCGAACGGGACAGTTGTATGATCTGCCCGATGCGGAAAGGGTGGAGAATGTGCGGTTGGAGTCGGACACGCTGGGAGTGTCGGCGTTGATCGACTTGGTGCTGCGCAAGGGAGAGCGGGCCTGGCCGGTGGATTACAAGCTGAGCGAGCATTTGAAGACGGCGGAGCATTTCAAGCTGCAATTGACGGCCTATGGTCTACTCTTGGAGGAGGCATGGGGGGTGAGATGCGAGAGTGGTTTTTTGTATGGGTTGGGGCAGCGGAAGGTGGAGGAGGTGCGGTTGACGCCGCGGTTGCGGGGGCAGGTGCAGCAGACGATTGGGGAAATCCGGGCGGCCATCGACGCGGAGCGGATGCCGGAGCCGACGGCGCAGCGTTCGCGGTGTGTGAACTGTGAGTTCCGGAGGTTCTGCAATGATGTGTTTTGAGGGGGGATGGCGGATGTCGAGACGGCGGGTTTGCCAGGGTGAGATCTGGCAGCGTCGCTGGGGCCGGTCTCCGCAAAAGTAAGGCAAGACCGGCGATGATGGACCTTAACAACCTCATAGGATGCTTCGGGAAGGGCTGAACCCGGCGGATCGGCTTCGCAAGAGTCGTCGATCCATGAGCAAGAGTGGATTTGCGTTGGTGGGCGGTGCGGGAGGCCGAAAGAGGCCGGTTTGGTGGTGCGGGTTCGCTCGTAGGAGCTTCGGAGAGCTTCGTATTGCTGTCGCGGATTGGTAAATGGGTTCTGAATGTGTTAGGATGGGAGGGATTCCACCCCATACGGCTCGTCTGAGAGCACTGAAACCGCCCAATTTCTGCTCACCGTCACCGTCCTCACCTGTATTCCACCCCATACGGCTCGTCTGAGAGCACTGAAACACGCTTTGGCGATGTTGTCGCGATTCAAACCGATTGGATTCCACCCCATACGGCTCGTCTGAGAGCACTGAAACGAGGGGTGGTTGTGGATGATGATGATGGCAGAGGAGATTCCACCCCATACGGCTCGTCTGAGAGCACTGAAACGACAGTGGCTGGTCGATAGTCGCATATCGCCTGACGATTCCACCCCATACGGCTCGTCTGAGAGCACTGAAACTCCGGTTGCTGGCATCATCGAATGTTGCATGGAC
>CAYWPZ010000092.1:0-16441 GCA_964460135.1 uncultured Caldilineales bacterium | reverse complement strand
CGGCCGCTTTGGGCCTCGCGCGTCAGCCAGAACCATTGCTGTGTGCCCGGATTGAAGGCCATGTGCGCCATCACCGACAGCCAGTAGCGGCCCGGCGGCAGCAGAGCCGGCTGGGGCAGGTCGAGGACGACGGCGCCGCCCTGGTCGCTGGTAGGCGCCAACTGGGCAGCGCGATAGACTTCGGCGCCGGGCAAATTGCCCACGTCGGCGAAGATGGCGAGATCAAAACTGGGGGCCGGGCCATCGCCGGGCGTATACATCCCCGCCGCCGTCACTCGTTCGACCCGCCAGCCGCCATCGCTCGCAGGGACGAAGAAATCATCGGCCCCGCGGGCTTGACCGTTGAAATCGGGGAAGAACTGCGAGGGGAAGCCGTTGCTGCCGGCGTGATCGCTCTGATCGTAAAGCGCCAGCGGCGCTGCCTCCCCCAGGGAGTGTGCGGCCGGGGTCGTCTCGATCACCGTCCAGGTCAGATTCTGCCCACCGATGTTGCGGATGGTGAGCGGCTGCACGGCCTGTTTGTCGGGCGCAAGATGGGCATACAGGCTGGCGGGGAGCACCTGGATGGCGGGGGCGCTGACCACTGTCAATTGCACAGGCACGACCAGCCGCGGAGCGGCGGGATCGTTGCTGTCGATGCAGATCGAAGCCTTGTAGTCGCCCGCGGCCAGCCCGGTTGCGTCGAAAGTGATCTGCACTGCGTTGCTGCCCCCAGCCGGCGTGCTGCCGCCGGCCGGGGTGATGTCCTTCAGCCAGGGGATGTCGGCGGCAGCGTCGCAGGGGCCGCGGCCTGTGCCCAAGCCGCGGATCAGCCAGTTCCCGACCTTGCCAAAACTGAGATCGTCGATCAGCCCCCAGTTGGACGGCGGCGGCAGCGGCGGCGGGTCAGGGGGAGCGGCGGCGTAATTGCCGAACCAGGACCGACGCCGTGGGATCGAGTTGAAATCCAGGGTGGCGGGGCGTTCGCTCGTCCCCAGGCCGGCTGTGCGATTGACAACGGCAATGAGCACATCGCCCGGCCCGTTCAGCAGCACCGGCGCCGGAAAGGTGAAGGTGGAAAAAGTGCGGCCGTCGGTGCTCTGCACCACCTGATTCTTGAGCGAGGCGCGGTGCACGGCGCCCGTGCCGGGGTTGCCGTCGCCATCCTTGTCTTCGTAGAGAAAGATGTCCACCCGCTCGCCCACATCCACGCCGCCCAACTCGAAGAGCACCTGCACCTGCGCCAATGAGATCGGGAAGACGGCGGCAGCGGGCGTAAAGCGGTTGAGCCAGAGGAATTGACCGCCGCCCGGCCGCCCGATGTTCCACTCGGCGCTGCCATCGTCCACCTTGAGCACGACGGGGACGGCGGCGGGAGCCAGGGTGGGCGCCTCGTTTGGCGCCGTCGCCGCCTCGAGCACAATGGCTTCGCCGCCCGGCTGCGAGGCATCTTCCTTGATCTGCCAGTTGAGCGTGGCCGCGCCGGTGTTGGTGATGGTCAGTGTGCGCGTTGTCACCGTTCCCGGCGCTTGATCGCTGCGCAACGATGCTGGGATCACGGCGACATGAGCGACGGGCGGCATCGGGATCACGGCGACGGGAAAATGGGCGTCGGGCGCATGGTTTCCTTGCTCATGCCAGTTGAGCAGGCCAAAGGCCCAGACGCCTTGAGTCGCGGCCGAAACATCGAGCGTGAAGCGGAAGGACGCAGACTGTCCCGGCCCCAGGCTCAAGAACGAGGGTGTGACCGTGGCCTGGCCGACGCCGGTGTAGCTGGCCGCAAAAAGAAGGCGGCGATCGGTGGGGTTGCGGACGCTGCGCGTCCACGAGCACGTGGCCGGGCAGGCGCTATCGGCCAGGCCGGGCAAATTCAGCGTTTTGGGGTCGCCGCCAACGGCCGGGTCGGCGGCATAGAACTGGGCCGGGGTGACGTCCAACACCAGGCCGGCGTTGGCTGCCCGGCCCACGTCGATGCGCCCCCCGCCCCGATCGAACGGAGTGGCCGGTGTGCTGCCATCCTCCTTGCGCAGGCCGGCAACGATGGCAGTCGTCATCAGGGCCGACTTGATCTCCGGCGGCGTCCAGGTGGGGTGAAGCGAGTGCAGCAGGGCGGCGGCGCCGGCGGTGTGCGGGGCCGACATCGAGGTGCCGCTGAGGAAGTTGAATTCATCCAGCCACGGTTCGGCGCCGTTGGCCGGGCCAGAGCCGCTGCGAAAGGCGGCCAGGATGTCCACGCCCGGCGCCGTGATATCGGGTTTGATCACATCTTTGGCAGCGTTCGCAGTCGGGCCGCGCGAGCTGAACCCGGCCATGAGATCGGCGTTGGCGGGACTGATGGTGGTCTGTGTGGCCTGGATGGTGGCCATGTGGCCGCTGCCCGTGGCCAGCCAGGCTTTGAGGGCGTCGGCTGCGGCTTTGGGCAGGTGGACGGTGGGGATGATGTGGGCGTCGGCGTTGAGCGATTCGCCCACCTGGATGTTGGCCAGCACCATGCCCTTCGCCCCGCCCTGCTTCACGTTTGCGCCTTTGGCCAGGCGGGCATTGCCCCCGCGGTCGCAGACGACGATTTCGTTGTGCGTCCAGGTGTTGGCGGCGAACGGCGTCTGGCACTTGGGGTCGCCGAATCTACCGGCGTAGACGATGGGGGCGGGGCCAAAGGTGGGGGCGAGACCCGCGCCTTGCAGATTGGCCGGTGGAACGGCGCTGCCGCCAGAGAGATCGATCAAGGCGGCAGAGAAGAAGCGCGTGTGGGTGCTGGCGGCCACGGTCAGCACCCAGGGCGCCTCGGCCGGCGAGCCGACCGTGCCGGGGCCGGGGCCGCTGTTGCCTGCCGACACCGCCGGGAGGATGCCGGCGGCGACCGCGCCCAACAAGGCATGGGCGTCGGCGGCGACCCAGGGATCGCTGCTGGCCGCGCCGATGGAATAGTTGATGATATCGACGCCATTGGCTACGGCCTGGTCGATGGCCGCGACCAGGGCTGTGATCGGGCAACCGCCTGTATCCTGGCAGGCGTCGTAGCTGATCAGATGGGCGTGTGGGGCCGCACCCGAGATGACGGCGGTGTAGGAGAAGGGATTGGTGGGGGCAATGTCGAATTGGGCAGGGATGCGATTGCCGCCGGCCGTACTGGCGGTGTGACTGCCGTGGCCATCGGTGTCTTCGCCTGCATCGGTGGTGAAGCGGTAGTAGCCGAGCAGCTTGTCGTTGCAGCGGTATTGAGTGGGGTTGGCGGCGCACAGGCCCTTGTAGACGCCGGCGCCGAAGGGGTTGGGATAGTTGTAGCCATCGAGTGGGCCGGGGTCAGCGAAGGACGGGTGATCCATGTTGACACCAGTATCGATGACGCCGATGATGACGCCTTCGCCCTGGCTGGCAACGCCCGTGGCCGAGCCACCCCACACGCCCGGCGCGCCGATCCAGCCCGGCCCCACATCGGTGAGCAATTGGCGCATGGCGTCGGGTGTGACCTGGCGCACAGTGGGCAGGGCGGCGATGCGGGCGGCTTCGATGGGCGTCATCTCGGCGGCGAAACCGGCAAAGGCGAGGCTGTAGCTGAAGCGCACGTCCAGCGGGCGGCCGATGCGGGCCTGGGCCTGGGCGAGGACCTCGGCCTGTTGCGCGGCCAGATGGTCGAGATAGTCGCGGCTGGCCGGGGCGTCGATGTCCAGAGATGTCGCGCCCAGGGCCTGCGGATTGGTGGGGGCCAGGCCGGGTAGGCCGCCCTCGTACAGGGCCAGGGGCGGGGATGCGAGTTGGACGATGTGCAGCACGCGGGCAGAACCATCGAAGGCGGCTGATCGGATATCCTCCGGGCCGGGCGGGATGGCGACGGCGGTCGCGGTCACCAACGAGGCGGCCAACAGCATCGATGCCAGGGCGATGATCGAAACGCGGGTGAGCTTCATCATGACCTCTAACGGCTTGTCAGGCGGGGCAAGAAGACGAGCGGGTGCAGGGGGGCGGGGGTGTGGCTGGCGGGGATGGCGGCGAGCGTGAGGCGGGCGGTTTCGGCCACAGCGGGCACGCTGACCTGAGCGCCGCCATCGAACGTGACCGTCTGCTGGCCGACTTGGGCGACGGTGGCAGCGAGCAGAATGTCGCCGCCAGAAAGCAGCCGGGCCGAGAGCGAACTGCGCTGCTCGGCGCCCTGGAAGAGGGGGATGGGCTGGCTCCAGGTTTGGCTGGCGGGATTGAAGCGCGCCAGCCAGACATCCTGGCCCATCTCGCTGTTTTCCGGCCAGATCAGGCTCAGCTTGCCATCGGCCCCGGCCAGCAGCTCGCCGGTTCCCAGTGATGGCCCGATGTTGGTGCCCTGATCGAACCAGACCTGCGGCGTTGTGGTCGCCGGGTCGCCGATCAGTCCCAAAACGGCGGCGTCATCGTGCGACCAGGCCAGGATGGGCAGGCCGGCAGGCGTCAGGGCCAGGAGGGGGGCGGTGTCGGGCAGGGCGTCGTTGGTCAGGCGTTGCGCCGCCGCCCAACCCGACGCCGTGCGCTTGTAGACGAAGATCTCGCGGTCGTTGACCGTACCCAGGTTGCCGTCGGTATCCTGATCGGCGACCAGCCAGACGCGGTTGGCGCCGGCGACGACCATCCGCCAGAAGAGGACGCCAGCCAGGTTCGGCGTGACGGTCTCGGCCGCCGCCCAGCCGACGCCTGACCAGGACGCGGCTTGCAGGCGGTTGGGCGAGGCAACCGTTCCGGTCAGGCTGAGGCCGGGGCTGGTCTGCCAGGCCAGCCAGACGGAGCCATCCGGGGCGGCGGCCAGGCGTGGGCCAAAATCCATGCTGTTGTCGGCGGCCATCTGCCCGCGGCGGATGACGGTGCCCGTGCTGGGGGCGATCTCGGCCCAGGCGATCTCGAACGAGCGCACGAAGGCTTCGGTGAGCTGGTTGGGGTCGGGTGGGAGCTGGGCTTCGGTCCAGGCGACGAGGAGGTTGCCGCTGGCGACGAAGACGGCGGCAGGGTTGAAGGCCGGGCGGTTGGCCTGGCTGAGGACAATGGCATTGCCCCAGGTGGCGCCGTCGAACAGGCGCAGGCTGATGACATCGGCGGCGCCGGCGTTGCCCGTGCTGTTCCAGACAAAGGCCCGGCGACCATTCGGGCCGAGGGCAAGCTGCGGTTGGGCCTGGAGGCTGGCGTTTTCGGCCAGAATGGTCTCGGTCAGGCCGTTGGTCGTCGTCATCTGCTGGAGGGTGCGTTCGGCCTCGGCCAGGGGCGGGCCGCCGTAGCGCAGGCTGGGCGCAGGAGATGGCGAAGCGAGCGGGTAGAGGAAGGTCTGGCCAGAGGCGGCGGTGCAGGCGACGAAGGTGTGACGGGCGTCGATGAGCGTGGTGCTGTAGCCGAAGGCCCCAGCCCGGGCCTGGAAATAGAGCCGCACCTCGCAGCGGGTGGCTTTGACCGTGGGGACGATCTGCATGGCCAGATAGCCATCGCCGCCGCCGGTCAGGTACAGATAGGCCACCAGCAGGCTGAGATTGGCCGTAGCCTGCGCGCCCAACGTGGCGTCAAAGCGACCCTCGGTCAGGGCCACCTTGTCGCCGATCACGCCCAGCCGCCCTGTGCCCGTCATGCCGCCGTGGATGTCGGCGGTGATGCCGGCGGTGTTGTCAATCGACCGCAACAGGTCGCCCAAGACCGGAATGCCGAACAAAGACTGGGCGCCGGGGATCAGCGAGATCAGGCCCCAGCGATCTTGCCAAAGGATGCCATAGGTGGAAAGCGTCAAGGGGTCGGTCTGGAAGACAAGGGCGTCGTGTTGCAGCGTGCCATAGAGGTTGCCGCTGGCAGCCAGGGTGAAGAGCCGGTTGCCCAATCCAAAGCCGCCCTGCGCGGCCAAGCCATCCCGCTCGGTCGCGCCCGAAGAGTTGGCCGATAGCCCGACTTTGAGTTGGGTGGGCAACAAGCCCCACGTCCCACCGACATAGGGCAACCAGCCGGGCAGGGTGATGTTGGCGGCGAGTGGCTGGTCGGGCAGGCGATATTCGCCCTTGTAGAGGACGTGGTCGCCTGTGGGCGGCTTGGCCTTGAAGGCGAAGGGGCCGGCCCAATTGGGGAGAGGAACCAGGGTCAGCGGGCCGAGGTCGTCGACGCGGTCGGTGCGGCCTTCGATGTCGGCTTCGATGCTGATAGGGATGTCGCCGGTGCGCTGGATCGACCCCAACGCCAGGTCGTAGGTAGCGGTGTTGCCGCTTACGGTCATGTCTTGCGGCGGCTCACCCTCCAGGATGAAGCGGGCGGAGCCGGGGTCGGCGCCGTCCCAGTCGATGCCGGCAGTGTAGCGGTTGGTGACGGGGATGCCACGCAGGAAGTATTGTCGCAGCAGGGCGCTGAGGCCCTCGACCTGGGGCTGCGGCTTGCGCGTGAGGCTGTAGCCGCGCGTGAAAGTGACCTCCATGCCGGCGTCGCGATAAATCTGGGCCATTTCGTCCAGGTCGGAACGATTGGGATCGTCGTAAACGATGTCGTAATCGCCGCTGATGGTGCGGTTCTGCGGCGGGCCGGAGGTGTGGAACTGGAAGGTGGCAGGGGGGAAGGCGGTGTCCGGGCAGGTTCCCACACCGGCATAGACATTGTGGCCCCAGCGCACGTCGATGCGCGGCTTGCCGTTGGCCCCCACGACGACGTTGCCCGACGGCAGGGTGAAGTGGGTGTTGGCGTCGCAAGAGATCTCCCAGTTGATGATCGGCCGCTTCATCGTCCGCGAGCTTTGCATGACGAAATCGCCGCCGCTCACCGTGCAGCCGATGGCGAGCGAGAGCGTCCCGGTCTCATGGATGTGCATGTCGAGGATGACGACGCCGTTTGCCAACTTCTGGATGGCGGTGAGGTCGGCGTGCGTGCTTCCTTCCCACACGCCTTCGGGCAGGAGCGTCTGGCAGGGGTCGGCGGCCAGGGCCTGGTAAGGGATCAAGAGCGTCAGAATCGACGCCAGCGCGACCAGATGAATGAGTTTCTTCATGAACAACAGTACCTCCGGCAAGTGTAGGTTTCGAACCCCCCATGGTTCACGAACAAGCGAGAAGGATTTTACCTGCCTTCGGTAGCGGTGGCAAACAAGTGGCCGAGCAGCTTTCCTCGGCCTGAATGCTGGCTGCGATCGGCCATGTTTGACAATCATCGCTTTCCTGCGTACCCTATCACCATCCTTCGGCGGCACCGAAGGTAGAGCACTTGATCATGATCGCTTCACCCCGTCCCTTCACCTGTCTCACTTGCTCCTGTCGTTGGCGAGAGCGCCGGTTGCCGGCCGGCGGCTCTCGCCCCTCCCTGCGTGCGATGAGACGGCGCGACCCCATCCCTGCCTTCGTCCCGTCTTCCTAGCTTCATTGCGCCAGCCAGGCGGCGTCTCCGACCGAACACAGCGGAGCGCACCCCACCGCCGATCCCAGAGCTCATCGCACGGCCCCGCCGCCGGCGATGAGCTTTTTTTCGTCCCGCCCCCGGTCGATGAGACCCTACCGCACACCTCACATTTCACGCCTCACCCCCGCAACGGACACAGACCATGACACGCATCTACAATGACATCACCGAATTGATTGGCAGCACCCCCCTGGTTCGCCTCAACCGGCTGGCGCAGGCCGAGGGCGCCGTAGCTGAAATCCTGCTCAAGCTAGAGTTCTACAACCCGGCCGGCAGCGTCAAAGACCGCATCGGCCTGAGCATGATCGAGGCCGCCGAAGCCGCAGGAAAGTTGGGGCCCGACACCATCATCCTCGAACCCACCAGCGGCAACACCGGCATCGGCCTGGCCTTCGTGGCCGCGGCCAAGGGCTACAAGTGCACCCTGGTGATGCCCGAAACGATGAGCATCGAGCGCCGCAAACTGTTGCGGGCCTATGGCGCCGAGCTGGTGCTGACGCCCGGCAGCGAAGGGATGCGCGGGGCCATCGCCAAAGCCAGGGAGATGGCTGCCGATGACCCCCGCTATTTCATCCCCCAGCAGTTCGAGAACCCGGCCAACCCGGCCATCCACCGCCGCACCACCGCCGAGGAAATCTGGAACGACGCCGGCGGCCAGGTGGATATTCTGGTCAGCGGCGTGGGCACCGGCGGTACCATCACCGGCGTGGCCGAGGTGATCAAGGCGCGCAACCCCAATTTCAAGGCCATCGCCGTCGAGCCGGCCGATTCGCCCGTGCTCAGCGGCGGCCAGCCTGGCCCGCACAAAATCCAGGGCATCGGCGCCGGCTTCGTCCCGGCCGTGCTCAACACCGGCGTGATCGACGAGATCATCCAGGTCACGAACGACAACGCCATCGCCACCGCCCGGCGGGTGGGGATCAGCGAAGGCATTCTGGTGGGCATCTCCTCCGGCGCGGCGGTATGGGCGGCGCTGCAGGTGGCCCGCCGGCCCGAAAACGCTGGCAAGCGCATCGTGACCATCATCCCCTCCAATGGCGAGCGATACTTGAGCACGGTGTTGTATGCAGATTTGGCTTGATGGGGAGAAGTAGACAAGGAAATAAGTAGACAAGGAAACAAGTAGACAAGTAGACCGGGAAACCGGTAGACCAGGCGCCTGCGACCTACGATCCTTCGTTTCACTCAGGACAAGCCTGCCACCTGCCGCTCACGTCTCACTCCTCACGCATCACTCCTCACTTCCCACGTTTCGCACTCCGCAATCCTATGTTCAACACCCTTCGCCAAGACATGCAGGCCGTGTTCGACCGCGACCCGGCCGCACGCAGCACGCTGGAGGTGTTGCTGACTTATCCCGGCCTGCACGCCATTTGGCTGCACCGGCTGGCCCATGCGCTGTGGCGGCGAAAGCTCAAGCTGTTGGGCCGCCTTGTCTCACAGGCCAACCGTTTCCTGACCGGGATCGAAATCCACCCCGGCGCCCTCATTGGCCCTGGCTTCTTTATCGACCACGGCATGGGCGTGGTGATCGGCGAAACGGCCGAGGTCGGCGCCCATGTCACCCTCTATCACGGCGTCACGTTGGGCGGCGTGAGCTGGCAGAAGGGCAAACGGCATCCCACCATCGGTGATTCGGTTGTGATCGGGGCCGGGGCCAAGGTGCTCGGCCCGATCACAATCGGTGACCATAGCCGCATCGGCGCCAATTCGGTTGTGGTCAAGGATACGCCGCCCGAATCGGTGGTGGTGGGCGTGCCAGGCCGGGTGCGGCATCGCGACGGCTATCTGCAGGCGCCGGACCCCGAGCGCGACCTGCAACACAATGTTCTCCCCGACGCCACCGCCGAGGCGCTGAAGGCTTTTGCCGAGCGCATCGTGGCCCTGGAGACAGAGATTATGGAGATGCGCGGGCTGATGAGCGGCAGCACGGATCATCTCAGCCCGCCGCAGGAATGGACGCCGGAGGATTATTTGGGGCCGTTTGGCATATAATAACGGCCGATGAAGCAGCCATCCCTCACCGACATCATCGGCGGCATCCCCTACCGCATGGCCTTTGCCGGCGGCTGGATCGACCAGCCCTTTGTCTCGCATCACAACCCTACGCCGCCTGGCTCGATGGTGGTGGTGGCCATCCAACCCACCGTGCGCTTCATGGATCGCTGCGGCATGGGCACCAGCACCCGCACCGTGGCCGCGCGGCTGTGGGGCGAGCGCCTGCCCGACCGCGCCCCGGCAGAACTGGTGCGCGAGCTGTATCAGGCCGAAAACCAGGGCCGGGCCGAGCCGTCGGGGTCGCAGGATATGGCCGGGCTGATCTATCCGGGCGTGAATCGGCTGGACTACGATTGCGAGTTCGAGGGCGGCTACTTCCCGGCGCAGGTCGAATCGTGCCACGACCCGGCTGTGGCCCACTGGCTGGAGCAGGTGATCTGGATGATCCCGGTGATGCCGCGGCCCCAGGGCTACAACCCGTTGGGGATCAAAAATCTGGATCGGGAGTGGATCCGGCGGCTGGGGCAAAGCGGCAAGGATTGCTTTGCTGCCATCGTGCAGTGCGATCTGGCCGGGCTGGGCGCGTCTATGAACGAATGCATGCGCTGCTGGGAAGCCATTCTCCCCCACACGGTGCGCCACCCCACCCTGGCCGTCGATCTCATGGAGCTGCTCGGCTATTATCAGGCGCGCTATGCCGGGGCCATGTACTCAGGCTGCGGCGGCGGCTATCTCTATGTCGTTGCCGATGAGCCGGTTGCGGGTGGGTTTCAGGTGCAGGTGCGGCTTGCCGAGGAGGTCGGGGCATGAAGCGCGTCCTCGTCAGCGGCGGCTTCGACGATCTGCGCTCGCGACACATCCGTTTTCTGGAGGAAGCGGCGAAGTTGGGGGCGGTGCATGTGTTGCTGTGGCCGGATGAGCGGGTGCGGGTGCAGGCCGGGGTCTGCAAGTTCCCCCTCGAGGAGCGGCGCTATCTGCTGGAATCGATTCGTTATGTCGAGCAAGTCTCGGTATTCGACGACGATGCTATCGCCAACGCCGATGTGTGGCTGGTCGAGGAAAGCGACGCGGGGCCGGCCAGCCGTGCGTTGGCGGCGGCGCATGGGTTGGAGCACCGCGCCCTGGCCCCCGCCGACCTGGCCGCTTTCCCCACTGCCGCCTTCGACCCCGCCCTCATGCCCGCCGAGCGCCCCCGCGTCATAGTCACGGGCTGCTATGATTGGTTCCATTCCGGCCATGTACGCTTTTTCGAGGAAGCTTCACAGCTTGGCGACCTCTATGTGGTGGTTGGGCATGACGCCAACGTCCGCTTGCTGAAAGGCGAGGGCCATCCCTTGTTTCCCGCCGCCGAACGCCGCTACATGGTGCAGTCCATCCGCTTCGTCGCCCAGGCCCTGGTTTCGTCCGGCCACGGTTGGATGGACGCCGAGCCGGAGGTCGAGCGGGTGCGTCCGCACATCTATGCCGTGAACGAAGACGGCGACAAGCTGGAGAAGCGCCAGTTCTGTGCCGAGCGCGGGCTGGAATATGTGGTGCTGAAGCGGACGCCGCGGGCGGGGCTGAAGGCGCGGTCGAGTTCGGAGTTGCGGGGGTTCTGAACGGCGCGGTTGTTCGCCAGATGTTTTTTTTGCCACGAGTTTCGCGAACGAGCCGGCGCGCCGCCCGCGTCGTGAACTCCCACCCTATTCTCCCTCACGTTGTATTCAGGGCGTGTTCCGAACAGGGCGGGCAGGCGGTCGAGGTGATCGTATTGCTTCATCCCCCGATTTCCCGCCCACGCGCCCACCTTCCTGTCGGCCAGTTACGTAGATCAGGGTTGATTGGTTTGTGGCAAGATCGCAATGACATCGACGAAAGCTCAACCTACGCGCGCCAGTTGCGCCAACAGGCGCAGGGCCGGGAAGACATTCGCCTATGATTCTGATCGGGAGTTGGGGGCAGGGCGAACGCGAATGAACACAACCCACCCAATCCGTGCTCATCCGCGTTCATCCGCGTCCGCCCAACCCCTCACATATTCTCGATCAACGCATCCCCAAACTCCGAACACTTCAGCAGCGTCGCCTCTTGGCCCATCAAGCGGTGGAAATCGTAGGTGCAGGTGCGGGCCAGGATCGTCAAGCGCATCGCCTCCAGGATCAAATCCGCCGCCTCGGTCCAGCCCATATAGCGGAACATCATCTCGCCGGAGAGGATCACCGACGAAGGATTGACTTTGTCCAGCCCGGCGTATTTGGGCGCCGTGCCGTGCGTGGCCTCGAACACAGCCGCCCCGGTCAGATAATTGATATTCGCCCCCGGCGCGATCCCAATCCCGCCCACCTGGGCAGCCAGCGCATCCGAGATATAATCGCCGTTCAAATTCATGGTCGCGATCACATCGTACTCGGCCGGCCGGGTGAGTATCTGCTGGAGGAAGGCGTCGGCGATCACGTCCTTGATCACGATGCCGTTGGGCAGCTTCTGCCACGGCCCGCCGTCGATCTCCACCCCGCCGAACTCCTCCCGCGCCACCTGATAGCCCCAATCGCGGAAGGCGCCCTCGGTAAACTTCATGATATTGCCCTTGTGCACCAGCGTCACCGACCTGCGACCATTGTCGATGGCATATTGGATCGCCGCCCGCGCCAGCCGCGCCGTCCCCTCCTGTGAAACCGGCTTGACGCCGATGCCGGAGGTGGCAGGAAAACGGATCTTCTTCACCCCCATCTCGTTCTGCAGAAAAGCGATCATCTTCTCGGCTTCCGGCGTCCCTGCCCGCCACTCGATCCCGGCATAGATATCCTCCGAATTCTCGCGGAAGATGACCATATCGATCAGTTCCGGGTTCTTCACCGGGCTGGGCGTGCCCTCGAAATACTGCACCGGGCGCAGACACACATACAAATCCAGTTCCTGCCGCAAGGCCACGTTGAGCGAGCGGATGCCGCCGCCCACCGGCGTCGTCAACGGCCCCTTGATCCCCACCAGATACTCGCGAAACGCCGTCAGCGTCTCATCGGGCAGCCACACGCCGGGGCCATAGACCTCCAGCGCCTTCTCGCCGGCATAGACCTCCATCCAGGCGATCTGGCGCCGCCCGCCATAGGCCTTGGCCACGGCCGCATCCAACACCCGCACTGAGGCCGCCCAGATGTCGGGGCCGGTACCGTCGCCCTCGATGAATGCGATCACAGGGTGGTCGGGCACCTGCAACTTGCCATCCTGGATCGTGATTTTGTCGCCGCTGGCCGGCGGCTTGATCTTATCGTAAGCCATGAGAGTTATCGTCCTTTTGCGGGAAAGAATTCGTCAGAGACGAGCCGCCCCCATCGGGCCGGCCCAGAGAACTGTTGGGGCATGATAGCGCAGGCCGGGGAGTGCGGGCAAAACTGGCCGACGATCTTGCGGATCGGATATAATACAGCTCTTGCGTCGCCGCGGACCCGACCGGCCGCTGCGACCACCCCAAAAACCGTCCCGAACCTCACAGGAAACCACATGGAACTTACCTGGTACGGCCTATCCTGCTTTCGTCTCCGCAGCCGGGCGCTGACCGTCATCACCGACCCCTTCGGCCCCCAACTGGGCCTGACCTTGCCCAAACTACGCGCCGATGTCGTCACTGTCAGCCACCAGGCTGCCGGCCACAATCATGTCGCCGGCCTGCGCAGCCCCGAACACATCTTCGATGGCCCCGGCGAATACGAGATCAACGGCGTCTTCATCACCGGCGTCGGCACCTTCCACAAAGGCGCCGTCGGCCAGCGCGAACACAACACCGCCTTCCTCTACGAATTCGAAGACCTGTCCGTCTGCCATCTGGGCGACATGGGCGTGCTGCCCGACCGTGAACAGATCGAAATCCTCAGCGAGGCCGATGTCCTGCTGCTGCCGGTGGGCGGCGGCGACACCCTGGATGCCGCCAAAGCAGTCGAGGTCGTCACCGAGCTGGAGCCGAACATCGTCATCCCCATGCACTACGCCGTCCCCGGCCTCACCCTCAAACTCGACGCCGTGGACAAGTTCCTCAAAGAAATGGGCCTCCCCCGCCCCGACCCTGTGACCTCGTTGCGCGTCACGCGCAGCGAACTGGAGGGCGAGGAAACGCGCGTGGTTCTGCTCGATTTTGGAGGTAGCAGCAATGAATAGACCTATCTTCGTCCTTCTCGCCCTGGCGACCCTCCTCATCCTGGCGGCCTGTGGCGGCGGCGCCAGCAACACACCCCAAGCCGTGGGCGATGCCATCGACCTCATGCGCTCGGCCCAGACGGCCCTGGATAGCGGCAACTACGACCAGGCGGTGAAAGACTTCCAGGCTTCGCTGGCCAAAGGCAAGAGCCTGGACGCCTACTTTGGCCTGGGCAATGCCTACACCCGCCAGAACAGCTTCGTCGAAGCCGAAAAAGCCTACCAGGAAGCCCTCAAGATCAACCCCAACCACACCGCCACCCTCTCGAACCTGGGCGTGGCCTTGTATCAGCAGGGCCGCTTGGAAGAAGCCATCTCTACCTTCGAGAAAGCGCTCAAGGTCAGCCCCACCGACGCCGAGACCCACTATCTATTGGGCGCGGCGCAACTGCAACTGGGCAAGATGAACGAGGCCGAACAATCGCTGCTCAAGGCCCTGGAGATCGACCAAAACCTGCCCGAAGCGCGCTTTGGCCTGGCCATGCTGCGCAAAGTGCAGGGTCGCAACGAGGAAGCCATCGCCGAATTCGAGGCCTTTCTGGCCGGCCCGCCGGCCCAGGACCCCCAGGCCAAAGCCCAGGCCGAGTTGATGCTGAAAGAACTGCGGGGACAATAGGCGGCCCAGACCATGAACCTGCAAGACTACCGGCGTTTCGACCTTGCCAATGGCCTGGAAGTTGTCTGCGCGCCGATGCCATCCGTGCGCTCGGTCTCGATGGGCCTGTATCTGCGCGTCGGCTCACGCTACGAGGCCGCCGAACAAGCCGGGATCAGCCACTTCCTCGAACACATGGTCTTCAAGGGCTGCGCCGGTTGGCCCACCGCCCTCGACATTGCCAATGAAATCGAAGGCAAGGGCGGCTATCTCAACGCCTCCACCGGCCAGGAATTCACCTCGTTCTGGGTGCGGGTGGGGGCCAGGCACTGGCGGCGGAGCCTGGAACTGCTGGCCGACATGGCCTTCGGCACCGGCGATGGCCGTCTGGTGCTGTTCAAGGATGATTACAAGGTCAGCTTCACCCAGGACCCGAAAGACCCCAAGAAAGACATTCGCAACATCACGCCACAAGTCGTCTACCCGCTAGGACGTGACGCCCTGGTACTGGATGACGCCGGTCGCGCACTCAGCCGATTGGCCATCCAGCATGATGTCCAGGAGACCACTGCCGTCGCTCTTACGGATGACGGCAGGCTGCTTCTTGCCAACTACACCAGCGAGAGCGATCTCACCGGCGAGTCGGTGACCGTGGTGCGGGCCGCATTGCGGGAATTGCCTCCTGTGCAGGGAGAGATCACCCACCTCCTGCTGGACGTCAGACAGCGGGATCTGTACGTTGTCCATGGTAGCCGTTTCGTCAGCCATTTCGACGTCCAGAACAAGGAGAACCCCAGCCTGGTGCAAACTGTGGCGGTGGTGCCGGAGGGCGAGCGGGTCACCGCCGTCGCGCTCCTGTCGGGCGGTTTTTCCCTGATCATCGGCAGCGATAAGGGCAATTTGGCCCAGTGGTTCCAGGTGCGGGACAAGGACAACAAGAGCACCCTGACCCGTATTCGTGGGTTCAAGCCCATGGAGAAGGCCATTACCCTTGTCGCCCCGGAGTATGCCCGCAAGGGCTTTGCCGTGGCCGACGAGGGCGGCGCGGTCAACCTGTACTACGCCACCTCCGAGCGTCTGTTGGTGGAGAGCGTCACCGGAGAGGGCAAGGCTCGGCTGGCCGGATTCTCGCCGCGCGCCAATGCCGTTGTCATCGAGACGGACCGGGGCAACATCAGGGCGGCTCACATCGAAAACGAATACCCGGAGGTTTCCTTTGGCGCCCTGTGGGGCAGGGTCTGGTACGAGAGCTACGAGAAACCGGACTTCATCTGGCAGTCCGCCGCCGCCAACTCGGATTTCGAGCCCAAGTTCAGCATCGCGCCGCTCACCCTCGGCACCCTCAAGGCGGCCTTCTACGCCATGCTGGTGGCCGTGCCCCTCGCGGTGCTGGGGGCCATCTTCGCGGCCTATTTCATGTCGCCAAAGATGCGCGCCGTGGTCAAGCCCTCCATCGAGATCATGGAGGCCCTGCCCACCGTGATCCTGGGCTTCCTGGCCGGTCTGTGGTTGGCCCCCTTCGTGGACAACAACCTGGCTGGCACGCTGGTGGCCCTGTTCATGCTGCCCTTCAGTTTTTTGATTACAGCATGGATCTGGCACCGGCTGCCCCATAGCTTGACTGACCGGGTGGGGCCGGGTTGGGAGGCCGCATTATTGATTCCCGTGGTGATTCTGGTGGTGTGGGTAGCTTTCGCCCTGGGGCACCCATTGGAGGCCGCCTTATTTGATGGCGACATGCCCCGCTGGGTGAGCAACGAATTGGGCTGGACCTATGAGCAGCGCAACTCCCTGGTGGTCGGTATCGCCATGGGCTTCGCGGCGATTCCCATCATCTTTTCCATCGCCGAGGACGCGGTGTTCTCCGTGCCCAAGCACCTGACCAGCGGTTCCTTGGCCCTGGGCGCCACGCCCTGGCAGACCCTCTTCAACGTGGTACTGCTTACCGCCAGTCCCGGCATCTTCTCCGCCATCATGGTGGGCTTCGGCCGAGCCATCGGCGAGACCATGATCGTGCTCATGGCGACCGGCAACACGGCGGTTATGGACTTCTCCATCTTCACCGGCTTCCGCACCCTGTCGGCCAACATCGGCGTGGAGATGCCCGAGGCGGCGGTGGGCTCGACCCATTACCTGCTGCTGTTCTTCTCCGCCCTGGTGTTGTTCGTGTTCACCTTCTTCATCAACACCCTCGCCGAACTGGTACGTCAGCGGCTTCGGGAAAAGTACAGCTCACTCTGAGGACACGAAGCCATGCGCAATTGGTTCAAGGGCGGCGAGCCCTGGATTTGGGTGACGGGCGGTGCGGTGGCACTTTGCCTGGTAGCGGTG
>CAYWPZ010000091.1:0-16599 GCA_964460135.1 uncultured Caldilineales bacterium | reverse complement strand
GGCGACGCTGATGAAAACCAATTTCAATCAGATGGGCGCGATGGTCGCGTTGGCCCGCTCGGTGGGCGCGCATTTGCGGGTCAATGTCTATCAGGCCGTGCGCACCGACGCCTACCGGCTGAGCTACGAGCAGTTCTGGCAGGCGTATCGCCAGCTTTTCGGGGCTGGGCTGGTGGTGAGTTGCAGCGAGCCGATCGTGCGGGCAGCGATGGGTCTGCCGGATGTGGAATCGCCGTGCGGTCGCAACAGCATTCGTTTCGACATGCGCGGGCGCATCATCCCCTGCGTCTACTGGCCGGTGGATGGCGTCAGCCCCTACACCGTGGCCGATCTGCCGGAAAAGCGGGAAGCTGTGCTCGACCATGCCTATTTCCAGCAGGCCCGCCAGCAACCGGAAGGCGCCGCCCACTGCCCCTGCCAGGGCGGTTGCGCCAGCCGCCGCGCCCTCGACCGCAAGCTGGACGGCCACGACGAATACTGCCCCTGGGCGCGCGGCGATGCCATCGACTTGCCCTGGCGACCCGCTCCGGCCGTCGATCTCGTCCGCAGCCGCAATGTCTGCACCACGATCGTGGTCTAACCATTTCGACCCTCAAGGTTTCCAAAACCTTGAGGGTCTTCTGATGACCGACAACCATGCCCATCGCGACCATCGAACTGGCCCCGCGCACAACGCTGGCCCCGGCCTTGCCCACGCAGCTTTACATCGAGGTCACCAACTACTGCAATTCGCTCTGCGTCTCCTGCCCGCTGACCTACGACCATTTCCTTCCCACCGAGCCGAAGCACCATCTCAGTTGGGAGAACTTCCGTCGCATCATCGACCAGATACCTGAGATCCGGCGGGTGGTGTTGCACGGCATCGGCGAGCCGCTGCTCAATCGCGACCTGCCTCGCTTCGTAGCACACCTCAAGCAGCGCGGGGCGTGGGTGCTGTTCAACAGCAACGGCGTGTTGCTCGACCAGCGCCGGGGCGATGCCCTGGCCGAAGCCGGGCTGGATGAGTTGCGTGTGTCCATCGACGCCGTAACGCCCGACCTCTACGCCCGGCTGCGCGGGATCGACGCCCTGCCCCGCATCCTCGACAATCTGCGGGCCTTCGTGGCCCGACGCGGCGGCCGGGAGCGGCCCCGACTCTCACTCTGGTTTGTGGGCATGCACGAGAACCTGCACCAATTGCCTGATTTCGTGCGTCTGGGCGCCGATTTGGGCGTCCCCGAAGTCTATTTGCAGCGGCTGGTGTTCTTCGGCGACGGCGAGCGCATCGCCGCAAATACCACCATGGTTGCGGAACAGTCGCTCTACGGCAGCCTGGAGCAGCAGCAGGCGGCATTGATCGTTGAGTGCGAACGCCTGGCCGTCGAGTTGGGGCTGAAATTCCAGGCTTCGGGCGCAACCACGCCGCACGAGAGCGTGGCCGTCAAGGGCGACCACCCCTGGCAGGGCTGTATGCGGCCGTGGAACCTGATGTACATCACCGCCAACGGCAACGCCCTGCCCTGCTGCATCGCCCCCTTCGCCACGCCCGACTATAGCAGCATCCTGCTAGGCAATGTCTTCGCGCGGCCGCTGGCCGAGGTGTGGAACGGGGCGCGGTATCAGGAACTGCGGTCGGCGGTGCTGAGCCAGGCGCCGTCGCCGTGGCCCTGCCAGTTCTGCGGCGTCAAATGGAGCCTGTGAAGCGCCGGCCGGGTGGTTGGGCGGCGCTGGCCGGGCTTGGTCTGTTCTCGCTGGCCATCTACGCCTGGCTGGGATGGCGCTATCCCCTGGCCGCGTTTCTGCGCTGGCCGCGCGCAGGTTGGTTCCCGCCGCAAGAAGCCGACCTGATCAGCCTGCTGCCCCACCTGGCCGCCTATCTCGGCCTGTTCGCTGCTTTTGCCGCCGCCCTCGGCCTCAGCCAGCCGGGCCGCCGGGGAGACAGGGAGGGGCGAAGGATGGGGGCGGTGGCGCTGGCCGTGTGGCTGGTCGCCTCGCTGCTGATGCTGCGGGTTACACCCGGCGGCGACTCGCACGATGTCTTCGACTACCTGTACCGGGGCAGGATGCTGGCCGAGCAGGGAGCCAGCCCGCTGACGACGACGCCCGACGACTTGCCCCGGCAGCCGTTCTACCACTACACCGCCTGGAAGAAGCACGTGGACACCTACGGCCCGGTCTGGGAATACGCCAGCGGCGGCGTGGCCTGGGCTTTGGGCCGCGGCCTGGAACGATTTGGTCTCGCGCCCCGGCAGCATCTCACTTGCCCAGGCTCCTCTGCCTCGTGCCAGGCGCTGATGGCCTACATCTCCGGCTATCGGCTCCTGGCCATCCTGCTGGCCCTGGTTTCCGGCGGACTGATCGCCTCGATGGTGCGGCGCGAGGATGCTCGGCTGGTTCTCCCCGCCCTGGTCGCCTGGTTCTGGAACCCGCTCGTGCTCGCGGCCACGGCCCTGGGCGCCCACAACGACGCCCTCATGCTGGCGCTGCTGTTGGCGGCCTTCTGGTGCTATCGGCGGCGCTGGTGGCTGGCCGGGCTGCTGCTGCTGGTTCTCAGCGCCCATGTCAAGCTGACGGCGTTGATCTGGGCGCCGCTGATGGTCTTCTGGCTCTGGCGGCAGGTCGGGCTGCGTCGCACCCTGATCCTGGGTCTGGCGACACTGCTGATCATCGCCCCTATTTCCTGGCTGCTGTATCGGCCGTTGGGCGGCTGGGCCAGCCTATCGCGGATGTTGCACGAGCGACTATTGTTCGTAGCCAACTCGCCCTGGCAACTGTTGCATTATCATCTGTACAAAGTGCGGGATTGGCCGTTGGACACGGTGCGGCTGTATACTACGCGGCTGCCCAGCTATCTGTTCGGGCTGGTGGGCATCGCTGCCTCGGCCTGGCTGGTGTGGCGGCGCGCCGAACCGAGGTCGCCGTCTGACCGGCGGCTGTGGGGGGCAGCGATAGCGGTGGGGCTGCTGTATTTGCTGGTGGGCAGCTTCTGGTTCCAGCACTGGTACATGGTCTGGGCCGCGGCCCCGGCGGCCCTCTTGCCCGACCGTCCTTTCACGCGGCGTATCCTGCCCTGGCTGTGTTTCGGGGCGATGTGCAGCAACATCGTCTACGACGCCTTCGCCCGGCTCCCGGCCCCGGCGCTCAGCCCGCCGCAGTTGCAGGCGCTGGTGGTGGGCTTGATCTGGTTGCCAGCGGTGGCGGCGTTTTTGTGGGTGCGACGCACTTTGCGAGTGCGTCGCACCTACACTTTCACTTCCCCGCCCGCGCCATCAACTCATACAACCGATTCGGGCTGAGCGGAATCTCCAGGATTTCCAGGTTGTATTCGGGCAGGGCGTCTTCGATGGCCTGAGCGAAAAGGGGGCCGACCGGGATCGCTCCGGCCTCGCCCGCGCCCTTGATCCCCAGCGGATTGAGCGGCGAGGGCGTCTCGATGTGGTCCATGTGGATGGGTGGGACCTCCATCGCCGTCGGGATCAGGTAGTCCATATACGAGGCGCTGAGCATCTGCCCGCTCTCGTCGAAGACCAGCTTCTCGTAAAAAGCGTTGCCGATGCCCTGAGCGATGCCGCCCTGCACCTGGCCCTCCAGGATCAGCGGGTTGATCACCCGGCCGCAGTCGTGCACCGTCACGTATTTCTTGATCTCCAGCATCGCCGTCTCGGGATCGACTTCGACGATCATGGCGTGGATGCCGCTGGCCGTAACCCCGCGCTCGGGGCCGTAATAGGCAGTTGCCTCCAACCCCGGTTCGACGCCCGGCTTGACGGCCCCGCGCAGGGGGTTGGCTCTGGCCGCCAGGTCGCCCAACTTGATCGCCGAGCCGGGCGCGCCTTTGACGCGCACCGCGCCATCCACCAGTTCCAGGTCTTCCTCGTCCGCCTCCAGCTGCTCGCTGGCGAACTTGAGGATCTTCTTGCGCACACCCGCAGCCGCGGCATAGATAGCGTTGCCCGCCACCACCGCCCCCCGGCTGGCAAACGTACCCGTGCCCCAGTGGAAATCGGCCGTATCGCCTGTGACCAGGCGCACATCGCCTACATCCACCCCCAGTTCATCCGCCACCAGCTGAGCAAAAACGGTGAAATGACCCTGGCCCTGGGTGCCGATGCCGGTTGCCACGCTTACCTTGCCGCCCGATTCGACGTTGACGCGGGCGCCTTCGTAGGGGCCGATGCCGGTACCCTCGATATAGCTGACCACGCCGATGCCCACATGTTTGCCTTGCGCCCGCAGCCTCGGCTGTTCCTCGCGCACGAAATGGTCATAGCCAATCATCTCCAGGGCCTTGTCCAGGGCCGGCTCATAGTTGCCGCTGTCATAGACCAGCGGCACGAAATCCTGGAAGATGACCTCGTTGTGGTAGGGAAAACGGTCGGGCGGGATGAAATTGCGGCGGCGGATCTCGTTCTTGTTTATCCCCAGTTCTTTGGCGGCGATGTCGAGCAGCCTCTCCATGACGAAGACGCCGTGCTGCCGCCCCGCCCCGCGATAGGGCGTGACGATGGGCTTGTTGGTGAAGACGGCCTTGAACTCCGATTCATAGGCAGGGATATCATAACAGCCCAGGAGCGTGCACTGGCTGTTGATGGGCACGGTCAGGCCGTAGGGGTCATAGGCGCCGGTGTCGTGGAGGAAGAAATCCTTGATGCCGAGGATGCGCCCATCCCGGCTGAGGGCGATCTCGGCCCAGTGCACCTGGTCCCGCTCCTGGGTGGTGGCGAAGAAGTTCTCGCGGCGGTCTTCGATCCACTTGACCGGCCGGCAGAGCTGCATCGACGCCCAGGGAACCAGCATCTCTTCGGGATAGAACATCATGATCTTGGGACCGAAACCGCCGCCGATAAAGGGGGCGATGACCCGCACCTGCGATTGCGCCAGTCCCAGCTTGTTGGCCAGGCCGTTGCGGATGGGAATGGGCGCTTGCGTCGTATCCCAGATCGTCAGCTGGCGCATTTTGTCATCCCAATTGGCCACCACGCCCCGATTTTCCATCGCCTGGGCGCTGCCGTGGTCATAGTACAACCGCCGGGAGAGGACGACATCGGCCTGCGCTTTGGCAGCGGCGTAGTCGCCTTTCTTCTGGATGGCGTGGGCGGCCAGGTTGTTGTCCAGGTCTTCGTGGATCAGCGCCGCGGTCGGGTCGAGGGCTTTCTCCATGTCCACCACCGGCGGCAGGGGCGCCATCTCGACAAAGATGTCTTCGACGGCATCCTCGGCGATGTAGCGGCTTTCGGCCACGACCATGGCGATCGGCTCGCCCACATAGCGCACTTTGTCCCTGGCCAGCGGCGCGTGTGTGCGTTTGTTGAAGACGATGCCCTCGATGGGCGGCGGCGAGACCAGCAGCGGCCCCGGCTCCCAATAGTCGCCCAGGTCGGCGGCCTCGTAGACGGCGACGACGCCGGGCCGCTGCCGGGCGAAGGAGGTGTCGATGCTGAGGATGCGGGCGTGGGCATAGTCGCTGCGTTTGAAGGCCACGTGCAACATCCCCGGCAGGTGCACGTCATCGGTGAAAAGCGCCTGCCCGGTCAGGAGGGCGGGGTCTTCGTTGCGGGTGATGCGTTGGCCGAAGTAGCGAGTTGTCAAAGTAATGCTCCTTTTTTGTCTCGGGGGTGATTAGAGATTGGTTATTGGAGATTTGGGTTGCGCCAACAACCAATCTCTAATCTCCAATCCTCATCTTCTCCGCCGCCAGCTTCACCGCCTCAACGATGTGCTGGTAGCCCGTGCAGCGGCAGAGATTGCCGGAGATGGCCAGGCGGATTTCTTCTTCGGTAGGATTCGGGTTCTTTTCGAGGTAGGGCAGCAGGGTCATCAAAAAGCCGGGCGTGCAGAAACCGCATTGCAGGCCGTGCGCCTCACGGAATGCCTCTTGCAGCGGGTGCAGGTGCTGGGGGTCGGGGGCCAGGCCCTCCACCGTCATCAGCTTGTGGCCATTGGCCTGGACGGCGAACATCAGGCACGAACGCAGCGGCTGCCCATCGAAGATAACCGTGCAGGCCCCGCAGACGCCGTGCTCGCAGCCCACATGCGTGCCGGTCAGCCCCAGCTCGTGGCGCAGGAAATCGCTCAGCAGCAGCCGCGGCTCGACCGCCCGCTCGTAGACCCGGCCGTTGACGGTGACGCTCACGTTCATCAATTCGCTCATCTCAGGCTCCTCTCTTTTGCGCCCGTGCAAAGGCCGTGGTCAGCACCCGGCCGCCCAGCACCCGCGCCAGGTGGCGTCGGTAGGCAGGGGTGGCATGGATGTCATTGTTGGGGTCTACATCCAGGCTGGCAGCCAGTTCAGCCGCTTTCTCGATGATTGCAGGGCTGGGTTTGGCGCCTTTGAGGGCGGCAGCAGCCTCCTTTGCCGCCACCGGGCCGTCGCCCACGCCAAAGAAGGTGAGGCGGGCGCTCTGGCAGACACCGGCGGCGTCCAATTCGACCAGGGCAGCCGCGCCCACCAGGGCGTAGTCGCCATGCCGCCGCGAGACCTCCTGCACGCTCCAGCCGCTGCGCGGGGGCAGGGCCGGGAAGGCAACCTCGGTCAGCAGCTCGTCCGGCTCCAGGGCAGTGGTAAAGAGACCGAGGAAGAAATCGTTGGCCTCGATCCAACGCAGGCCGCGCTGGCTCCGCGCCTGCACCCGGCCTTGCAGCGTGACCAGCACCGCCGGCAGCTCCGAGGCTGGGTCGGCATGGGCGATGGAGCCGCCGAAGGTGCCGCGATTGCGGATCTGCGGGTGGGCGATCAGGGGCATGGCCTCATGGACGAGGGGGGCGCGTTCGGCGACGACAGGGCTGTGCTCGACCTGGGCGTGGCGGCTCATGGCGCCGATGCGGAGGCCGCCATCATTGCCGGGCCGGATGGAGGCCAGGTCGAGGACGCCGTTGAGGTCGATCAGCACTGACGGTTGGGCCAGCCGGAAGTTCATGGTCGGGATCAGGCTCTGCCCGCCGGCCAGGAGCTTGGCGTCGTAGCCGTGCGTCGCCAGCAAGCCCACGGCCTCCTCCACCGACCTCGGCGCGTGATATTGAAATGGGGCTGGTTTCATAGGAGATCAGAGATTGGAGATTGGAGATTGGTGTCAGAAAGAGTCAGGGTTTCGAGCCAGACGAGCTCATCCTCGGTGAAAAGGGAAGTATCGGCGTCGGATGCCCCGATCACATACTCTGGGCCAGGTTCGCGCAGTTGGCGCGCTTCGGTCGTTCCGGTGCGTTGCTTCTTGATATTGGCTGCAAAGGCATTGAGTTGGCGAGCGAGATTGGTCAGTTCCGAAGCATGATGTTGGGTGACGTTCGGCGGCAGCAGCAAACGAGCTAAGGCCCGGTTGAGCCAGTAATTGGTCTCGAAGATGCTGCCGCGCGCGAAGTAGATGAATTGTAGCTTCTCGCCATAGTGAAATCGGCCAAATGCTTCGGCGATGTTAGCGCCCACAGAATCACTTGCTCGTACAAGCTGTGATCCCATCGACTCGCGGGCGAAAGCATCCCAGCGCAGCACATCCTTCCAGATCGCATCAGCAAGTGCTTCCGCCTGTTGCAGCACTCTCAAACCTTCAAGGGGCGTCGCCATGGCAAATCTCCAATCTCCAATCTCTAATAACCAATCTCTACTCCCCCGTAAACGCAACTGCGCGTGCAAAGGCAGCCTCGCCGCCCTTGAACAGCCAGGGGAAACAGCCCAGGGTGATGCGGCGGTTGAGCAGGGCCGGGTTGCCGATCTCGCCGCCCAGGTTTTCGACATGGACGCAGTCGTGTGGGAAAAGGGCATTGTGGGTGAGTTGGTAGGCAGAATCGGGGAAGAGGACGCTCATGTTTTCTTCGCCAAATTTGGCCACGCACTTGGCCCGGACTTTGGCCCAGTGCTCCAACCCGCCCTTGCCCAGGAAGCGACCGATAGGCAGGTTCATGGGGTGGTCGGTCGAGACCATATCCACACCCCAGAGGTGGATCTTCTTGCTCAGCAGCCAGTCGCAGATGCTGTAGTGGGGGCCGGGATGGCGATGAATGTATTTTTCTTCGTCGGGCGCGGAGCCAAACTGACTGTGTTTGCTCCATCCGGTGTAGATGTAGAGGATGTCTCCCTCGCGCACCTCGACTCGCTTCTCGATATCCTCAGGCCCAAAGATATCGAGTTCATCCAGCATGTCGCTGAGGTCGACGATGACGCCAGGACCATAGAGCCAGTCTAACGGCAGCTCGTCGATGGTCTTACCGGCGGTGACGAAGTGCCGGGGCGCATCGAGATGCGTGCCCATGTGGTTCGAGGTCTGGATGTACTGGGCGTTGACGCCGTGCTCCGATTTGCGTTTGAAGTACTTGACTTCGAAGGGTGGGTAGAACGGCCAGAACGAGCATTCCTGATTCAACGGTTGGGAAAGGTCGTGGATTTTCATGGGTGGGACTCGCTATTGGAATTGCCGAAAGGGGACGAAGGACGGATGACGAAGGACGAAGGTGTCCTGACGGGAAGGAAGCTCTAATCATCAAAGGGGGTCTGGTTGTCGAATTGAGCCAAGTACATGGGGCCATCTTCTCGCAACCACGTTTCCTCAGAGACCAGAGTTTTGCGTAGCGTATGTAGTCGGGCAGCCAGTTTTTCGGCCTGCCGATAAGCTTCTCTCAGATCGGATTTGTCTTGAAGATAGTCCAAACGATGAATAATATGTTGACAAGAGACAGTCTCGAGCAGAGAACGGATTGCCATGCCAAGGAATCGAGCCTGCTCGGCGTCTGTCTGGCCCGTCGAGCCTTCGGAGATGTTCAAGTTCACGGACGTTGCGGCGCGGACGATCTGCGACTTGAGATTGTATTCCTCGCTCTTTGGCAGTTGAGCAGCGATCTTGTAGATCAGCACCAAATAGTCGAGAGATAACTGCCAAACTTCCAGCTTCTCAAACTTGAACGGCATATCTCCCTCCTTGATATCGCTCGAACGATTAGTGCTGCAACGCTGTGCCTTCGTCCTTTGTCTTTCGTCCTTCGTCCTCAATAACCATACTTCTCCGCAAAAGCAATCAACGCCTCCTCGAAAATCTCTATCGGCGGACGGACCAGCCCGGCGCCCACCTGCCCGACGCCGGCGTTTTTGTGGGCGATGCCGGTGTTGATGCGGGGCGTGATCCCGGTCTCCACGACCTTGCGGATGTCGATGCCGGTGGGTGTGCCGCGGAAATCGAGCGCCGGCATGGTGAAATACTTGTGCTCAGCGAAGGTGATCTCGAACATCTCCATCGTCGTGTTGATGGCGTCCTTCGGTGTGCCGCTGACAAAGGTGACGATGGCCGGGGCCGTGGCCATGGCAAAGCCGCCGATGCCGGCCGTCTCGGTGATGGTGCTGTCGCCGATGTCGCCGCTGGCATCCTCGGCGCTGAAGCCGGGGAAGTAGAGGCCGCGGGGCATGCCCACCGGCCCGGTGAACCAGCGCTCGCCCAGCCCGCTGACGCGAATGCCAAAATCGGTGCCGTTGCGGGCCATGACCGAAACGATGGTGCTGCCCTCGATACCGTGGGCGGCGTCGGCCATGGCCTTGCAGGCGGCCATCACCGGATTCAGCACGCTGAGAGCGTTGTCGCCGATGGCCCTGAGGATGTCGGCGGCGATCGGCGGCGTGGGCGCAACTTTGGCCACGTGCGCGGCCAGCGCTTTCAGATAGAGGATGGAGCCGGCCTTGTTGCGATTGTGGCCTTCATCGCCCATGTGCAGGGCCTCGCCCAGCAGCGCCCGGATGTCGATGCCGCCACTTGCAGCGATGGCATCGCCCAGCACCGGGGCCATGACCTCGTTCATCCAGTGCATGCGCGCCATCACGCTGGCGTCGTAGGCGCCGTAGCGCAGCACCTTGCCGTAGCCCTCGTTCAAGTTCGAAAAGGCGAAATTGCCGTGGGTCTTGTTCTCGATGATGTACACCTGCATCGAGGCCGATGTGACGCCTGCCATTGGCCCGACCGCGCGATGATGGTGGCAGGGCTCCAGCCTGATCTGGCCGGATGTGACCAGGCGCTCGGCCTCGGCTTCGTCCTTGGCCTTGCCCTCGAAGATCAAGGCGCCGATGATGGCGCCCCTCATCGGTCCTGATGCCCGCTCCCATGTGATAGGCGGTCCGGCGTGCAGTAGCAGGTCGTCGCTCATGCCGGGGATGACATCCAGCGCCCGGCCCAGCCCCACCAACACGGGGCGGGCTTCGATCATGCGGTCGGTGGCTTCACGATTGGCTTGGTCGATGTTCATGATGGCGATCCTTCGTTTGGTTGTTCGTCTGCATTGAGACGATGGACGATGGCTGTCGTCTATCGCCTGGTTTTGTCAATCGAATGGGGTTCTGTCCGCAGAATCGGTGATGTAGATTGGTTCTTCTTCGCGGAGCCAGGGTTGATCGGGGGCTAAAGTGTTGCGCAGAGTTTGCAATCGCTTGACCAGAACTTCTGCTTTTCGATAGGCTTCACGGAGTTGTGTGCGATCCGGCAGGTAGTTGAGACGATGGATGATGTGAAGACATGCGATCGTTTCGTAAAGTGAGCGAATTGCCATGCCAAGAAAACGGGCTTGCTCCGTATCAGTTTGACCGGTCGATCCTTCGGCAATGTTCAAGTTGATGGAGACTGCAGCGCGTTTGATCTGGCTGTGTAGATTGTACAGTTCGCTGCCGGGCAACTGCGAAGCAATCGCATAGGTGATCCCGATGTATTCCAGCGATTCCTGCCAAACCTCCAACCTCTCAAATTTGAACGCCATCCTCATCCTCCCGATCTATCGTCCATCGTCCTTCGTCCATCGTCCGCTACCGATAAACTGCCGATAAACGATAGGCTCGCGTCCGGCGCGCGGGATCGTCGATCTCCAAAATGCCTTGCTTCACCCAATTGCTGACCACGTTCCGGGCTGAGCGTTCAGACAAGCCCAACATGTGGGCAACATCGGCTGTTTTGATGCGCTCGGATTGAGCAAGCAGTCCGGGCACAAGCCGGGCGCGATGGTCGAGCTGGCGCAGCACTTCGGGTTCGGGTTGCGGCGGGTGCTCGGACAGACGTACGGCTTCTTCCTGCGCCAATCTGAACACGCGCGCCAGAATATCGACGAAATATTCTAGCCACGAGGTCAGGTCGGCTTCGGCCCTGCCCTCGTAGTAATTGTGATGGGGATGCGTGGCGAGCGCCCGATAGTAAGCGGCCAGATCGTGGGCATGGTGCTCTTCCAACGAGAAGTAACCATTGAGACCGTAGCCGCTTCGGTGAAGAATGAACGTTGCCAGCAGCCTGGCGGTGCGCCCGTTGCCATTGAAATAGGGCCCACGATTCCACCCGCAACAAAGCCTGCCAGTAATTACGCACTTCTCGCACATCGCGCTCGCGGCCCGAGAAGGTCATGTGGGATTGGGTAATGGCTCGTTCGGCCTCCTCCAGCGTCAAACGATTGCCCTCGATTCGGGTCGAAAAGTGGGTCGAACGCAGGCGCGCCCGCTGCCGCAACTCGGCTTCGGCCGCCACTGACAACGGCGTCTGCTCCACCACGACTTTGGCTGCTCTGATGGCCATCAACCGCTGGGCCATGAGCGAAGTAATCGTGAACGAAGGCTGCCAGGTCGCTGACATGGCTTAACTCTGCCGCATCCTGGCCAGGATTGCTGCCAGCCGCTCGTTGCCGCCGGCGGGCGGGCGCCAATCCAACTGCACGACCGTCGCGCCCTGCTGGGCCAGGCTCTCGGCAAACGATTCCAGGCCAACATTGAGGGCGGCCAGAGGTCGGGTGAGGGTCGCGAGATCCACCGGCGGCAGGCCAGAGACGCCCGCCAGCCCGCGCACGATCTCAGCGGCGTGCTCGACCCCAGCCTGATTGCTCGTGAAGACCCTGGCCCCGGCCTTCTGGAGCTGCTCGATCTGGCCCCACAGCCCTTGCGGATCCTCGTCCGTGCCCACCACCACGGCCACGATTTCCAGCCTGCGCCCATCCTGGGCGGCGGCGGCGATGGTCTGAGCGATGGCCGGGGCCAGTTCGGAGGCCGGGTCGGGGTGCGAGCCGTAGCCCAGCACCACATCCAGGAGGATGACAGCCGCTTCCGGGTCGGCGGCTTCCTGGCGCAGGCGGCGGATACGCAGGTCGTTGTCCAACATCGGGTGTAGCCGCCCGACTGTGAACACATCGTCGCCCAGGTCGATCAGGGTGTGCTCGCGGCTTTGCAGCGGGTTCTCCAGCTTGAAGGCTTTGTCCAGCGGCGTATTCGAATAGACGGCAGGCAGATGATCTTGCAGGAGCAGCAGGACTTCGTAGGCCAGGGTGCCGCCGGAGAAGAGGCCGCGCAGGTAGCGTTGGCTGGAGGAAAAGCCTGAGATTGGAGATTGGAGATTGGTTATTGGCGATTGGCTATTGGCGAGGTCGACGGCCAGTTCGGCGGCCTGGCCGAGGGTGCAGGCGAAGTGGAGGTTGCCGGATTGCTTCTCGACGGGCTGATAGCCGATGAAATCGACGACCACAGGCTTACCTGCAGCACGTGCGACCTGCAACATGCGACTTGCGACCTGCGCCGCCGGCGGCTTGGAGACGAGGATGATGACCTTCGTTTCGGGGTCGCGACTCAGGGCATCGAGCGACTGCAGGGCCGTGATCCCACCCACTGGCTCGGAAAGGTCCCGCCCGCCGGTACCCAGCGCCTGCGTCACCCCACTGCCAAGCTGGTGGAGGCGGGAAGTCACCATCTGCAAGCCCGTGCCTGCCGCCGCCACCACGCCGACCGGCCCCCGCCGCACCACGTTGGCGAAACCCAATCCCACGCCGCTGACGATGGCGGTGCCGCAATCCGGCCCCATGACCAGCAGCCCCCTGGCCGCGGCCTCCTTCTTCAGCCCGATTTCTTCCTCCAGCTTGACGTTGTCGCTGTACAAGAAGACGTGTTTGCCCAGGCGCAGGGCCTCGCGCGCCACCCCGGCCGCATGCTGCCCCGGCGCCGAGACCAGCACCCATTGCGCCTCCGGCAACATCGCCGCTGCCGTTTCCAGCGATTTGGGCCGGTATTCCTGCTCGCCCCCCCTCAGCCTGCGGGTGAGCAGCGCGTCCACCTGGGCGATGGCGGCCTGTGCGTCGGCAGCGGTCGCCCCCCTCACCACAATCACCAGGTCATCGGCGCCCGCGGCCTGCGCTGTCGGGGTCAGAAGGTCGCTCTGGGCGAGGATGTCTTTGTTGGCGGGCGTAGCCATGACGACCCCGGCATCCAACACGCCGGCCAGCGCCGCCAGCGAGCGTTGCAATTGCATGAGAACCACGGAATCGTAATAGGCTCCGCGGCGGATTTCGGCGTTGATAGCTGCCATAGCGATCTCGATGTGATGTTTGGGAGAGGGTGCAGCGCGGTATGGGGTCGAGTCTAGCACAAGTTGTGACCGCGGGCAATGGCGGGATGGGTCGCGCAGGGCTATTCAAAAGTCAGGGAGGATGGAGGATAAGGTCAAGGGCCGACTGAGGAGAAGCGGCGAACTCACGGATTTTGGCAGCAGCATTGCCAGCGCCTCCTGCTCGGTCGACGAGAAAAAGGACAGTGTTGTTGAGTAGAGCGAGGATACGAGGGGTCTGACCTTGGGCAACAAGGCAGGCATCTTCACCGAGGGTGACGTCACGGCGACAATGCAAGATATTTTCGATGTGCCAATGCCGACGGACGAGCTGTAAGACCTGCGGGGGAGAGGCTTGGGCGGCGGAAAGACTGGTGAAGCCGTAGGCGAGTTCGTCGGTAGCGTGACCGCAGCGAGTAATGAGTCGTTGCACCTGGAAGACTTGTGCTACGTCGGGCCAGCCTGGTTTGAGATAGTCGGTCAGAGCGCTGCTGATGCGAAGGCGGCGGATTTCCAGACGTCCATGGCCTTTGTCGATGGTTTGCGCCTGTTGTTCGGGCAGGTCTGGGAAGGGGCCATCGGCAAACAGGAGTGCGATATCGTCATACAACTCCTGGCGATTCCTTTTGGCAATGAGGAGGTAGTGCGCTTGTTTCTGGCGCACCTGCTGGCACCAGTGCGGGGTGGTGTGCAGAGCATCAGCACTCAAAACATGACCGGCAATAGACAGGTGTTCGAGAATCTGGAGTGCCGTTTGCTTCTCCTTTCCTCTGCTCAATGCCCCCTGCTGAGCCAAGATGCGCCGTTCCTGGACGTGATAGGCGCTGACCACCATCTGTGGCGCTTGCACAACCGGTGTTTGCCGGTCTGTGCCACATACCACCTTCCCGTCTATCACAATCTGTTGCAAGTCTTCTCTGCTGTCCGCTGCTACTTCCCCTTCTTCAGTATCGCTTTCCTCGCTTCCAGCACTGTTCTTCTCCATAAACGCACATAGTTCTCTCTCGAGTTCCTTCTCATCTGCATGCGCCATCACGTAGCGATACGTGTTCACACAGGGCAATCGCCTACGTCCTTGCAGCAACTGCTCGCTTAGCCATCCCCCGCGCAGCCTCACCCAATGCGCTATCCCGCTGATCTTTTTCTCTCCCGCCATTTTTGCCAACACCAGCAGCGTCAACACCACCGCTGCTTCGTATCGCCGCCCGCGCAGCTTGCGATGATCACTCACTTGTTGGAGATGCTCATACAGACTACGTTCTGCCACTTCTCCCTTCATCTTGTCGCCAAGCTCTCCGGGGACTGTCAGTGTGCTATAGTTCATCCGACTCCTCCTTCTGTGTCTCGATTGGTTCTAAGCCCCTTCGAGTTTATCAGAAGACGGAGTCATTTTCTACCCGCCCGCGACTTTTGAATGGCCCTACCTTACTTTGGATAGGAGTTACGCAGTTGGGAGAAATGGAGTAAAATAAGAGGATGAACAAAGCAAGAAGCAGTGCGGGAGACTACATCAACTTTCTCATCGCCACACCGACGAGCCACAGTTGCTTGGAAGCAGGACGTGTGCAGCCGGAAGAAGAGAGGAAGCCGGCGCACAATGCGTTCAGTCGGTTACTGAATCGCCTGGAGCCGGATGCTGAGGGGCTATAGGCAGAAGCAAAGACGCAGGTAGACAAAGGAGGAGGGTATCTGATTGTGGATGACTCGACGCTAGACAAGCCCTACGCCCGCAAGATGGCGATGGTGACACGACATTGGTCTGGGAAGCATCGGCGGGTCGTGCAAGGGATCAACCTGATTAGTCTGCTGTGGACGGATGGAGAGCGTTACATTCCCTATGATTACCGACTGTACGACAAAGAACAGGACAGAAAGGGCAAGAACGACCATTTTCGCCAGATGGTGGAAACAGCGCATGAGCGTGGGTTTGTTCCGAAATACGTGCTGTTTGATAGTTGGTATGGTAGCCTGGGCAACCTCAAACTGATTCGCAACTGTGGCTGGCGATGGTTCACGCAACTTAAAGGCAATCGCACGGTGAATCCCGATGGCAAGGGCCAATGCGCCTTCATCGATGCCGCCATCTCGGACACAGGTACGGTCATCTATCTCAAAGGCTATGGCCTGATCAAGGTGTTCAAGATCGTCGCCCCAGACGGCGACATTGAATTCTGGGCCACCCATGACCTCGATATGACTGACCTTGCTCGTCTTCGTCTGTCCGAAACGGCCTTCATGATCGAAACCTATCATCGCGGCATCAAGCAGTTCTGTGGCATCGAACGTTCTCAAGCTCGTCTCAATCGCACCCAGCGCAACTATATCGGCCTAACCTTGCGCGCCTTCCTAAGAATCGAGTGTCACGCTTTCTACTCCGGCCTCTCTTGGTTCGAAATCAAACTCGGTATCGTCCACAAGGCTGTGACGGCTTACTTGGCTGCTTCTCTATATACCTTGCATACCTCGACTGCGTAACTCCTACTGGAATCAGTTTCGTGCGACAACTTATGACCGACGCCTCTCGTCCCACGCTGAAGCAGGCGCTCCTTTGGCTGCTGTTGGTGGGACTGCTGTGCCTCCAGGTGCTGCGGGACTTCGATTCTCACCCAGCCATAGGCACAGATAGCAGCCGCTACATTGTGCTGGCGCAATCCTTGGCAAGAGGTGACGTCTACGGGTTGGTGAGTCGGGCGGAGGCACTTGGCCAAGCGCCTTTTCCTTTTGGCTTCCCTCTTGTTCTGGCACCATTCGTCACGCTATTTCCTGGCCAGTATGACGTTTGGCGCATACCGTCGCTCCTGGCAACGGTGCTAAGTGCTGCACTGATCTTCTGGGGGTGGCCGCTGCTGAGTCGACGCTCGTACTGGTGGGGCCTTGGCGTCGCCACCCTGTTCTGCCTTTCACCTCTCACCATGCTGTACGGGCGCTTGGTGCTCTCGGAGGCGGTGTTCACGGCCTTGCTCTTGGGGTCGCTTCTGTTACTTGAGTGGGGGGTGCTACGACGGCCTCCCGCTTGGTGGTATGCGGGTTTGGGCGCCCTCCTCACTTTGATGGTCTTCACCCGTAGCGCCGGGTGGGCGATGCTCGCGGGGATGGTCCTCTACTTACTCGTCCGTAAAGGGAGGCGCGTGCTGGATATGCTCGCCGGAATTACCCTCAGCATGGCCTTCTGGACGATCCTGGTTCTCACTCTGAGCAACGTGCGAGCGGGAGACTTGCTGCCCAATAAGTACGTAGCTACCTACTTCGACATAGCAACCGGCGAGAGCGTGGCCTCAACTGGTACCGTGTCATTCATTGACTTTCAGCGGCA
>CAYWPZ010000090.1:0-16855 GCA_964460135.1 uncultured Caldilineales bacterium | reverse complement strand
CGCGTTCCTGCACTATCCGCCCCTCCCCCTCACCCACCCACCATCGCCTCCCCCCCCAACCCCCTGAACAGACACCGCGCCCCCTGGTTCTACGGCGTCATCCCGCAGCGCATCGGCGCCGGCAGCACCATCAGCCTGCCGCCGCTGTTCATCACCGAGGTACTACACGGGACAGTGGGACAGGTGGGGCTTGCCAGCTCACTCACCAGCGCCGCCGGCGTGCCGGCGGCCATGGCCTGGGGCTGGCTGAGCGACCGCTTTGGCTCGCGCAAACTCTATCTGGCGCTTGGCTGCCTGGGCTTTGGCATCCCGACGCTACTGATGGCCTTCAGCCGCGACATGACCACCTTCCTGGCCCTCACCATCCTCATCGGGGCGCTCAGTGTGGTCGGAACCCCGGTGAGCAGCACCCTGATCATGGACACGACACCCAAAGGCGAATGGGACGACGCCTTCGGACGCTTCAACCAGGTGACGGGGTGGGGGATGGTAGTGGGTCGGGCGCTGGGTCTGCTCTGGATCGGCTACCTCACCCTGCGGCTTGGCAACGAACCGACGCAGCGCTTGCTCTGGCTGCTGAGTGGTCTTCTGGGCTGCGCCGGCGCCCTGGCCGTCTGGGTCATGGCGCCCCGCCTCCACCGCGCCAAACCGGCCTCCTTCCGCTGGCAAGATGCCGCTCGGGCCTGGCGGAGCCGGCGGCCAGGCCGCACCCTCCGGGCCGTTGGCGCCCGCCTGGCCGCCCTGGCGCCATCTCGCTTCCGCTGGCGCGAGCCGCTGGGGGCCTACTACCTGGCCAGCCTGGCGCTGTTCACGGCTTCGGTGTTCGCCTACACCCCCTTTGCCGTCTGGCAGCGGCAGGATTTGGGCAACAGCACCACCCTGGTCTTCCTCGTGGGCATGGTCAACAGCGTCGCCGCCACCTTCAGCTACCGTTGGGTAGGAAAACGCTCGGCCGCGCGCGGCAGTCTGGGCGTGCAGATCGCCGCCGTGGCCTTGCGCATCGTCGTCTTCGGCGGCTTCGCCCTCCTCTCGCTCCTCAGTCTGCGCGGTCTGGCCGGGTCGGCGGCCCTGATCATCTTCCAGGCCATCAGCGGCCTTAGTTGGGCCGGCATTGCTGTGGCCGGCAACACCACCGTCGCCCACCTGGCGCCGAAAGGCAGCGAGGGGGCGGCCGTTGGCGCCTACAACTCCTTCATCAGCATCGGCGCCATTGTCGGCGCTCTGGCCAGCGGCTATGTGGCGCAAGGCGCGGGTTTCACCTTCGTCTTCCTCCTGGGCGCCGTGGGCATGGCCATCACCGCCTTCCTGCTCATTCTCATTCGCCGCCAGACCCGTCGCCGCCACATCGAACACATGTAGAAGGGAGCACCCAACCATGACCCTCATCCGGCATAGCGGCCAACACGGCGGCCCCGAACGCCGCCGCACCGAACAGGAATGGCGCCAGGAAATCAGCCAGGTCTGCAAGCTGATGTGGCAAAAAGACCTGGTGGCTGCCACCGATGGCAATGTCAGCGCCCGACTTGGCCCCGACCGCTTCCTGGTCACGCCCAGCGGCTTCTCGAAAGCGTTCATCGAGCCTGAACATCTGCTGGTGATCGGCTGGGATGCCGAGCCGGTCGGCCCCCGCTTGGGCGCCGGCCGGTCGTTGCGCGTTTCCAGCGAGATCCTCCTCCACCTCGAAGCCTATCGCCGCCGGCCCGATATCGCCGCCGTCGTCCATGCCCATCCCCCCACCGCCGTGGCCCTCTCCATTGCCGGCGTCTCGCTTGCCCGCTGTGTGCTGCCCGAAGTGGTGATGGGCCTGGGCCTGATCCCCACCACGGCCTACGCCACCCCCGCCTCCATCGAGGGCGCCCAAGTCATCGCCGGGCTGATCGAATCCTACGACGCCCTCATCCTCAAACGGCACGGCAGCGTCACCGTTGGCAAGACCGCCCTCGACGCTTACTTCAAGCTGGAAAAGCTGGAGCACGCTGCCATCATCACCTGCACCCTCCTGCAGCTGGGCGGCGAGACGCCGCTGCCGCCGGCAGAAGCGGCCAAGCTGGTGGAATGGCGGGCGGCCAGCGGGCTGCTAAGGGGCAGCCAGGCCGATGATCTTTGCGATGTGTGCGGAGTCTGCCACGTGCGGTCGCCAAACCAGTGATTCGTGCGCTTCCTACCAACACCGCTTGCCGCATCAGTCGCGATCGCAACAACTGAGCGTCCAGGCGCGATGCCCGGCCGCCAGCATGGCGTCGGCCTCGCCCGGCCCCCAGCTCCCCGGCTCGTAGAAGCTCAGCGGCGGCCCATCGCCGTCTTCCCAGCCCCGCAGAATCGAATCGGTGATCCGCCAGGAATGCTCGATTTCGTCGGCGCGGGCAAAGAGCGAGGCGTCGCCCAGCAGGGCGTCCAGCAGCAGGCGTTCGTAAGCCTCGGGCAGGGCCTTGGCGCCGAAGGCGCCGGCAAAATGAAAGCTCATGTCCACCGGGCGCGAACGCATGCCTGCGCCCGGCACTTTGGTCTGAAAGCCGAGATGAAAACCTTCGTCCGGTTGGAAGCAAAAAGAGAGGACGTTTGTCAGTTGCTCGCCCTGGCCGGCGCGAAAGAGCATGTGGGGAACTTCCTTGAAGACGATGACGAGTTCGGTCACCTTCTTTTTCAGCGCCTTGCCAGAGCGGAGATAGAAGGGGACGCCCTGCCAACGCCAGTTGTCGACATAGAGTTCAAGGGCGGCATAGGTGGGAGTCATCGAATCGGCCTTCACGCCCGGCTCACGGCGATAGGAGACAAAGTCGCCGGTGGTGGTGTGATACTGGCCGCGCACCGAATGCGATTTCAGCGTCTGTTGGTTGGGGGCGCGCACTGCCCGTAGCACCTTCACTTTTTCGTCGCGCAGCAGGGTGGCGTCCCAGGTGGTGGGCGGCTCCATCGCCGTCAGGCTGAGCAACTGCATCAGGTGGTTCTGGAACATGTCGCGCATCACGCCGGCCTGGTCGTAGTAGCCCCCGCGCCGCCCTACCCCCACCTCTTCCAGCACCGAAATCTGGATGTGATCGATGTAGTAACGATTCCATAATGGCTCGAAGATGGCATTGGCAAAGCGAAAGACCATGATGTTCTGCACGGTCTCTTTGCCCAGGTAGTGGTCGATGCGATAGACCTGGTCTTCATCGAAGACGCGATGCACCTTGCGATTGAGGTCCTCGGCGCTGTGCAAATCACGACCAAAGGGCTTTTCGATGATGATGCGCGAATAGCCGCCGTCGCTCCGGCACAGATCGGCCGCGCCCAGATGCTCGATGATCGGCACATACAGCTCGGGGGGCGTCGCCAGATAGAAGAGGCGGTTGGACGGCAGACCGCTTGCCGCCTCCATGGCCGTCAGGAACTCAGCCAGCCGAGTGTAGTCGGACGCATTGTCATAGACGAGCGGGAAATAGTGCAGGTGAGGCGCAAATTCGTCCCAGTTATCGCAAGCGTCGCCGTGCAAGCGACCAAAGGCCTGCACTCCCTGGTAGGATTGCTGGCGAAAGGCCTCATCGCTCAGCGCCGTGCGGGCGACGCCGACGATCTTGAGTCGAGCCGGCAACAGGTCGGCGCAGGCCAGGCTGTGCAGAGCGGGGATGAGCTTACGTTGGGTGAGATCGCCGGAAGCGCCGAAGATGATGATCGTTGCGGGCGCCGGGATGCGCATGGGGGCCAGGTCGTTCATGGTCGATTCAGGGCAAGGCGGCGGTGAAGCGCCGGGGGTCAGAAGGTCGCCATCCGCCCGGCAATGGTATCCAGGAGATGGTGGAAGGACTGAGCAAAGGACTTGACGCCCGCCGCCTGCAAATCAGCGGTCACCTTGGCGAAGTCGATGCCGACGGCAGCAAGGGCGGCGATCTGCGCCTGAGCCAGGTCAAGGCCATCATCCACCGTTCGTCCGAGCCGGCCATGGTCGAGCGTCGCCTCGACCGTGGCCAGGGGCAGGGTATTGACGGTGTGCGGGCCGATGAGGTTATCCACATAGAGCAGGTCGGGGTAAGCCGGGTTCTTGGTGCTGGTGCTGGCCCACAAAGGTCGTTGGTAGCGGGCGCCTCGGTCGGCCAGCGCCTGCCAGCGCGGCCCCGAAAAGACTTCGCCAAAGCGCCGGTAGGCCAGTTTGGCGTTGGCGATGGCGATCTTGCCCAGGAGATCGGTGTTTCCGGCCGCAGCCAGCTGCCTGTCGACAACGCCATCGATGCGGCTGATGAAGAACGAGGCCACCGACGCCACCCGTGCCGGGTCGCCGCCCCGGTCGAGCAACTGTTCCAGGCCCGCGATGTAGGCGAAGGCGACGGCGTCGTAGTCAGCCAGCGAGAACATGAGGGTGGCGTTGATGTTGATGCCTTCGCCGATCAAGTGGCGGATGGCGACGACGCCGGCGGGTGTGGCCGGGACCTTGACCATGATGTTGGGCCGGCCCAACGAGGCCCACAGCCGTTGCGCTTCGGCGATGGTGCCGGCGGCGTCGTCGGCCAGGTCGGGGTTGACCTCGATGCTTGCCAGGCCATCGGCGCCGTTGCTGGCCTCATAGAGCGGGCGCAGGGCGTCGGCCGCGGCCCCCACATCGGCCTGCGAGATGGCGTCGTAGGCGGCAAAGGCGGTTGCGGCCGTCCGGCGGCCGTGGGCCAGGTCGTCATCGTAAGAAGCGCTGCCGCTGATGGCCTGGTCGAAGATGGTGGGGTTCGAGGTCAGTCCTCGCAAACCCTGGTCGATGAGCCGCTCCAGTTGGCCCGAGACCAACAGGTCGCGGCTGATGTAGTCGAGCCAGATCGACTGGCCGTACTGGTTGAAAAGGTCGTGCAGTTTGGTCATGGCGAGGAATCCTGTGGACGGAACGATCGCTTCAGGCGAGCGGCAGGTTGAGGGTGGATGGCGGGGTCTGGCAACGCCAACCATGAAAGCCGAGCATCTTCACGCCCCCGATCCTGGCATCGACTTGCCGGCAGAGGGCAGCGGCGGCGCATCCAGAAGCCAGCGCACACGGCCGCGGGTGGGGCGGACGAGCGCAGCCGGTAGGAGCGGGGGCGTTGGCCGGGCGGCGAAGATCTGCGCCAGCGCCGGGGCTTTATCCGGCCCCGACACCAGAAAGATGACTTCGGCAGCGCGATTGAGCACTGGCAGGGTGAGGGTTAGGCGATGGTGGGGTGGGTTGGGCGCCCAGGCAGTTGTCACCAGCGCCTGGCGTTCGTCGAGGGCGGGCGAGCCGGGGAAGAGCGAGGCGGTATGCCCGTCGGCGCCCATGCCCAGCATAATCAAGTCGAAGCGAGGCCGCCCGCGCTTGCCCAGGCGAAAAACGCGGCGCAATTCGTCCTCATAGTGGCGCGCCGCCGCACCCATATCCTCCATCTCAGCCGGCAGACGATGGATGTGCTGCACAGGCAACTGACCCAGCAGAAGATGATAGGCCACGCCAAAGTTGCTTTCGTGGTGGTCGGGCGGCACACAGCGCTCGTCCACCCACCAGATGTGGCAGTGCGCCCACGGCATCTGCGCCTGCCACTCATCGGTGGCCAGCAGGCGAAACAAGGCCCGCGGGGTCGAGCCGCCCGAAAGCGCCAGATGGGCGGCGCCGCGTTTTGCCACGGCCCGCCGCAGAATCTCGACCAGGCGCTGCGCCGCCGCCAGTGCCAGTTGGGGGCCTGGATGAACCTCTATCGCTGGGCTGCTCATGGCCGCAGATTGTATCGTCAGTCTGAGCAACCGTCAAAAGAGTCGCAGGAGACCGGGCGAAATCGGCGCTTTCGCGGGCGATTTGGCAGTGTCTATGCGTTGCCCTGGCGATACCGCGCCACAATCCGGTTCATTTCTTCGCGCTGCTGTTCCATCTTCGCCACCATGCGCAGCTGAGCGCGGCAGCGGTCAAGGTTGTGGGCGGGGTGGTGGATCTTGAAGTACAGATCTCCGTTCAGATAATCGGTCAAGAAACGCATGCCGCATTCCAGCGTGATCAGTTCGGCCGAGAAAGCCAGGAGATCGATTTCGGTGGGGGTCAGGAAGTCCCTGGCGGCGTCCAGGTAGCCGTGCGTCAGGCGGTCGAACTTCATCAGGTCGATGTTCACTTCCTCCAGGTTGCGTTCGTCCTCGGCGGCGCTGGCAGCGGCAATGCGCACGGCGTCGCCAAAATCATAGAGGGCCGAGCCAGGCATGACCGTATCCAGGTCGATGATGCACACGCCCTCGCCGGTGCTATCGTCGATCATGACATTGTCGAGCTTGGTGTCGTTGTGGGTCACGCGCTCGGGCAGCGCGCCGCTGGCCAGCAGATCGACCAGCGCCGAGGTTTCGTCCGCGCGCGCCAGGATGAAGGCGATCTCCGGTCGCGCCGCAGCCGCCCGCCGCTGGGAATCGCGATCGAGCGCAGCCACAAAGGCCTGGAAGCGTTTGCCCGTATGGTGAAAGTGCGGGATGGTCTCGTGCAGCCGCTCGCCCGGCAGATCATCCAACATGCGCTGGAACTCGCCAAAGGCCCTGCCCGCGCTATAGATATGGCGCAAATCAGTGGCCCTGTCGTAGGTGCGCGCCCCCTCGATGAATACATAGCTGCGCCAGTAGTCGCCCTGGGGCGTCTGCACGAACGAGCGACCATCCTCCGCCGGAATCAGGGTCAGCGTCTGCCGGCTCGGATCGCCCCCCGCCGCCTGGATGCGTGCACGAGCAAAGCTGGTGACCCGCTCGATGTTGGCCATCACTTTTTCCGGCTCTGGGAAGACGAAACGATTGATGCGCTGGTGGATGAAGCGCACGCTGCCGTGGCCGGTCTCGAAGATGCTGGCGTAGGTGTCGTGGATGTGGCCGGAACCATAGGGCGCCACAGACATCAACCGGCCTGGCAGCCGAAACTGCACCAGCACCTCGCCCAGGAGCTGAGGGCTGTACGCCGGCGGCCTCATGCTTCCCACAGCCGCTCGGGATAGCGCCCCAGTTCGACCAGCCGTCGAATTGCTGCTTGCACGCGCGGTCTGTCTTCTTGATAGGTGACGCCAAACCAATGCTCGTCGGTTGGCAGGACCTTGACCCGCGCCGCGCCTTCGCGCACCATGTCGCCGGCGATGTTGGGGAGGAGGAATTCGGCCTTGAGCGGGTTGGTCGCCAGGGCCTGGCCCAAAAAGAGCGGGAATCGCGCCGCCAGCTGAGCGAAAATGCTGGGAGCGAAGCCCCACATGTTCATCGACACCGGGCTATTGGCGGCAAGCGGGACCCAGTCGCTGCCATTTTCGGTGTAGGCGATGCCTTCGCCCCACCGTTCGATGCGCAGACGCTCGTTGAGGTCGATGAGAAAGCCATCCTCGCCCACCTTGCAGACCCCGCGCGCCACATGCCCGTGCTCGGAGAGGGTGTTGGCAAGGACATAGCCCACCAGGGCATAGTCATGGCTGTCAGGGGCTGCCGCCGTCTGGCGCAGAAAGGCGGCCAGGGTGTGGAAGGCGCCGGCGCCATAGAAATCGTCGGCGTTGATCACGGCCATAGGCTCTGCCACCGCCTCGCGGCAGCAGAGGACGGCGTGACCCGTTCCCCACGGCTTGCTTCGCCCGGCCGGCAACTCGAAACCCGCCGGCAGATCCGTCCCCGACTGAAAGACGTAAGCGACATCGACCTGCCGTTCGATCCGCCTCCCCACCCGCTCCCGGAAGATGGCCTCGATGTCGCGGCGGATGATGAAGACCACCTTGCCAAAGCCGGCCCGTTGCGCATCGAAAACCGAATAGTCGATGATGATCTCGTCGTTGGGGCCGACGGGATCGACCTGTTTGAGTCCACCATAGCGGCTGCCGATGCCGGCGGCCATGATGACCAGCGTTGGATCAGACATGACTTCATCCAGAGGGCGACAGTGAACACCCTTTTAGGATAGGCGAAGCCCCAGGCGATTGGCCTGGGGCCGGTGTGGCGCCCCCAACGGGCTTCGAACCCGTGTCTTCAGCTTGAAAGGCTGACATCCTGGTCCACTAGACGATAGGGGCGCAATGGAAAAGGAAAACGGAGGGGATTCTAGCAGAGGGTGGGGGAAAAGGGCAAGATGGAACATCGACAATGGACGGCGCCCGCAACTCGCATGACGAAGCCAGGCGCTGGCCTGGTTGCGTTCGCCAGGTCAGAGGCAGCGAGCAACGTCAGGTGGAGTGGAGGTCGATGAGGGCCGGCCGCGCGACCCGCAGCAGCTCGGCGGTGCTCAGCCTCATCATCGTGCGCTCATCGCCGCCGCCGCCGAAGATGGTTTCGTAAGCCAGCAAAGAACGAGCGGCCAGGACTGGGGTCGGTTGCAGGTGGCCGAAGGGCGGGACGCCGCCGGCCGGATAGCCGGTGATGGCCAACACTTCCTCGGCCCTGGCCAGGCGGATCTGGCGCTTGCCAACGCCAAAGTGCGTCGCCAGCGAGCGGTCGCGCACCGGGGCGAGGCCGTGAGCGATGATGGTGTGGGGCCGGTCGGCAACGAAGAAGAGCAGCGTCTTGATCACCTGGTCGGGGAGCACACCCAAAGCAGCGGCAGCGGCGACAACGGTGGGGGTGTCGCCGATGCCGGTGATGAGGTCGGCGGCGATGTGGTGGGCAGCGAGATGGCGGGCGAGGTCGGCCGGTGTGAGCATGGCGGTTGGCGGAGGCGCCCTCCCCCGTGCGAACGCCGACGGGGGAGGGCGCCTCTTGTCAACGCTGGCTGACGCCGGGCAGGTCGGCCGGCGCCTCAGGCTTGGGCAGGGCGGGCGCGGGTTCGCCCTCGGCCTCGTCGCTGGACTCGATGGCGTCGAGGGCATCGCTGCCGGTGCAATGGCTGCCGCCGGTGATGGCCACATCATCGACGAAGAAGTTGCTGATCAGCGAGTAGTCGGAGACAAGCTGGAACATCAGCCGGATCGTCTTGCCGGCGTAGCTACTGAGGTCGAGCGAACGCTTGACCCAGCCGTTGGTGACCTTGCTGTAGCAGAGGTCGTACTTGTTGAGCGTCTTGGTGACGCCGTTGGCCGTCACCTTCACATAGCCGGAGTCGTAGCCGCAGTAGTCCTGCGACTCGAGCCGCTGCCAGAAGGTGAGGACGGCCGTCTGGCCCGCCGGCAGGGCAATGCCGGTCTGGGAGACGCGCGCGTCTTCGTTGTCGGCGCCGCCCAACCAGACGGCGTAGTTGCCGCCATGTGGGTTCAAGCTGGCGCCGCAAGTAGCCGTGTTGCAAATGAGGGTGTAGCCGCGGGTCGAAGTCTGTGTCCAGCTCTGCGCGCCGGCTTCGTAATCGCCGTTGCGCACGCGGTTGGTGCAAGAGCCGGGGGGGGGGGTGGGGGTGAGTGTGGGGGTGCGGGTGGGCGTGGGCGATGGCCCCGGCGTGCGGGTGGGCGTAGGGGTGGGAGTTGGCCCGTCCAACCCGGTGGTATACAGCAGGCGGTTGGGCGAGCCAGAGCCAACGTTGCTCAGCTTGTTCGTGCTGGCGTTGTTGATCAAAGCGTTGACGACGACCGCGGGCAAGGCAGAGGGGTTGGCGGCCCGATAGAGCGCCGCTGCCCCGGCCACATGCGGCGAGGCCATCGAAGTACCACTCCAGGTGGCGGTGGCGGTGTTGCTGGTGTTCACGGCCGAGGTGATGTTCTGGCCCGGGGCGAAGATGTCCAGGCAGGAGCCGTAGTTCGAGAACGAGGCGCGAGCATCAGCGCTGGTGCTGGCGCCCACGGTCACGGCCTCGGGGGCGCGGGCGGGAGAGCCGTTGCAGGCGTTGCCGCTCTCGTTGCCTGCCGCCACCACATGCACCACGCCGGCGTTGACCGAGTTGCGCACGGCCGTGTCCAGCGCGGACGAGGCGCCGCCGCCCAGGCTCATGTTCGCCACGGCCGGATTGAGGCGATGAGCCGTCACCCAGTCGATGCCGGCGATGACGCCCGATGTACTACCCGAACCAGAGCAACTGAGGACGCGCACCGGATGCAAAGTGACGCCCTTGGCGACGCCCCAGGTCGCGCCGCCCACGGTGCCGCCGACATGGGTACCGTGGCCGTGGCAATCGTTTGTGCCGTTGCCGTCATTGATGGACGTGTAGCCGTTGCCGATGCGACCGCTGAATTCGACATGCGAGGCGCGGATGCCTGTGTCGATGATGTAGACATGGACTCCGGCGCCGTTGTTGCCATAGGTGTAGCGATTGTCGAGCGGCAGATTGCGTTGGTCGATGCGATCCAGACCCCAGGTGGCCGGCGTCTGCGTGGTGACGATGCCCACCTCCAGATCCGGTTCGAGGTAGCTGACCACGGGATTGGCCGCAATCGTTGCCGCCGCTTCGGGCGAAAGCGTCGCCGCGAAGCCCTGCAGGGCGGCTTCGTAGGTGTAGTGCAGTTGGCCGCCCGCCTCGGCTACCATCTGCGCGGCCAGGGCGGCCGTGCTCAGGCCCGCCGCCTGCGATTGGGCCGAGAACAAGGCCGCTTCGTCGAAGACAACGATGTAGCGGTCGGGCAAGGGTAGGGGCGAGAGATTGATCTTGAAATCCGGCGGGACGTCCGGGGTGACACCTTCATCTGCCTGCACCGACCCACGCGCCCAGCCCAATGCCGCCAGCGCCAGGACCAGAAGAATGAACAGAGAGATGATCTGCAGCCGGTTCGACCTGCGCTTGGGGTTCATGAACGCCTCCTGAATGACCCATGTGGGGAAAGGGTAACAACAGCTGCGCGCGGGAGCACGCTTCATTTGGCCCATTGTCGCGCCGCTTGGCGGTGGCGTCAATTTCCAATCAGAAAATGGCGTGGGATTGCCTTTCGGCGCCGGTTGACGTATGATCTCGCTCGGCGATGTTCTGCCGCCGCACTGACTTCCTTCCTCCCATGGCCGCACACAAGGCGCAAGAGGAAGACACCCAGGCCAACACCCACCGGAGGTCCTCATGCCGAACGCCGTCCCACCGCACTTCATCGTCATCGTACCCGGCTATATGGGCAGCAAGCTGCGCGACCCGCAGGAAAGCGATCCCAACAAGCTGGTCTGGATCGATTTCCAGTCCATCCCGGTCAACCCACTGCGCTGGGACGATTGGCTGGGCGAATTGTTCAGCAAGCTGACCTATCCCTATCCCCTGGAACCGGCCGGCATCGTCGAGGAATTGATGGTCGTGCTGCCGTGGGCCAAGATGGAGCACTATGGCCGGCTGCTCAAGTTTCTGACCGGGCTAGGCTACCGCACGGATCCTGGCCGCTTCAGCGAGGCCGAGCGGGATGTCTACACCTTTAGTTACGACTGGCGACAGGACAACCGCCTCTCGGCCCGCCGCCTGGGTGAGGCCGTCGAACGCTGGTCGCATTTTCACCCCGGCGCCAAAGCCTGGCTCATCGGCCATAGCAACGGCGGCATCGTCTCGCGCTGGTATATCGAGAATGAGGGGGGCAAGGATCGGGTCGGGCGCAATTTTCTGATGGCTTCCCCGCTCGACGGCGCGCCCAAGGCCATCGGCATGATAACAAATGGGCTGGAGATGATGTTCCGGCGCGGGTTCAATGCCTTTGGCCTCAAGGAGCGCAGCATCGATCTCGTGCGCAGCTTCCCCTCGCTCTATAACCTGGTGCCCATGCGTCATCCCTTCCTCAGCGATAGCGCCGGGCAGATGGTCGATCCTTATGTCAACCTTGACTATCTGACCAACGAGCAGCAGCGCCAGATGATGGCCGAGGCCCGGCGCTTCAACGAGGAATTGGGGACGACTTACAGCGTCGAAACGCTTTGTTTCTTCGGGCGCAAGGTCGAGACGACCACCGGCGGCATCGTCCACTTTGGGCCGGGCGGCAAATGGGAGGATATCGAATGGGTGCGGACGACGGCCGGGGATGGGACGGTGCCCGAATTCAGCGCCCTGCACCCCGGCGCCCATGAGAAATTCCCCTTCATCGCCACCCACGGCGATATCTATGTGGTTGAGCCGGTGCAGGAATTCCTACGCTGGGAACTGCGCGACCGTTACCTGGGCGGCAACCGCGCCAGCCTGACCACCGCCAGCTACCAGATCATCTTCGAGCCGGACAAAGATGTGTATGATCCGGGCGAGAGCATCGACTTGTGGACGACGATCCACACCGTCGCCGACGGACGCCCCGTCTCACGGGCCACGATCACGGCCAAACTGACCTGGCGGCAAGCCTTGCCCGGCCTGGACGAACCGAGCCGAAGCCCGGCTGCACTCGATATCGACCTGCGCGAGCGGGCGGACCAACCCGGCCGCTACGAAGGCTCGTTGGCGGCCCCGCGGCAAGAAGGCTATTACCAGATCCAGGCCAGCATCGCCATCCCCGGGCAGCGCAGCCTCCGGCTGGAGGAGTTGGTCGCGGTCGAGGCGATGCCGACGATCGACTGAACCTGATCAACAGGAGTTCATTGAGCTGGGCGTGTAGCGGGCGAGCGGGTCCAGCCGCCAGCTTCACCCACGTCACCCCCTGCCATGCCTCCCCCAACCGTCGCCCTCTTCCTCGCCCTCAGCGCCATCTGGGGATCATCCTACATGTTCATCAAGTTGGGGGTGAACGGCGGCTTCGAGCCTCTCAGCCTGGTGGCAGTGCGGCTGCTGTTGGGGGCGGTGCTGATGGCCGTGATCATGCGCCGGCAGGGGTTGGCGCTGCCGCGCCAGCGGCGGGTCATTAGCGCGCTGGCCATGCTCGGCTTCATGAACAACTTCATCCCCTTCTCACTCATCACCTGGGGCGAACAGTTCATCGATTCCAACCTGGCCGCCATCCTCAATAGCACCACGCCCCTCTTTGCCGCGGTGCTGTCGCATTTCTTCTTGGCCGACGAGCGGCTCACCTGGCCACGGGCGGTGGGGGTGGCGCTCGGCTTCCTCGGCGTTGTCATCCTGTTTGCGCCTGACTTGGTACTGGGTGCGGGCGCCGACAGGATTCTGGGCCAGGCGGCGGTCGTCGTGGCCGCCATCGGCTACGCCGCCAGCACCGTCTTTGGCCGCCGCCGGTTGGTGGGCGTGCCGGCGCCGGTGGCGTCCGCGCTCCAGCTCGGCTTCGCTTTCTTGTGGACACTCGGCCCCGCCCTGCTGCTCGAACGCCCCTGGCAGCTTCATCTCACCCCCCTGGCCTGGTTCTCGGTCATCTGGCTGGGATTGCTCAGCACCGGCCTGGCCTACCTGCTCTACTTCAGCCTGCTCCACGTCATCGGCGCCACGCCAACCACCATGGTGACATATGTGATCCCGCTCTTCGCCGTGCTCTTAGGCGTCGTCCTGCTCGATGAGCCGCTGCGCTGGAGCCAGCCGTTGGCGCTGGCGACGATCTTCGGCGGGGTCTGGCTGGCCAACCGCCGCCGTAATCGCCCAGCAGTTAAACTCGCGTGACATTTCTAGCGATAAAACTACAATGTTAACATTGCCGGAAAGAGCGGCTCGCTTTCCTGGTTGATCGACCGCCTCATTTCTTGGACGCGGATTTCACTGATAAACACGGATTCGATCATATTTGATCCGTTTTCATCGGAGTTTATCCGTATCCGCATTCCAGAAACTAAACCGAAGTCACTGTGAGAACATGAGTTTCGTTTCTAGTATGACGATGGACGTGCCAATTGGCATTGGCCCGGACGATAGCGAATTCCCCCCATTCAGGCGGTCTGATCGTCCAGGGTCTATGGTCTATCGTCATTGCCAAAACTCCTGATCCCGAAGTGACTTCGGTTTAGATGTTCAATCGTTCGCTGGCAGTCGTCGGCATTTGCCTTCAAGGGAGCAACTCCATGAGCATCATCGAGGTATCGCAGCTAACCAAGTATTACGGAAAATCGCGTGGCATTGTCGATGTCTCGTTCGGTGTGGAAGAGGGCGAGATCTTCGGCTTCATCGGGCCGAACGGGGCCGGGAAATCCACCACCATCCGCCTGCTCCTCTCGCTCATCCATCCCACCCGCGGCCGCGCCAGGGTGTTCGGCCAGGACGTAACCACACACGGCCCCGCCATCCGTCGCCACATCGGCTACCTGCCCTCGGAAGTGTTCTATTACGAGGGCATGAAGGTCATCGACCTGCTGAAGTATTCGGCCAGCTTTTATGCTGGTGACCATAACAAACGCATGAACGAACTGGCCGCCCTGATGGAATTGGAGATGAACCGCCGCATCAGCGACCTATCGTATGGGAACAAGAAAAAAGTGGGCATCGTGCAGGGGCTACTGCACAGCCCCAAGCTGCTGTTTCTGGATGAGCCGACGGCCGGCCTCGACCCGCTGATGCAGCGCAAGTTCTTCGATCTGATCCGGGCCGAGAATGGGCGCGGGGTGACGGTGTTTTTCTCTTCGCACATTCTGGGCGAAGTGCAGCGGCTGTGCAACCGGGTGAGCATCATCCGCGAAGGCAAGATCGCCGAAATCTCCGATATCCGCACCCTACAGCAAAGCAACTACAAGAAGGTGAGCGTGACCGCAGCCGGCTTGACGACCGATGCCTTCGACCTGCCGGGCGTCAGCAATGCCCAAACCGAGAACGGGACCGTGCATTTCTTCTTCAAAGGCGACATCAACGTCGTGCTGCAACGGATCAGCCAGGCCCAGGTGAGCGATGTCACCATCGAAGAGCCGACGCTGGAAGAAATCTTCATGCACTACTACGAATAGGGGGCGGCCATGAACACGAACATCTTTGCACATGAATTGCGGGCGCGCCTGAAATCGGTGATCATCTGGTCGCTGGGGCTGGCGTTCCTGATCTTGTTCTTCTTCTCCTTCTTCTCGGTCTTTGCCGAGCAGGCGGCGCTGATGAACGAATTCCTGGCCCGCTACCCGCAGGAGTTGCGGGTCGCGTTCGGCCTTGACAACATGGACCTGGCGTCGGTGCTGGGTTTCTTCAGCTTCATCTTCTTGTTCGCCCAGCTCTGCCTGGCGATCCAGGCCAGCAACTACGGCTTTGGGCTGGTCTCGATCGAGGAAAGCGAACTGACGGCCGATTTCCTGCTCAGCAAGCCGGTCAGCCGCACGCAGGTGCTGACGAGCAAACTGCTGGCGGCGCTGGCCTGCCTGGCGATCACCAGCCTGGTGGTGTGGCTTTGCAGCTTCCTTGCCATCACGCTGTTCAGCGAAGCCGGCGCTTATGAACCGCGGACGCTGTTCTTGCTGCTGTTCAGCACCCTGATCTTCCAGCTTTTCTTCCTCGGCGTCGGGCTGCTGGTCTCGCTGCTGGTCAGGCGCGTGCGCAGCGTCACCCCCTATGCGCTCGGTCTGGCTTTTGGCGCCTATGTCCTCAGCGCCTTCAGCGGCGTTTTCGGCGATGTGGCGTTGGAATACCTGACGCCGTTCAAACACTTCGATGCGGCCGCCATCGCCAAACAGGGGGTGTATGATACGCCGCTCGTGCTTCTGAACATTGCCGTCAGCGTGATCGCCGTGGCGATCAGCTATTGGCGTTATCAGCGTCGCGACATCCGGGCGGTGTCGTAAGGAGGGTCAGATGAATATCTTTCTGCGCGAACTGAGGGCCAATCTCAAATCACTGCTGATCTGGAGCGTCATCGTCACGTTCTTGATCGCCATGGCGACCTCCAAGTTCTCGGCCTTCGCCAACGACGCCGAGATGCTGAAGATGCTCGACTCGATGCCCCCAGCGCTGCTGGAAGCCCTGAGCATGAACGCCTTCAACCTGACCACCCTCAGCGGTTTCTACGGCGTCATGTTCATCTACTTCAGCCTTATGGCCGCCATCGCCGCCGCCATCTGGGGCAGCGATATCATCTCGAAAGAGGAGCGCGACAAGACGGTCGAGTTCTCGCTGGTGCTGCCGGTCTCGCGCAACCGCGTGGTCACGGCCAAGGCGCTGGCGGCCCTGGTCAACTGCATCGCCTTCGTCCTCATCACCTGGGGCGTGTCGTTAGCGGCGGTGCGCTCCTACCAGCCCGACCAGGCCTTCTACAGCTTTCTGGCCCTGGAGATGCGGGCGATGTTGGCCATCGCCTTGATCTTCCTGGCCATCGGCCTTCTCCTGGGCTGCGCCCTGAAGCAGTACAAACGCTCGGCCGCGATCGCCGTCGCCATCATCCTCGTGGCCTACTTCACCTCGATTGCCACGAAGATGCAGGAGAAGCTGGACTTCCTGAAATACTTCACGCCCTTCAAGTACTTCGATGCCGGCGAACTCTTCCGCAGCGGCCGCATGGATGGCCTCTACCTGGCCCTGGCGGCGGCGATCATCGTCGTCTGCGTGGCCGCGGCCTACTGGAGCTATAACCGGCGCGATTTGTACATCTAGACTGGCCGGTAGGCGGGCCGGTAGGCGGGCCGGTAGGCGGGCCGGCGCCTAGCCAAACCGCGCCGCCAGGATGTCTTTCAGATTCGGCCGGCCGAGCGGCTGCAGCTCATAGCGCACCCGCTGGTGCGGATGGCGGATCTCGATCAGCCGCGCCAGGTCGATGGGCGTGCCGATGAGCACCATCTCGCAGGGCGTCTGGTTGATGGTGGCTGCCAGGTCGCGCAGTTGGGCTTCGCCATAGCCCATGGCCGGGAGCACAGGGCCGGTGGAGGGATAGGCGGCGTAGGTGGCGGCGATGGCATCCACCGCCCAGGGTCGGGGATCGATGATCTCGGCGGCGCCAAAACGCCGGGCGGCTACGAAACCGGCACCGTAGGCCATTTCGCCGTGGGTCAGGGTGGGGCCATCCTCCACCACCAGCACCCTCTTGCCCAGAATCGACTCGGGGGCATCGACAAAAATGGGGGAAGCGGCCTCGACCACCTGGGCATGGGGAGCCAGGGTCTGCACATTGGCCCTGACCGCGGCCACATCCTCGCTCGCAGCCGTATCCACCTTGTTGATCACCACCACATCGGCCATGCGTACATTCGCCTCGCCTGGCCAGTAGCGCAACTCGTGCCCGGCCCGGTGGGGGTCCACCACGGTGATCTGCAA
>CAYWPZ010000089.1:0-16875 GCA_964460135.1 uncultured Caldilineales bacterium | reverse complement strand
TCTGGCTGCGACCATCCTCGTCCAGCCACACCTCTGCCAGGGGCAGCCCCACGATCTCGGCGGCGAACTTGCCCGACTGGATGGCCTCGGCCGCGCGCTGGTGCGACTGCAACGCGAAAGCATCCTGATCCTCGCGCTTGACCTCGTACTGCCTGGCCACATTCTCGGCCGTCAGCCCCATGCCGGTATAGACGGCCGGATATTCGACCGCCAGCCCTGGCTCGGCCGTGAAGTTGAGACCGCCCTGCGGCACCGAACTCATGCTCTCCACCCCGCCGGCCACGATGACATCGCCGAACCCGGCCATGATCTGTTCGGCTGCCAGGGCAATCGTCTGCAGGCCAGAAGAACAGAAGCGGTTCACCGTCTGGCCGGGCACCGAGTGCGGCAAGCCGGCGGCCAGGGCGATGATGCGCGCCATCTGCATCCCCTGTTTGCCTTCCGGAAAGGCGCAGCCAATGATCACATCCTCGATCAGGGCAGGGTCCAGGCCCTCGGCTCGCCGTACGGCCTCAGCGACGACGGTCGCTCCCATCACCTCGGGACGGGTGTTGCGCAGAGCGCCGCGCGGGGCTTTGCCTACGGCCGTGCGCACGGCGGAAACGATCACAGCTTCTTGCGTCATTCTTTGGCTCCGTGAGAGGGGAGAATGGAGATTGGTAACTGGTAACTGGTAATTGGTGATTGATTAGTCAATGCTCAAATAACAAATAACTAATAACCAATTACTAATTACGCAAGGGTTTGCCGGTTTGCAGGAAATGCCACATACGCGCCTGGGTGAGCGGTTCGCCAAAGAGTGAGAGCACGGCTTCTCGCTCCAGATCGAGCAGATATTGCTCATCCACCCAGGTCGGCTGGCTCAATTCACCGCCGCAGACGACATAGGCCACTTTTTCGGCCACTTTGGCGTCGTGTTCGCTGATGTAGCCGGCTTCCTTTTGCAGATAGATGTAGACGCGCAGGGTCGAAAGCGCATCGCGACCGGCTGCAAAGCAATTGCGGGCCGCAAAAGTGGGCCGGTAGCCGGTAGCGGCCATTGCCAGCGCCTCGGCCTTGGCTTCGGCAATGAGATGATCCTTGTTCATGACGATGCGGTCGCAGGCGGTGAGGAAGCCCAAGTCGCGGGCCTCGGCGGCGCTGGCGGCCACCTTGGCCGTGGCGATGGTCAACGACGCCTCCTGCACAAACTTGCTCATGCCGGGGTGTTCGATGCGGGCCGCCGGCGAAACAAAGCGGCGTACCAGTTCCTTCGTGCCGCCGCCCGCCGGCAGAATGCCTAGCCCTACTTCCGGCAGGCCCATGTAGGTCTCGGACGCGGCCACGATGCGGTCGGCGGCCATCGCCACCTCGGCCCCGCCGCCCAGGGTCATGCCAAAGGTGGCCGCCACCACCGGCTTGCTGCACGTGGTCAGCAAGCGCCGCAGCCCTTGTAACGTCCTGCCCATGGCGTCGATCTTGTCCCATTCCTTCTGTTGGGCAGCCAGCAGCATCACAAAAACATTGGCGCCGGCCGAAAAATGCTCGCCCTGGTTGCCGATCACCAACCCCACCAGCTCGTCGTTGTCGGCCCGTTGCACGGCCTCGGTCAGGATGGGGAACATGTCCGGCTCGATGGCGTTCATCTCGCGGCCGCCAGGGGTCAGGGCGTGGAACTCGACCAGGCCGACGCCGTCGCCGATATCCAGCAACGAGGCGCTGGGCGTGCGGCTGATCACCCGGCTCTTGTCTTTCTTCCAGTCCTTGAGGATGATGATCTTGGGGTCGGATTCGACGGCGACATAGCCCTTTCCTACCAGCCAACGCTCCCGGCGGCCGTTCGCGTGGCGATAGAAGCAGTCGGCGCCGCCGGCAATCATCTCCTTCACCCAGGCGGCCACCTCCAGGCCGGCGGCCTCCATCCGGGCCGCAACCGCGGGTAGGCCGAGGATGTCCCAGATCTCGAACGGCCCCAGTTCCCAGGTGAAACCCCACTTCATGGCATTGTCAACGGCCATGACATCGTTCGTCACCTCGGGCATGATGGCAGCGGCATAGCTGAGCGTGCGCGAGAGCGTGAACCAGACGAACTCGCCGGCGCGGTCATCGGCCGCGAGCAGCCCGCGCAACCGCTCTGGCAGGGGCTTGTCCTTGAGCTTGCCCACGCTCTCGAAGCGCGGCTTGGGCATGGCTTCGTGCGCCATCGTCTCCAGGTTCAGCGACCAGAACTCCTTGCCGCCGTCGCTGCCTCGCATCTCTTTCGAGAACCCCACCGCCGTCTTGTTTCCCAGCCATTGGCGCTCGATCATCGTTTGCAGCACCCGCCCAAAACCGGCCGATTTCAGCACCGCCCGGGCGGGATCATGAGGCAACAGCTCATAGAGGTTCTGCGAGACGTGCGCCAGCACATCGATGCCGACCAGATCGGCCAGGCGGAACGTACCGGTGCTGGGCCGGCCGATGAGCTGACCCGTGAGCAGATCGACTTCGGGGATGGTATAGCCGTGGCTGATGGCGTAGTCGATCGTCTGGCCGGAACCGATGAAGGCCAGGCGGTTGCCGATGAAATTGGGCGTGTCGTTGGCGAAGACCACGCCCTTGCCCAACGCCTCTTCAGCAAAGCGTTTGATCAGCGCCACAACCGCCGGATCGGTGTCGGCGGTGGGGATGACCTCCAACAGTTTCATGTAGCGGGGCGGGTTGAAGAAGTGCGTGCCCAGGAAGTGCGCCCGGAAATCGGCCCCGCGCCCGCTGGCGATGGCCGCAATCGGCAGCCCAGAGGTGTTGCTGCTGACGATACTGCCCGCCTTGCGCACCGCTTCGATTCGCTCCATCAACGCCTGCTTGATATCCAGGCGCTCCACCACCACCTCGATGACCCAATCGGCCTCCCCCACCCAGCCGAAATTGTCCTCCGTGTTCCCCACTTTGATCAAATCCCCTGCCTTTTCGTTACACAGGTTGGCAGGTTTGGCCTTGCGCATCCGCTCCAAACCCTCGCGAGCGAGTCGATTCCGCACCGCCGGGCTGGCAAGGGTCAAGCCCTGCGCTGCCTCTGGCGCCGAGAGTGTGGCGGCGGGGATGTCGAGCAGATAGCAGGGGATGCCGGCGTTGGCAACGTGTCCGGCGATTGCGGCGCCCATGGTGCCGGCGCCGATGACGGCCACGCGACGAATCGTACGCATGCGTCGTTCTCCTTTGAGGACTTTTTCGAGATTGGGAAACTGCGGCGGGTGGATCAACGACTAATTTGGATTGATTATAAAGAGGCCGGGCGCATCTGGCAAGTTTTATGACGCAGTGCGTAATGAGATTTGTCCCCCCGCGTCAAACCGGCGCCACAGAAAGAGCAACAGCGTGCTCTCCCCCTCCCCCCGCCTCCCTACTTCCTACTTCCTACTTCCTACTTCCCCCTCCCCCCGTAGGCGGCAGCAGCCTGGGCGGGCCGCTGTTGAGAACGCGCAGCGTGATCGGCGCCGATTCGGCCAGCGCCTCGCCCTGGGGCCCGCGTACGACGATGCGAAAACTGTGCTCCCCGGCGGCGGTGGTGGCCGGCAGACGCAAAGACCAGCGTCCGCGGTCGTCCACTGGCACTGCGCCGATCACTTCGTCGCCGTCGATGACCTCCACCGTCGTCCCGGCCGGCGCCCGGCCGCCTAGTTGATTGCGCACCCCCAGACGATTGCGGCGTGGCATCTCGATGCGGGGCGGCGTGAGTGGACGCGCTTCCTTGCTGATGATGATGTTGGCGTCGATGATTTCCGGCGCTTTGGCCCCCGGCGCTGTGATCGCGATCTGCAGTTGGTGCTCGCCGGGCGTTAGTGGCTGCTCGGGCGTCACCCACCAGTTCCCGCGCGGCCCGGCTTTGGTCGCGCCCAGGCGCTTTTCGCCCTCGAAGAGAACGACTTCCGAGCCAGGCGCAGCCGCACCGCGGAAGGTGGGTAGGCTGTTTGGCAGCGGCGAGGCCAGCGCGCTCAGCAAGCTTGGCCTTACAGCCGGGGTAGGTTCGGCGGCGGACGTTGCGTCTGCGACCGGCGTGGCCGCGGGCTGGACTTCGAGAGCGAGGGCGGCCGGTTGGCCAAAAGGCTGGCCGGCAGCGTCGGTGGCGGTGGCTTCGAGCGTGTGCGGGCCGGCGGCCAGGCCGGGGAGCGCCAGCGTCCAGCGGCCATTCTCGTCAGCGGTGGTTTCGCCCAAGATGACGTCGCCTTCGTAGACGGTGACGGCGCTGCCGGGCGGGGCCAGCCCGCTGATGGTTGTGGTTTCGCCTTCGCCAGGGGCGGCGGCGGGAGCGTTGACGATGGGGGCGGTGAGGCTGGCGGCGGGGATGGCGACCACGGTCAAGGTCCGCAGCTCGGCCGTTGTCTGCCCGGCGGCGTCGGCGGCGGTGATGGTCAGGCTATGCTGGCCGGGCGGGAGAGCGGGGAGGTCGAGCTGCCAGGCGCCGCTCTCGTCGGCGATGGTCTGGGCGAGGGTGACGCCCGCCTCGGCAATGGTGATGGCGCTGCCTGGCGGGGCGAAGCCGGCAATGGGGCCAGGGGCATCGGCGCTGACGGCGGCGCCCTCACTGAGGGTGGCGACGGCGACGGTCGCGGTTGGCGCCGGCCCGGCGGTAGCTTCAGGAGGGGCGGGGGTGGCTGTTGGGGTGAGGGGGGCTTTGGCTGTGGCGGCGGGGGTCATTGCCTCGGCCACAGGGCTGGCGACCGGGCTGGCAGCCGGGGCGGTGGCCGGGGCGGTGGCCGGGGCGGTGGTGGCGGCGGCGGTGGGGGTGGCCTGGGCGACAGCGGTGGGCGCGGGGGTGGGCGTGAGCGGCGGCTTGCGCAACGAACTGGCTGCCCATCCGACGGCAGCGAGGGTAAGGATGCCGCCGATGATGAGAACCCGCCGGTCGATCTCGCTCTGCCATTGAGGTTGGCGCTGGCTGCTCATGGCGTTGGGCCTCCCCATTTGGTCATGGCGGCGGCAATCCAGCCTCCATAATCGGGTCTTCTCCACTCCGGCGCCCTGCAAATGGCGGCCAGCTGCTCAACCGTGGCCGCGGCCAGGGCCTGGTAGGTGCAGATGCCGGCTTCGTGCAGCCGCGCCTCATACATACGGCCAATGCCTTCGATGCCGCCGAGATCATCGGGCAGGCTGCCGTCCCACACCCGGCCCTGCGCGGCGCTGTCGGCGGCCAGTTGGGCGGCGTCGCGCCTGATGGCAGCGACATCGATTTGTTGCCAGGGGCGGGGGGCCAGGATGCGGGCGAGGGCTTCATCCGGCAGGTTGGCCACTTCCCAATAGGCGCCGATGCCGGCCTCGTAAAGGCGGCGCTCGAACAGGGGGCCGATGCCCCTGACTTGCGCCAGATACTGCGGACAGGCGCTGTATTCGACCTCGCCTGCGGGGAGCGGCTCACGCTTGGCCCGGCGCACATGGTGGCCGTTCGCCCGCATGAGCGCTTCGGCCTGCCAGCCATCAGCGGCGCCGGCCGGCAGCCCGGCCGCCCGAACAATCGCAGCCAGTCGGTCGGGCGCTGCGGCGGCCAAAGCGGCAAAGCTGTCGATGCCGATGGCGGCCAGGGCGGCGGCAGCGCCGGCGTCGAGATTGCGGATCATCTGCAAGTTGTCGCGTCGATCCTGTCTCTGCCCCCCGGCATCCAGCCCGGCCCCATCGCCCGCCGCTGCCAGCCGGGCCTGGGCGATCCAATCGCTGTAGCGCAGGTCGCGCCAGGGTGGCGCCGGGACGGCGTGGGCCAGGTCGGTTTCGGCGGCGGCGGCCAGACGCCGAAAGTTGGTGAAGCCCTGCTCGTTGAGGAGGGCAGCGGTGGCGGGGTCGATGCCGGCGAGCGCGGTCAGATCGTCATACGTCCAGCTGCCCTCGGCTGCCAACGACTCCTGGGCCTGCAAGATCCAGCTGGCATAGTCGGGGCGGCTATGATCCGGCTCCTGGCAGATGGCGTCGAGTTGGGTCACGGTGGCATTGGCGAGGGCAGCCAGGGTGCAGAAACCGGCCTCGCACACCCGGCTCCGCCAGGGTTCCACCAGCCCAGCGATGGCCGCGAGTTCGTTGGTGGGGCCGCTTTCGGCAGCGACCGGCGCCATCGCCGGGGTTGGGTTGACCCAAGGGGTCGGGGCGGCGGCAGGCTCGGCGACGGGCGACGCCAAAGCGGGGAGGGTTTCCGGCGCGACTGGCGGCGGGGTGGCGAGGCGGGCGCGCAAGGCTTCGTTTTCACTCTGCAAGGCGGCGTTGCGGCTGCGCTCGGCCCCTAGCTCGGCCGTGCGCGCCTGCAGTGCGCCGTCGCTCTCCTCCATCTGGCGCTGAAATTGGCTGCGTTGGCGCCGAAAGAAGAAGAGCTCCAGCAGCCACTGGGCAAACCAACCGCCGATAAAACCGATCAATAAGAGCAGCCAGGGGCTGAAATTGCTCATACGTTCTCCTGTCGCTGTCTGGGCAGGCCTGCAAGCGGGGGTGGGGGATGGCGCTGACGGGCTGAACGATGGCGGCTGCCGCCGGCTCGAACAGGCACCGGCACCCTGCCGTTGAATTCTACCCGCGCTGCTGCCCCACCGCCAAGCCAGGCCCAGGCTAGGGTTCAGCCTGGCGCAGCGGCGTTGGCATAGGCCATGACCGGGCCGACGACCCGGATCTCCACCGGCTGGCCGGGAAAGAACTGGTAGGTGGGGCCGAGCCGGGCATCGAGGCGCAGAGCGGCGTGGACATCGATCTGCACCAACTGGTCGTGGCCAAAGAAGACCACCTCGCGCACACGGCAGCCAGACCCCTGCGGCGCCGGCCTAACGTCGATGTTTTCGGGCCGCAGCAAGATGTCCACCGGCCCCCACACCTCCACCTGCGTCTCCAGCCGCCCCAATTCACACTCGACCCGGCGGCCGTGGCCAAGCCCAGGGATGAAATTGGAATCGCCGATGAAGGCAGCTACCGCCTTGCTGACGGGCTGGTAGTACAACTGGCGCGGCGTCGCCACCTGCTGCACGGCCCCCTCCAGCATCACCGCCACCTGATCGACCAGACTGAGGGCTTCTTCCTGGTCGTGGGTGACGAAGACGGCGGTGGCGTTGGCGTGCTTGAGGATACTGCGTACCTCGGCCCGCACCCGCAAGCGCAGGCCGGCGTCCAGGTTGCTGAAGGGTTCGTCCAAAAGCACCAGGTCGGGTTCGGGAGCCAGGGCGCGGGCCAGGGCCACGCGCTGCTGTTGGCCGCCGCTCAGCTCGTGGGGCATCCGTCCCTCTAGTCCGGCCAGCCCCACCAATGCCAACACCTCTGCCACGCGTCGTTTCTTGTCGCCGGCGTAGCCCCGCAGCCCAAAGCCGACATTCTCGCCCAGACTGAGGTGCGGGAAGAGGGCGTAGTCCTGGAAGACCATGCCCACGCGCCGCTTCTCGGGCGGGATGTGCAGACCCGGCCCCGCCACCAGCCGCCCGCCGATCTCGATCTCCCCGGCATCGGGCGTCTCGAAGCCGGCGATCAGACGCAGTGTCGTCGTCTTGCCGCAGCCGCTCGGCCCCAGCAGCGCCAAGAGCTGGCCCCGGCGCAACTCGAAACCCACCTGTCGCGCGGCCTCGACGCCGTTGAAGTGCTTGGAGACGGCGCGCAGGCGCAGACTCCACTCGGAGGCAGAGGAAGGGCCGGCGACAGGGAGACTGGCGGGGAGGGGCATGGCCAAGGGGGGGGGCGGGACGACGCCTGTCGGCGTCTCATAAATCTGACGAGCGTTGGTTTCAGGTGGAGTGCGGGCCGTGTTCCTGGCTGAGAAAGAGAAACAGCCCCAGGGCAGAGATGAACACCAGTAGCAGGGCCGGGGCAGCGGCGCGGGCAAAGAAGGCCTCGGATGCGGCCGACCAGATGTCGGTGGCCAGGGTGCTGAAGCCGGTGGGCGCGAGCAAGAGGGTGGCGGGCAGTTCTTTGATGGCGGTCAGGAAGACCAGCGCCGCCCCTGCCAGCACGCCGGGCCGCAGCAGCGGCAGAGTCACCCGCCACCACACCCGTGTGGGCGTCAGCCCCAGGCTGCGGGCGGCTTCTTCGAGGCGGGGGCTGGTCTGCAACAGCGTAGCGCGTTCGGCGCCCAATGCCTGCGGCAGAAAAAGGATGACATAGGCAAAGACCAGCATCGGCAAAGTCTGATAGAGGGCGGCGGCGTAGTTGGCGCCAAAAAAGACCAGGCTGAGGGCGACGACGATGCCCGGCAGCCCGTGCCCCACATAGGCCACGCGCTCGGCCAGCAGTGTCAGCCGGCCGGGGAAGCGCACCGACAGGTAGGCGAACGGGAGGGCGGCGAGCGTGGCTGCCAGGGCCGCCAGGGCCGCCGCCGTCACGCTGTTCACGGCCTCGGCACCGAGGGGCGCCAGCGATTGGCCCGAAACGAGGCCGCGCAGCAACCAGATGACGATGACGCCGAGGGGCGCCGCCAGGGCGATGGCGACGATGCCGGCGCAGAAGGCAAGCGCCGGCCATTTCCAGCGGCCCAGGGGGATGGGCCGCGCCTGGCGTCCGGCTCCGGCCCCCAGCCGGTAGTAACGCGCCCGGCCCTGGCTGCGCTGTTCGGCGGCCAGCACCAGCACGGTGATCCCCACCAGCAAGAGCGAGAGCAGGGCGGCCAGGCTGCGGTCGAAACTGCTCTGATAGGAAATGTAGATGGCGCGGGTGAAACTGCTGAAGCGCAAAAGCGACACGGCCCCGAAGTCGCTGAGTGTGTACAAGGCCACCAGCAGGGCGCCGGCGGCGATGGCAGGCCGCAGGCTGGGCAGTGTCACTTGCCAGAAGGTGCGCCGGCGGCCCAGGCCCAGGCTGCGGGCAGCCTCTTCCAGGCTGGGGTCCATCCGCAGCAGCCCGGCCCGCACCGTGAGCAGGAGGTAGGGATAGGTGAACAGGGTCAGGGCGTAGGCGGCGCCGGCAAAACCGTAGATCTCGGGCAAGCGTTCGACCCCGATCGGCGCCAGCCATTCTTGCAGCATCCCCCGCGGCCCCCAGAAGGCCACCAGGGCGAAGGCGCCCACATAGCTGGGGATGACGAGCGGCAGACTGGCGAGGACGCTCCATAGCTGCCGACCAGGCAGATCGGTGCGTACCGTTAGCCAGGCTAACGGTACGCCGATGGCAGCGGCGGCCAGAGTGACGATGGCGGCCAGGCCGATGCTGTTGGTCATGACCTGGAGGGTGCGCGGGCGCAGCGCCGCGGCCAGGGTCTCGCTGCCGATGCCTGAAACCCGGATCAGCAGGTAGAGGAGGGGGAGCAGCAGCAGCCCGGCGATCAGGATCGCCGCCAGGATCAGGAAGATTGGCGGCCGCCGGCGGGTGGAAGCCCTTTTCCATCGCTCCGAAGCGGGCAGGGTGCGTGCGGGGGTGGTGTTCAAGTGACGTGCTATTGCAGCGCGCCCACATCTTGCAGCAGTGCGAGCGTGGCCTGCAGATCATCGAGGCGATTGAGATCGAGTTCAGGCGCTCGGATCTCGGCCAGGGGCTTGAGCGCGGGATTGGCCGGCGCACCAGGGCGCAACGGGTATTCGTTGGTGTTGGCGGCAAAGTAGGCCTGGGCTTGCTCGCCCAGAAGGAAGGTGATGAATCGCTCGGCGATCTCGATCTGCTTGCTAGTAGTGAGGATGCCTGCCCCGGCCACATTGACCATGGCCCCGGCGTCTCCGGCGGTCAGGAAATGGTTGGCGGCGGGAAAGGCATCGCCCTGTTCGGCTTTGAAGCGCAGCAGATAGTAATGGTTGACGAATCCGGCGCTGATCTCGCCCTTGCCAACGGCTTCGACGATGGCAGTGTTGTTCGGATATTCCTTGATCTCGTTGGCGATCATGGCTTGCAGCCATGCTCTGGCCTGGTCCTCGCCTTCGAGCAGACGCAGGGCCGTGACAAAGGCCTGGAAACTGCCGTTGGTGGGCGCCCAGCCCAGCTTGCCTTTCCAGGCCGGGTCGGCAAAGCCCCAGATGTCCGACGGCAGCTCGGATTCCTGTAACTCGTTGGTATTGAAGACGACCACTCGCGCCCGGCCGCTGGCGCCCACCCAATCGTCTTTGGCGCTGCGAAAGGCGGCGGGCACAGTTGCCAACAGGTCATCAGCCAGGGTGTGCAGTCGTCCTGCGCTCGACAGCACACCCAGCGCGCCTGCATCCTGGGCAAAAAAGATGTCGGCAGGGCTGTTTTGGCCTTCTTCCATGATCGTGGCCGCCATTTCGGCCGTCTCGCCATAGCGGACCTGGGTTTCGATGCCCGTCTGCTGCTCGAAAAGGTCGATCAGCGGTCCAACCAGGTCTTCGCTGCGGCCAGAGTAGATGAGCAGGGCGCCTTCTGTGGGGGCCAGGGTGGCGGCCGGCTCTGGGTCGGCTTCGGGGCTGGCGGCCGGCTCCGGGTCGGCCACGGCGGTGGGGGCGGTTGGGGGCGCGGGCGGTTGGCAGGCTGCCGTTGCCACGATGAGGATGAACAGGGCGAGGAGAATCGACCAGCGACGGGGTGGAAGAAACATGGGAGTTACGTTGCTCCTTGTGGGGTAGTCGTTGAAGGGTGGGTGTGCGCCGGCGCTTTGGCGGCGCAGTCAGCGCAGACGCCTTCGAAGCAGATGCAGGCGTGGCGGATCTGGACGCTGTGCTGCACCTGCAGATCGGCGCGCACTTTGGCGATGAGGGGGGTATCGAACTCGACCACGCGGCCGCAGCCCAGGCAGGTGAAATGGTAGTGTTCCACTGCCGTCGCCGGTTCGAAGTATTCCCGGCTGTGGTCGCGGGCGAAGTAGCGCTGCTCGACCAGGCCGGCTTCTTTGAGCACGGTGAGCGTGCGGTAGACGGTGGAGAGGTTGATGTCCGGCATCTCCTGCCGGGCGCGCTCGTGCAGGGTCTCGGCATCGAGATGCCCTTCGCTGGCATCCAGCAGCTTCAGGATCAGGCTGCGTTGGGCGGTGATGCGCTGGCCGGCGGCTCGCAGGCGTTGTTCGGGCGTGAGTGGCGTAGGGTGATTCACAGGACTTTGTCTGGTAAGGGAAGGGCGTTTTGTGTTATCCTATCTGGGAACCATGGTGCTCCTCCTTGGTGGAAGCCGGGGGCATTCTCTGTCTTGGCGGATGGGAGTGCCTCCGGCTGTGGGCGATGCGGTGTCGATAGGTCTGTTTTTGCAAATCATTTGCAAAAACGGGTGGCAGAATAGCATTTGTGTTGGCCCGGTGTCAAATCATCCACGCCGTCGTAGGGGGCCCTTTTTGCCTCCATTTGCAGGCGCGCGGGCTCTTATGGTAGACTTCCCGGACATTTTCGGGGTTGTCAGTGTACATGGCCGGCAAGGCGGCGAATGAAGCCTTGCAGAGCCTGAGGCGCTGACAGACAACACATCGGCCGACCTTCCAGACTGCGACCTGCGTACGGGCGTTCTCAGCGTCCTCTGCACCCCTCAGGAGGCTTTTCATGCGATCCCAACGATCTCTTGCCGTCTTTCCTCTGCTCATGGGCTTGCCCTGCTGCTTTCGCCCGTCGCTTCTTCCGGCCCGTCGCTCAGCCCCACCGACGCCCAGATCACGCTCGACTCAACCGTGATCTCGCCGCCGTTGTGCCCTAACGGCGTCATCCGCTACAACATCACCCTGGCCAACACATCCGCAGCCGGCCCCGGCCTGGCCGCGGAGATCGAAGACACGCTGCCCGACTTCACCAGCTATGTCGCCGGCAGCGCCACCAACGGCGCCTTCCTCGATGGCAAGGTCATCCGCTGGCAGGGCGTCCTGGGGCCGGGGCAAAGCCACGCCATTGCCTTCAGGGTGCGGGTGGACGCCGGCGTCGCCAACGGGGTGATCATCAGCAACACGGCTATGGGCAAGTTGATCGATGCAACCGGCGGCAGCAGCAGCGACGAGAAGCAGGCCGACGACACAGTAGCCTGCCCCAGCTCGACTCCGACTCCTACAGCCACCCTGACGCCTACACCGACGCGTACGCCTACCCGAACGCCGACGCGCACCCGGACGCCGACACGTACCCCAACACCCACCCGCACTCCCACCCCTACGCGAACGCCGACGCGGACGCCGACACGCACGCCGACGCCCACGCCCTTCGACATCACCCTGCCCACCAACACGCCCACGCGCACGCCCACGCCCTTCGACATCACGTTGCCCACAAGCACCCCGACCCGCACCCCGACGCGCACCCCCACCAACACGCCCATCACGTACGACATCCGGCCTATGATCATCGAGGTCTCGCAGGGCATCCAGGACTTCGAAAACAACATGCCACTGGTGCAGGGTCGCAACACCATCGTCCGCGTCTATTCTATCGACCAGAACGGCAACGTCCCCCACGGCGTCGATGCTCGCCTGAAGGTGGAACGCAAGAACGGCAACAGTTGGACGCTGTTGGGTACGCTCAAGCCTCAGGGCAAGATCCTGATCCCACCCCCGCACGGCCTGTATCAGAAACGGATCGAGATGGACCACACGCACTGGTTCCGGCTGCCTTCCGATTGGCGGTCGGGCACGCTGCGGCTGACCGCCGATGTCAACCAGGATCACAAGGCGCCGGAAACGAACTACGCCAACAACACCCTGGCCGAGGAAGTGGTCTTCAGGGACGGCAAAGCGATGAACGTGATGATGGTGCCACTCAAGATCTTTCCGCAGGGCGACAACTTCCCCGCCGACGCCTATTATTGCTTCTCCGAACCGACCTGCGAGAGCGTCTACAATAATCTCCTCCGCTACCATCCTGTCGAGTCGGTGAACCTCTGGCAATACAGCCTGGTCAAGCCCTTCAGCGGCGACTGGACGCCGCAGGCGCCAGGCGATCTGGACGATGTCATCGCCCGCATCCGCTGGTACAATTCCTGGTCCAACGACCCCGTCGCCGAGATGCACTGGTACGGCAACGTGCGCGCGCCCATCGTAGACGGTGAGGAACAGAACTTTGGCAAAGCCTATCTTAAGCGCTGGGAAGGAGCAGGCACGATGGGCGACAGGACTGGCACTACATCGACTTGGTACTATTTTGATGGGGAAGTGATCAGCCATGAGCTTAGCCACAACAGGGGACAGAAACACGTGAACTGCAGTGGGACAGAATCTGCAGGCGGCGCGGTGGATCCCAACTATCCGTGGCCCTTCCCTGACTGCCAGCTGGCGACCTTCATCAGCGATATCGACAATCGCGGCTACTATGGTCTCGATGTCTATTACTACGCCTTTGGTAACAGCGTCCCCATCGTCATTTCCCCCGATCCCAACATCGCCAGGCCGAACCTTGGCTATCCACTGATGGGCTACGAATCGCCACAGTGGATTTCGCCTTGGGAATACTGCCGGCTGTTGCCCACCTATGGCATTCCTTGCTCGTGGCCGCCTTCGCAGGCCGCCGGCAGCGCGACCCAAGCCGCGCCCGTTGTGCAGCCCGTCGCCAACCCGGCGGCAAAGGCGCTGCTGGAAGCCGAGGAATTCGTCCTTACCAACGGCGCCATCGATCCAGAGGACCGTAGCATCACGCTGGCGCCGTTCTACCGCCAGCAGACCGTGGCCCACGACACGCTGGCCCAGGCAATCGAAAGGCAGTCCATCGCCGCCGCGACCGTGGTCAGCGCCTCCGTTACCTTCCTGGACGTCGAACGGCAGCCGCTGGCCACCCATATCTACGGCGGCGAAGGCGACGGCGCCGATACGCCGGATCCGCAGCACTTCATCTCGTTGGTGGATGTCATGCCTTATCCGGCGACGACGAAGTACATGGTCTTCAGCCTGACCGAGACGTCCGGCGCCGCGGCGCAGGAGACGATCGTCCTGGCTGAGGTTGTGGTCAGCGCCAACGCGCCCACGGTATCGATCCTGGAGCCCACTGCTCCCACCACCCTGGCCCCAGGGAGTAGGATCCGCTGGCGCGCCGAAGATGACGACGGCGACGACCTGCACTTCATCGTCCAGTACAGCCCAAATGGTACAGAGTGGTACGCGATGGCGCTGGATCAGCCCGAGACCGAGCTCGAAATCACGGCTGAACTGCTGCGCACGCTGCCAGGCAGCGCCCAGGGCAAGCTGCGCGTCATCGCCACCGATGGCGTCAACACCGGCGAAGCGCAGGCTAGCGGGATCACGGTTCCCAATAACAGCCCGCTGACCCTCATCCACGAGCCGGCCACGAACGCCCGCTACCGCCCCGGCGAAGTCGTCATGCTGGCAGGCGGCGCCACCGATATGGAAGACGGCGTGCTCGCCGGCCCGGCCTTTCGCTGGTCGAGCAGCCTCAGCGGCGACCTGGGCGCGGGCCGCGAGATCGCGCTCGATTCGCTTCCAGCCGGCCGCCACACCATCACCCTCACGGCCACGGACGCCGGAGGGGCCGTTGGCCAGGACACGGTGGAGATCGTCGTGGCGGAGCAGTTTTTCTTGCCGCTGATACAACGCTAAACTAAAGCCAGAACGAGATCATAACTTTTGAAGGTGTCTGGGGTGGTACTACCCCTATCGCCAGTTGGTAATTCCGAGAGGGTGTAGGGCTGGGTAGGTGCGCGGGCCTAGGGGGGGCGCCAGGATGCGGATCGTGGCAGGGTTGTGCTAAACTGGCGCTATCATCGTTCTGTTCTACGACCGACATCCCCGATCCATCCCACGGTCGCTATTTTTCTCGACGGAGACACCAGACATGGCCAAGCAAGCAATGTCGAATGTGGATGCAGCCTGGCTGCACATGGAAGACCCCACCAACCTGATGATGATCAGCGGCTTCTTTCGCTTCGAGCAGGCGCCGGACATTGCGCGTGTGCGGGCCACATTGGAGCAACGCTTGCTGCGTTTCCGCCGCTTTCGTCAACGGGTTGTCGATTCGCGCTTGCCTCTGCGTCCGCCCGTCTGGGAAGATGACCCCCATTTCGATCTCGACGCCCACCTGCATCGCATCGCCCTGCCCGCGCCTGGCGATGACGCCGCCCTGACCGAGGTGGTGAACCATCTGGCCAGTTCGCCGCTCGATTTCAGCAAACCGCTGTGGCAGTTCCACATCATCGAAGGCTACGAGGGCGGCTCGTTGCTCTTCTGTCGCCTCCATCATTGCATCGCCGATGGCATTGCCCTGATGCAGGTGATGCTTTCGCTGTGTGATGCCGACGCCGATGCGCCCTGGCCGAGCGCCGAAAGCGATGAGACGCATCGGCGGCGCGATTCGTCGTTGAGTAGCCTCATCCGTCCGGCCGCCAATGCCTTTGCCGTGGGCCGGAAAGTGACGGAGGGGGTGGTGAACGAGGGGATGAGTATGTTGCGAAATCCCGCTCGGCTGCTGGAGCGCACGCGCGAGGCCGGCAGCTACGCCCAATCGCTCGGCCGGCTGGTGGCTCTGCCTCCCGATCCAAAGACCTCGTTCAAGGGCCACCTGGGGGTGAGCAAGCACACGGCCTGGACCGACCCGCTGCCGCTGGACGAGGTCAAGCGTATGGGGCGGTCGATGGATGCCACGGTCAATGATGTGCTGATGACGCTGGTCAGCGGCGCTTTACGGCGTTATCTGATCAGCCGCGACGACCGGGTGGATGGTCTCGATATCCGGGCGATGGTGCCGGTGAACCTGCGCTCGCCAGCCGAGGCGATCAAGTTGGGCAATCATTTCGGATTGGTGGTGATGGCGCTGCCGATCGGCATTGCTGAACCGTTGGAGCGGCTGGTGGTGGTCAAGAAGCGCATGGACGACCTCAAAGGCTCGCCAGAAGCGGTGGTGGGTTTTGCGATCTTGCAGGCCATGGGGCTGGCCCCAACCGAAGTCGAGAGCATGGGTGTGCAATTCTTTGCCTCGAAGGCGAGTCTGGTGCTGACGAATGTGCCGGGGCCGCGCCAGAAGCTCTATTTTGCCGGCAGTCGCATCGATGGGCTGATGTTCTGGGTGCCGCAGTCGGGCCGGATGGGGCTGGGTGTGAGTATCATCAGCTATGCCGGCGAGGTTGTGGTGGGGGTGATTACCGACGCCGGCCTGGCGTCTGACCCGGAGTCGATCGTTGAGGCTCTGCATACCGAGTTCGAGGAGATGAAGGAGCTGGTCGCCCTGGTGGAGGCGAGTGCCTATCAGGGTTCGGTGCCCATCGCCGCCTCGGTCGAGCCGGGGTTGTGCAAGGCGACGACGCAGGCGGGCAAGCCGTGCAAGAATCGGGCCATGGCCGGTTCGGCTTATTGTCGCGTCCACGCCCGGCTGGTGGGGGATAGCGAGGATTTGCGCCGGATGTAGGGGCGTGGTCGCCACGCCCCTGGGGGCGTCAGGGTGGTGGGTGCACAGCCAGGTATTGGCGCAGGATCTGGCTGGCCGGGCCGGCAACCTCGAAGCTCAGCCATCCTTCCTGCGCCACCAGGGCGTAGATCGCCGCCCCTTTCACATAGTCATCTTTTTGCAACTCGGCGTCGTACCAGGCCAGTTGCTCGACATAAAATCCTTCTTCGGTCGTCGTCACTTTGCCCTCGCCCCGCCAGAAGCCGCCGAAATCGCGCCAGCCCAGCCCCGCCGGTCCTGGCCGGTTCCCCACTTGCCCATCCACCCCCAGCTCGGTGACGAGCAGGGGAACGGCGAGGCCAGCCGGCTGCAAGTAACGCCGATAGACCTTGCGGTAGCGCAGGGTCAGCCAGCCGCTGTCGCCTTCGTCGGCGCCGGGCTGGTTTTGGTGCGGCCCGCTGCCAAACCACAGGTAGGGGGCCGAGTATTCGTGCAAGCCCAGAAAGCCGTTGCTTTCGACTATGGTTTGCAGGGCGGGGAAGAAGGCTGGCCAGAGTTCCAGGGGCGGCTGGCCGGTGCTGAAGTTGCCCACGCACGAACGGATGCCATTGGCCGCCAGCAGGCGCGTGCGCTCGGCTTCGAAGGTTGCCAGCGATGCCATTTGGGCGGCGTCGACCGGGTTCGGTTCGTTGAACGATTCCCAGGCGTCGTAGAGAGGGCGGCCTTGAAAGGTGGCTGC
>CAYWPZ010000088.1:8278-16991 GCA_964460135.1 uncultured Caldilineales bacterium | reverse complement strand
GGCCTGCGTCTGATCCTCGATTTCGTCGCCAATCACTGGTCGCACCTGCACCCCACCCTGCTGGCCGCGCAACAAGATCGGCAGAGTCCCTATCACGACTGGTACGAATGGAGCCGCTGGCCGGACGAGTACGAAGGCTATTTCGGCGTCAAGACCATGCCCAGGCTCAACCTGCGCCTGGGCAGTCCTGCCCGCCACTACCTGCTTGACTGCGCCCGCCACTGGCTGCGGCGGGGCTTCGACGGCTATCGCCTCGACTTTGCCTACGGCCCGCCCCTCGATTTCTGGGTCGATTTCCGCCGCGCCTGCAAGACCACCCGGCCCGATGCCTGGCTCTTCGGCGAGGTGATCAACGACGCCCCCCTGCAACGCACTTTCACCGTCGCCTTCGACGGCCTGATCGACTTCCTCCTGGCCGAGGCCCTGCGCCAGACCTTTGGCTACGGTCGCTGGCCGCTGGATCGCTTCGTCGCCTATCTCGACGGCCACGAAGCCTATTTCGGCGACGCCTGCGACCGCCTCACCCTGCTCGACAACCACGACATGAACCGTTTTCTGTTCCTGGCCGGGGATGATCGGGCAAAGCTGAAGCTGGGCGCGCTGCTGCTCTACACCCTGGCAGGGAACCCCATCAACTACTACGGCACCGAGGCGGGCGTGACACAGGAGCGGCCCACCCACTACGACGGCAAGGGCCTATTCGAGGAGGCGCGCCTGCCCATGCACTGGGATGCGGCCCTGGCCGCCGACCTGCCCGCCTATTTTCGCACCCTCGTGCACCTGCGCCAGACCTATCCCGCCCTGCGCCGGGGCGACCGTCGCACCCTCCATCTCGACGCCGGGGCCGGAACCTGGGCCTACCAGCGCCATCTCCCCGGCCAAAGCCTGATCATCGCCCTCAACGCCGGCCTCGCCCCCCGCGAACTGGCCCTGCCGGCGGTGGAGGGTGTGCAGGGGGTCGATCGGCTGGGCGGGCCGGGTGCGGTCGCCACCTCCGGCGGCCTGCGCCTGACCCTGCCGCCGCAGAGCGGGGCCATCCTCATCTGATCAGCGCGCCCGCCCTGCCCACATCAAAAAGACACATCCCATGCCTCGCAACGCCTTCAACATGGGTCTGATCGCTCTGCTGGCCTTGCTCCTGGCCGCCTGCAACCGCGCCCCACAGCCCACGCCCACGCCCACCCCGGCCACGCTCCCGCCCACCGCCGCGGCCCCCGCGCCCACACCTGCGGTCCCCACCCCGGCGCCAGCCCCAGCCGGCCAGGACTGGTGGCGAGATGCCATCTTCTACGAGATCTTCGTGCGTAGCTTCCAAGACAGCGACGGCGACGGCATCGGCGATTTCAACGGCCTCACCGCCAGACTCGACTATCTCAACGACGGCGACCCCGCCACCGCCACCGATCTGGGCGTCACCGGCATCTGGCTGATGCCGATCAACCCTTCGCCCAGCTACCACGGCTACGATGTCACCGATTACTACGGCGTCAACCCGCAGTACGGCACGATGGACGACTTCCGCCAGTTCCTGGCCGCGGCCCACGAGCGCGGCATCCGTGTGATCATCGATCTGGTGATCAACCACAGCAGCACCCAGCATCCCTGGTTCCAGAAATCGCTGGACGGCGATCCCGCCTTCGCCGACTGGTATGTGTGGAGCGACACGAACCCCGGCTTCCGCGGCCCCTGGGGGCAGCCGGTGTGGCACAAGGCCAGCAACGGCCGCTTCTACTACGGCATCTTTTGGGATCAGATGCCCGACCTGAACCTGAGCAACCCCACCGTCCACACCGAGATCAACAACGTCATCCGCTTCTGGCTGGCCGAGGTGGGCGTGGATGGCTTCCGCCTGGACGCGGTGCGGCATTATGTGGAGATGGGCGCGGTGCAGGAGAATTCGCCGCAAACCCACGCCTGGCTAGAGGAGTTCGGCGCCTTCTATCGCAGCGTCAAGCCCGACGCCTTCACCGTGGGCGAGGCCTGGACCGACACCGCCAACGTCATCCCCTACCTGGAGGACAAGCTGGACAGCGCCTTCGAGTTCGATCTGGCCGAGAAATTCCTCGCCGCCAGCCACGGCCCCATCGCCAACTCCACCCTGCAATATCTGCAATTCGTCATGGACAGCTACCCGGAGGGCCGCTACGCCACCTTCCTCACCAACCACGACCAGGATCGGGTGAACTCACAGCTGCGGGACGACGAACGGGCTAAGCTGGCGGCGACGATGCTGCTCACCTCGCCCGGCATCCCTTTCCTCTACTACGGCGAGGAGATCGGCATGACCGGCGTCAAACCGGACGAGGACATCCGCCGGCCCATGCAGTGGAGCAGCGACACGGTCAAGGTCGGCTTTTCCGACACCTTCCCCTGGCGGGCGCCGGCGTCCGATTGGAAGAAACGCAGCGTGGCCTTGCAGCAGGACGACCCCGCTTCCCTGCTCAACCACTATCGCACGCTGACGCAGTTGCGCGCCGGCCATGCCGCTCTGCGCACCGGCGCCACCGCCATTATCGATCCAGGCAGCCCGCGGCTGTTCAGCCTGCTGCGCTATGATGACGACGAAGCCTTCCTGGCCCTGGTAAACGTGCATCCCCGCCCCTTGACCGCCGACCTGTACAAACTCAGCCTGGCCGCCGGACCTTTCCGCGGCCCGGCGAACGTGGAAGTGATCCTCGGCCCGGCCAACCCTGCCTCCTTCACGGCCACGCCGGCCGGCGGTTTTGCCGACTACATCCCCTACGCCGAGATCCCCGCCGCCTCCAGCGTCCTCCTGCGCCTGACGCAGCCCTGAACCACGACATCGCGCCGGCAAGGTAAGCGCGAGACGACTCCCCATAACGCATCGCGGCACGGGTGGTGCTATAATTCGTTCATGCGTCGTGATATCTATTTTCGCCTGCTGGCCTCGGTTGTCATCGTCTTCTTGATGTTCGGCCTGCATCGGGCCATCACCGTGGCCCCGCGCGCCGGCCGTCCGGTCTTGCAGTCTGCCGAGGCCGTGTTGGTGGCGCAGGGCGGGGCCGCATCCCAGGCGCCCGCAAACACCCTCGTCGCCTTCCAGACCGCACTCGACCTCGGCGCCGACTTCCTGGCGCTCGATGTCCGCCTCAGCGCCGATGGCGAACTGATTGTCCTGCGCGACGAGACCGTCGATCGCGCCACCGATGGCGCCGGCAAAGTCAGCGACTTGACCCTGGCCCAGCTCAAGACCCTTGATGCCGGTTATCGCTTCATCCCCGACGGCGGCATCACCTATCCCTACCGCGGCAAGGGCGTGAGGCTTTCGACCCTGGCCGAAGTGATGGCAGCCTTCCCCGCCGCCCGGCTACAAATCGCCCTGCAGGATGACTCGACCGTCGCAGCCGAACGACTCACGAATGCCCTCGTCGCTGCTCAGGCCCAGGATCGCGTGATCGTAGGCAGCCCGCACGAGAGTGTCCTGCGCCGCTTTCGCCGCCTGTCGCCTGATGTGGCCACGGTCGCTGGCGGCAACGAATTGCGCACCTTCTCGCTGTTACAGGGTTTTGGGCTGATCGGACTGCATCGCGCTTTGGGCGATGTCTACGAAGCGCCGATAAAGTCCGGTCGTCTTCGTCTCGATAGCCCGCGCTTCATCGCCAATGTCCACGCCCTCAACCAGAAGATCTTTTTCAGCGGCGTCGATGACCCGGCCGAGATCAGCCGCCTGCTGGCCCTGGGCGCCGATGGCATCATCACCGCCCGGCCGGAGCTGGCGCAAGATGTCTTTTCGAAGTGAGGCGTGAGCTGCAATTCGCACTATCTCTTTTGTGAGGCAAATCTATGCTTGTAAGCGATTTTATGACCAAGAACGTCGTGACGGTGCAATCCAACTGCACGGTGGCCGAGGTGCGGCAACTCCTGGCCGTCTCTGATTTCCGTCGTGTGCCGGTGATGGAAGGCGAAAAGCTGGTGGGCATTGTCGACGCCCATCACCTCATGGGCGAAGGCCCGGTCAAGCACTGTATGGTGCGCAACCCGGCCACAGCCCGGCCCGACATGCCCATCGAGGAGGCGGCGCGGCTGATGGCCGATAACAAAGTCAGCTCGCTGCCGGTGATGGTCGACGGCCATCTGGCGGGCATCATCACGCAGACTGACCTTTTTCGGCTGGCGATCGAGGCCATGGGCGCCCGCCAGCGCGGGGTGCGGGTGACGCTGCTGGTGCCGGAGATGCGCGGCATGTTGGCCGACCTCACCAACGCCGTCACCAACGCCGGCGGCGTCTTCATCAGCATGGTCACGGTCGGCACCCCCGACCCCGACACCGAACTGGTGATGATGAAGATCCGGGATATGAGCCAGCGCGAGGTCGAGGACATCCTCTCCGACCTCAGCGTCGAAGTGATGGACATTCGCACGACGTAAGAGACGCATTCCGCAGTTCGCAAGCCGAAATCCGCAATTCCCTCCTTGCGCATCCTTTGCCTCTCCCACCCCCTTCCCGGGCACCTGGACTGGGGCGGCTACCTGGCGACGGCGGCGGCGCTGGCCCGGCGCGGTCATGAGGTGTTGTGGGCCAGCGGCGTGGCGGTCGAGGCCAGCGTCGTTGCTGCGGGCGTGCGTTTCGCTGCCGTTTCATCCACCGGCTGGCAAGACCACCTGCCGCCCTTGCCGCCCGGCCTGGGGGCAGAGGAGCGCGAGCGGGCGCGACGGGAGCGTGGGCTAGAGGTGTGGCTGCTTCCAGAGGCAGTGGGGGCGGCGCTGGCTGCTTTCGAGGATGTGGCGCGGGATTTCCGCCCCGACGCCGTCCTGATCGAGCCGTTCGTGGCCGCGGGCGCGTTCCTGGCCGAGAAGCTGGGGCTGCCCCTGGTGGTGGTCGGCCGCCCGGCCCTGCCCCCGGCCTCCATTCCCGGCCCGGCTGCCGCAGCCGTTGCCCGGCTGTGTGAGAGGGTTGGGGGCGCGGGCGACTACTGGGACCAGGGCCGAGGGACGCCCTCTTCATCCCACCTGCACCTGGATTTCTTCTGCCGTGGCTGGTATGCCGATCTGCCGGAAGTCGGCGAGCCGACGGTCTTCTGCGGCGGCGCGCTGGCGTCTTCGCCCACCGAACCTGCCTCTGACCGCCCGCTGGTGTTGATCACCCTCGGTTCGACGTTCAATCGCGACGATGCCTTCTTTCGCATCGCCGCCAGGGCCGTGATGCAGGCCGGGGCGCAGCCGTGGTTGGCGCTCGGCGAGGGCGGGGTCAGGCCGGCCGGGCTGCCAGAGGGGGTTGGGGTGAGCGAATGGGTGCAGTATGGCGCCGTTTTCCCGCGCCTGGCCGCCATCATTCACCATGGCGGCGTCGGCACCACGCACGCCGCTCTGGTGCACGGCCTGCCCCAGATCGTCGTCCCCCACGCCGGCGACCAAATGCCCCAGGCCGGGCGTGTGACTCAGGCGGGCGTGGGTTTTGGTGTGCGCCCGGCCGATTTCGACGCCGCCCGCGCGCCGGTCCTGGTCTCGCAGCTTCTCGGCGACCCATCGTTTCGGGTCAGCGCCGGCTGGTGGGCCGAGGAGATGGCCGGTTTGGGCGGGATCGAGCGGGCAGTGGGGGCAATCGAACGGGTGTTGGGGTGATGGGTGTTGGTACGCGGATGAACGCGGGTTGACGCGGATTTGTTGTTGGTGATGCGGCGCAAAGGCAGATGGCGGGTGTTGGTACGCGGATGAACGCGGGTTGACGCGGATTTGTTGTTGGTGATGCAGCACGAAGGCAGATGGCGGGTGTTGGTACGCGGATGAACGCGGGTTGGCGCGGATTCCTTCTTCTTTTGATCCGCGTTCATCCGCGTTTATCCGCGTACCCCTACAATGCCGGGACGACGAAGCGCTGGTAGCTGGTCTTGCCCGGCTCCACCGTCAGGCGGCCGCGATAGACCCTCCCCAAGAGTTTGAAGGCCAGCTCGTATTCGCCCGCGGGCAGGTCGGCGGCGACGAAGGTCTCGGCCCATTCGGGGTCAGGGCGCAGGTCGGGGTCGTTGGCGTAGGTGGGCAGCACCCGCACCAGCCGGGCGCCGCCTTCTCCGAGCCGGTAGAGCAGGATGTTTAGCCCCGTCCAGGCCCGGCCGTCGGGCGTGACCAACTGTCCGGCCACTGTACCCAACCCGGCCAGCGGCGTCAGCCAGAGGCCGGGGTTGTAGGAGTTGCCGAATTCCGGGCTGCCCAGCCGCACCTCGATGTGGGTGTGCGGGCCGATGGCGATGCCGGTCATCCCCACGGCGCCCACCGGCTGCCCGGCCGTCACATGCTCGCCCGTCTGCACGGCGATGGTGTTGAGATGGCCGTAGAGGACGTAGACCGGCTGCTGGCGCCAGGCGGCATCCAGCCGGAAAACAACGGTGTTGCCGAAGAAGTCGGGCCGGGGGCCGAAGATGTTCGGGGCCAGGTCCGGCCCGGCATAGTAGATGACGGCGTTGGCCGGGGCCAGCACCGCCGTCGCCAGCGGATTGGGGACATCGACGCCGTGATGGCTGCGCCGGCGGCCACTCTGCGTATCGCCAAAGGTGTAGATGGGGCCGGGGATTTGGTTGGCGGCGGGGTCGGTGGGCCGGCCGAGCAGGTAGTGGTCAACGGGCGTAGGCGCGGGCGTGGGCCAGGCGAGGAGGGCGGCAGGCTGGCTGAGGAAGGCGGTGGTGGCGGCGGGGACGGTGCTTGTGATGGGGGCGCTTTCGGGGGTGGGTGTGGCTGCTTCTGGCTCGGCCAGCGGGGCCAGGGTGGGGCGGGCCCTGGGGAGCTGGCTCTGTCCGGCGGCGGGGCGTTCGGGCGCGGCGTCGAAGACCCGGCGCAGGATCTTGGCCCGTTCGTCTGGCGTGGCCCAGCGCGGTTGGGCGAAATCTTCGAGGACGGCCGTGAGGAGTTCGGTGCTGAGCAGGCGGCCGTCGTAGATGGTGTGGCGGGCGATGAGTTCGCTGCGGGTGTCCCAATCCTGCATTTGGTCGAAGAAGAGGTTGCCGAGGCCGTAGTTGATGACGCCCGGCCCGCCCACATCGCTGGCCCCGTAGGCTTCGCTGGCCTGGGGGACGTGGCTCTGCACCCCGGTGACGATGTCGGCCCCGGCGGCGCGCAAGGCCCGGAATTCTTCTACTTGTTCGGGGATGGGCCAGGGGTTGTAGGTCTCGTGGTATTGCAACTCGACGGCGACGATGTCCACCGTCTGGCTCAGTTCGCCGATCTTGGCGATGATTGGGTCGTAGTTGTCATAAAAATAGCAGGCCCCGGGTTTGTCGGCCGTGGCCCAGGCCGAATCGGGCCACCAGGCCAGGGCGGCCAGAAAGGCGAAGGTGTTGCCGTGGTCTTCCCACAACAGCGGCTGGCAGGCTTCGGTCTCGTTCAGGCCGCTGCCATAGATGGGGATGCCGCGGTCGCGATAGAATTGGAGCGACTCGCGCGCCCCCTCGCGACCGAAATCGTTGACGTGGTTGCCGCTCAGCCCGACGATGTCGGCGCCGATGGCTGCCAACGCCTGCCAGTAGGGGTAGTCTGAGCACAGCACCAGGTTCATGTAGGTGTTATTGACTTTGCAGCCGTCGATGAAGGGCACTTCGTTGCTGACGTGGGTGATGTCGGCGGCGGCGAGGGTGGCGGAGATGACCTGGGCGGGATAGGTGTAGCCCTTCTCCTCCATCTTCTCTGCTGTCCCGCGCGACATGGCGGTGACGCCGGTCATGATCAAGGTGGTCAGGCGGCCGGGGTCGCGGTTGGAGGCGGGGGCGACAGCGGCGCGCAGGGCCGGGGCCAGCTCGGCGGCGTCGGGGCCGGTGAGGGCCAGGGCGACGGCCAGAGGATAGGTTTCGGGTTGGAGGCGGTTGTCGAGCGGGTTGGCGCCATCCACGGCCAGGACCTTGTAGCTGGGGTCGAGTTGGTTGAAGGGGAGGATGCCCAGGCTGGCAGGTTCGGCGGCCAGGCGGGCGGGGAGGTCGGCGGCGGGGAGAATCCGGGCCGGGAGGCCGGCGAAGATGGGGCCGAGGGCAAGGGCGGCGTCTTCGCTGACGAACAGCGGGCCGTCGCCTGCGACCGGCCAGCGCGCCTTTAGTTCGTTCAGCGTGATCTCGTCGCGCACGGTGGCGAAGGGGGCGACGACGGCGTAGACGCGTTCGGCCAGCCTTTCGCCTTGGACCGCTGCAAGAGGCGCAAAGGCAATGAAATTGCTTCCTTCGGCCGAGCTTTCCTGTTTTGCGATGGTCTGGCCGCCGGGCAGGAGGCCGGGCTGGCCAAAGATGGTTTCCATCTGACTGCGCAGGCCGGCGGGGATGTTGGCGCTGAGGGCGACAAAGATGGCGGCCGGGGTGGGCGGCGGCGCAGGGGTGGCTGTGGCGGGCGGCAGCGTGGGCGAAGGGGCCGATTGGGTGGCGATGGGGGCTGGCGTCGCGACCGGGGCGACGGTGGCGGTGGCCGGGGTGGGCGGCGGCAGGGTGGGTTCGATTTGGGGATTGCACGCTGCCAGGAGGAGGGCGGCGAGGCAGAGGGCGAGCAGACGTGGGGGCATGGGGAGGGGGACGCAGGGACGCAGAGAAGGGGACACGCGGAGAGGGCTATTGTAATGGTTGCGATTGGGAAGGGAGAAAGCAAGTGAAGCGCGTCAGGATGATTTGGGTTTTGGCGCGGGTGCGCCGGGAGCAAGAGGTCGCCCGGCCAGAGGTGAAACCCCGGCGTGGCTGCGCGATCCAGGCCCGCAGGGCCTTCCCTTTGTAGCCGGGCCCGTTCCCCG
>CAYWPZ010000088.1:0-8178 GCA_964460135.1 uncultured Caldilineales bacterium | reverse complement strand
TGAGGCTGCGCGATCCAGGCCCGCAGGGCCTTCCCTTTGTAGCCGGGCCCGTTCCCCGGCCCGGCGATGGCGATGGCGGCGACGGTGAGGCTGCGCGATCCAGGCCCGCAGGGCCTTCCCTTTGTAGCCGGGCCCGTTCCACGGCCCGGCGATGGCGGGGAGAGGCAGGGAGGGGGGAGTTTGGGCGGCGGGTGGGCCTTCGGCTATGATTGGCAGACTTCCGGTTTTCGGGACCCGGCACCCGAAAACCCCAAACCCCAAACCCCGCACCCGGAACTCCGCACCCGGAACCCCCCATGCGCATCGACATCTTCACCATCTTCCCAGAACTGTTCAGCGGCCCGTTCGATGCCTCGATCATCAAACGGGCGCGCGAGCGTGGGCTGGTGGAAGTGCGGGCGCATAACATCCGCGATTACGCCACCGACAAGCATCAGCTGACCGATGACGCGCCCTATGGCGGCGGCGGCGGCATGGTGATGAAGCCGGAGCCGATTTTTTCCGCGGTGGAGGCAGTGCGGGGCGAGGATGCCTGCCCGGTCATCCTGCTGACGCCCCAGGGCCGGGTGTTCGACCAGGCGGCGGCGCAAGCGCTGGCTGCTTTGCCGCGTTTCATGTTGATTTGCGGGCGCTACGAAGGCGTGGATGAGCGGGTGCGCGAGCATCTGGCTACGGACGAGCTTTCGATCGGCGATTATGTACTTTCGGGCGGGGAGCCGGCGGCGCTGGTGGTGGTGGATGCGGTGGTGCGGCTGCTGCCGGGCGCGCTCGGCTACGAGTTGTCGGCGGCGATGGATTCGCACGCGACCGGCGTCTTGGAAGGTCCGCATTACACACGGCCGCCGGTCTTTCGCGACTGGGCCGTGCCCGAGGTGCTTATCTCCGGCCATCACGCCAAGATCGAGGCCTGGCGCCGGCAGCAGGCGCTGCTGCGCACGTTGGCCCGCCGGCCCGACCTGCTGGCCGCGGCCCCGCTGACGGCGAAAGAGCGGGCGTGGCTGCGCGAGCAGGGCTATGAGGGTGACTTTTTCGAGGAGGAATACCGTCATGGCCGTCAACAGAGACAAACCGGATCTGTGGAAGAGTGATGTCGCACAGTCTGTGGACATGTACAACAAGTGGTTCCTTGAGTTTGCGCCAGAAGCGTTTCGCACCACTCGCGTCAAGACGACCCAAGATGTTGAACATGCGTTGCGCCGGACCGATCTGCTTAGGACTATCCAGCCTGCCATCTTGAGGCAATGGCCCGAGGTTTTGCCCACTCTGCGGATGTCCACCTGTCCGCCGCTGGCTGTGGACAGGTTGATTGGTCTCTCCGGGGCTCCGGCCAATCTGGTCAAAACGATCGAGAACCAGAAAAAGGTGCCGGACCGCATGGAATCAACGCAGCTTGAGGGCTATTTGCGAAAAATCGGGGCCGTGATCGAGCGGCTGACCGACCCCGACATCTTCGTTTGGCTTGACCGCGAGGAACCGGCGACGGATGTCGAGGTCGTGCGGGCGGCGACCATCGTTGCCGACCGCCTGTGCGGCGCTGTGGCCAACCCCATCATCCGCAATGCGCAAGAGCAACGACAGTTGGCAGCCATTGCCGAGTGGTTGCGGGCGCGTGGCTATGTTCAAGCACCCGCCGCACCTGGCCTGAAGCCCTATCGCCAGGTGCATTCGGCTTTCATCTGAATATCCCGGTGAAACTGGAGGATGCACAGAAGCAGATCAACCTGCCAATCGATGTCGTGATCATGCCGAGATCTGCTGCAAAAGGCGACTTCCCACTCCTATTCGAGGCCAAATCTGCTGGCGACTACACAAATGTCAACAAGCGGCGCAAGGAAGAAGCGGCAAAGATGAGCCAGCTTCGCCGCACCTACGAAAACAAAGGTCGACTGAACCTGTTCTTGTGCGGTTACTTCGACACCGGCTATCTTGGCTACGAGGCGGCAGAAGGCATTGATTGGGTTTGGGAGCATCGTATCGACGATCTTAAGCTATTTGGGTTGTAGAAATGAACGAACCGCAGGCGCAAGAGCTGGAGCGACGACGCCTTCAGGCGCTCCTTGATAGCCAGAAGACGCAGGCCGAACGAAACCGGTTGGGACAATTTGCCACACCATTCGAACTCGCCTCCCAGATCGTGCGCGCAAGCGCGGCCTGGGTGGGCGCACAAGAACCGGTCCGTTTCCTTGACCCGGCGGTCGGCACGGGGGTGTTCTTTTCGGCCTTGCGCCAAACCGTCAATTCTGAGTGCATCGCAGCTGCAGCAGGTTACGAGATCGATCCACATTATGGCGCTCCAGCGCAAGACTTGTGGTCGGGGATAGGCTTTGAGGTGCATCTGAGCGACTTCACGCGCACGACAGCGCCCGATGCCGAAGCTGATCGCTTCAACCTGATCATTTGCAACCCTCCCTATGTCCGTCACCATCATCTTAGCAGCGATGAGAAGGAACGATTGCGCCGTCTGGCCCGGCAGCGGGCGGGCCTGGCGCTATCTGGCCTGTCGGGGCTTTACTGTTACTTCTTGGCCCTGGCGCACGGCTGGATGGCTGATGATGGCGTCGCCGCCTGGCTGATCCCCAGCGAATTCATGGATGTGAACTATGGCAAGGCCGTCAAGAACTATCTTCTCGAGCGCGTCACCCTGTTGCGCGTCCACCGCTTCGACCCCAACGAAGTGCAGTTCGAGGACGCCCTGGTTTCGTCGGCGGTGATTTGGCTGCGCAAGACCGCGCCGCCAGCCGAGCATGAGGTCGAGTTCACCTTTGGCGGCTCGGTGGCTGCGCCCAGAATCTCCAGAAAGACGCCGGTTTCAGTGATTAGCCGTGAATCGAAATGGACGCGTTTCCCGATGGCAGAAGCGCGAACGGCAACGAAAGGCGCCAGACTGGGAGACTTCTTCACGATCAAGCGGGGGATCGCCACCGGCGGCAATGAATTCTTCATCCTCAGCAAAGAACGCATCGTCTCGCTGGGCCTGCCGATAGAATGCTTCCGACCGATCTTACCGGGACCGCGCTTCTTGACCGAAGACGAAGTGATGACCAACGGCGATGGCAATCCTGTCATCGACCGCTTGCTTTTCCTCCTGAATTGTCGCTTGCCCGAAACTGAAATCCAGACGCGCTACCCAGCGCTTTGGCGCTATTTGCAGAGCGGCAAACCAGAAGTGGCCGGCCGCTATTTGTGTCGCCATCGAACTCCGTGGTATGCGCAGGAAGACCGCCCACCTACCCCCTTTGTGTGCACTTACATCGGCCGAGGCGACGCCAAGAATGGCCGCCCATTTCGCTTCATCCTCAATCATTCGCAGGCGACTGCGGCCAATGTCTACCTCCTGCTCTATCCCAAGGCTGCCCTGGCCCGGGCACTGGCGCAGGACGCCAGCCTGTCGCGAAAACTGTGGCAGGCGCTCACTCAGATTGACGCCCATGAGCTATTAGCCGAGGGCCGAGTGTACGGCGGCGGCTTGCACAAACTGGAGCCGAGCGAACTGGCCCAGGCCCCGGCTGACGGAATTCTTGCCATGCTGCCCATCCAAACAGAACTATCGGTTCAGCAGATGTTGCCTTTTGAGTAGGGCGAAGTCAGCGAAACCCATTCTTCCCGTCTCGTTCTCAATTCCTCCCGCTCTTCCCGCCGCCAGCCTCGCCCCACTCGCTAACCGCTCTCCCTTTTGCCCTCCCCCCGCCCGGTGCTAAAATAGAGCCGAACCTACACTCCCCTTCCCTCCACCGGCGCATGCTCGACCTGGCCATCGTCATCGTCAGCTACAACACCAGAGATCTGCTTCGCACCTGCCTTCGCTCGGTCTATGCCAGCGAAGGCGATTTTGTCTGCCACGTCACCGTCGTCGACAACGCCAGCGCCGACGGCAGCCTGGGCATGGTGCGGCAGGAATTCCCTCAGGCCGCCGCCATCGCCGCCCCCCGCAACGGCGGCTTCGCCTATGCCAACAACATCGGCCTGCGCAGCTACGGCTTCGGGGCGATGGCCGGCCCGGCCGCCCTGCCCCGCTACGCCCTCCTCCTCAACCCCGACACCGAACTGCCCCCCACCGCCCTGGCCGCCATGCTCGACCTCATGGACCGCCGGCCCGAGCTGGGCGCCTCTGGCCCCAAACTGGTGCTGCCCGATGGCAGCCTGGACAAAGCCTGCCGCCGCTCCTTCCCCAGCCCGGCCTCCTTCATCTACCGCGGCCTGGGCCTGAGCAAACTCTTCCCCGGCAGCAGGCGACTGGCCCAGTACAACCTGAGCTATCTGCCCGAAGACCAGGAAACCGAGGTCGATTCGGTGGTGGGCGCCTTCATGCTCGTCCGCCGCCAGGCCATCGTCCAGGCCGGGCTGCTGGACGAAGCCTTCTTCATGCACGGCGAAGACCTGGACTGGGCCTATCGCATCAAAGGGGCGGGCTGGAAGGTGTGGTATCATCCGCAGGTGCGCGTCCTCCACCACAAGGGCGCCGCCTCGCGCGGCAACCCCCGCGTCCGCTACGCCTTCTACCAGGCCATGCACATCTTCGTCCGCAAGCACTACCGCCGGCAGACGCCGCTCCCGCTCTACGCCCTGATCCTGGCCGGGATCGCGCTCAAGGGCGGCGCCGATGTCGGCCTCACCTGGTTGCGCTCGCGTCTGCCAGCGCCGCCCCCGGCAGGGGTGCGACCATGAACCGGGCACGTTTCGCCTTCCTGATCGTCACCCTGACCACCGATGTCGCCGCCATCGGCGCCGCCCTCTTCACGGCCCATCGCTTGCAGCGGCTGGTCAAGCCCGAATCGGTCGACCGCCTGCTGGCCTACGCCCCCTACCTGCTGCTGCTGATCGGCGCCACCCTCCTCGTCCTCTACTTCTACCGGCGTTACCATCGCCGCCAACCCCAGGGTCTGATCAACAGCCTCGCGGCCGTGGCCGGGCCGGTGACCATCGCCAACCTCATCGTCCTGGCCGGCGTCGCCTTTTTCTTGCGCACCCCTGGCGAGGCCGAGCCTGTCAACTATCCGCGCGCCTTTCCGGTCTATGCCTGGGCCTTCAGCATCCTCTACATCAGCCTGGGCCGCTTCTTTCTGGCCCGCATCTTCGCCTTTTTGCAGGCGCGGCACGTGGGGCGAGATCGGGTGCTGGTGGTGGGCACCGGCGAGGTGGGGCGCATGTTGGTGCAAAAGCTACAGAGCGCCGGCGGCATCGCCCACGAGGTGGTCGGCTTTGTCGACGCCAACCCCGAATCCCCCACCGTCGTCGGCGTCCCTGCCCTCGGCCACCCCGCCGACCTGCCCGCCATCATCGAGACGCACAGCGTCGACGAGGTGGTGATCGGCCTGCCCGAAGGCTCGCACCGCCAACTCGTCCAACTCATCGCCCTCTGCGAGCGCGAGAAAGTCAGCATCAAGGTCTTTCCCGATGTCTTCCAGATCATGGCCACCGAGGTTTCGGTCAGCGACCTGGCCGGGCTGCCGCTGCTGACCGTGCGCGATGTGGCCCTGCGCGGGTGGCGGCTGTCGCTGAAGCGCGGCTACGACCTCCTCTTTGGCAGTCTGATGTTGATCTTCTTCTCGCCCCTGATGCTGTTCATCGCCCTGCTGATCAAACTGGAGTCGCCCGGCCCCATCTTCTACATCCAGGAGCGGATGGGCCTCGACGCCCGCCCCTTCCCCATGCTCAAATTCCGCTCGATGCGGAGCGACGCCGAAAAAGCCGGCCCCGGCTGGACGACGGCCAACGACCCCCGCAAAACCCGCCTCGGCTCGCTCCTGCGCCGCATCTCCTTCGACGAGCTGCCGCAATTGATCAACGTCGTGCGCGGGGACATGAGCCTGGTGGGGCCGCGGCCCGAACGCCCGGTCTATGTCGAGCAGTTTCGGCAGGTCATCCCCCGCTACATGGAGCGCCACCGCGAGAAGGCCGGCCTCACCGGCTGGGCGCAGGTGAACGGGCTGAGGGGCGACACCAGCATCGTCGAGCGCACCAAATACGACCTCTGGTATATCGAAAACTGGTCGTTGTGGCTCGATTTCAAAATTTGCGTGCAAACGGCGTTCCGGCTGTTCAGCGACCGCAATGCCTATTGAGCCAGGGGCTTCTGTTTCTCGTCTGATGCGAGAAGATCCCTTGCCAGTCTGTCATGCTGAGATTCCTTGGTTGTGAACGATCAAGGTTGATCTAGCACGAATGACACGAATTCATTCTATATCGCTTTGTGTCTTCTTCGTGCTCTTTGTGTCTTTGTGTTGATACTACGCTGCTTGGACTCTTTGTTCAGATCAGAGGCAGGTAACTATGTTCGACCTCGATGCCTGGAAACAGAATCTGCGCAGCCGGCTGCCCGGCTGGAAAACGCGCCTGGAACAGGCCGGCAGCCACACCCTCTACGGCTCCCTGGCCGCCCTGAGCCTGTGGCCGCTGGTCGAGGCGGCGCAGGCGGGGCAAGTGTTGCCGGCGGCGATGGCCCTGGGGAGTGTGGCCGCCGGGGTGGGCGGCAACCTGCTGGCCGAGCAGGTCTTGCGCTGGAAAGACCGCAGCGCCGCCGAAGTCGAAGAAGAGATCATCGCCTGGACGGCGGAGCAGAGCGCGCAACCGCCGGTGCGCGACGCCCTCGACGCCATCTTTCTCAAGCTCGATCTCGTCCCGCAGGCGCAGGCGGCGCTGGCCGAGGCCGACCGGCTGTGGTTCCAGCAGGCCCTGCGGGGCGAGTTGGCGCGGTTGGGGAATCTGAAGACCTACGAAGCCGTCCTCTCAGGCATGGGCGTCATCGCTCAGGACCACAGTGTCGTCGTGCAGCAGGGCATGGGCGCCGGGCGAGACCTGATCCTCACCATCTACCAGCAAGCCCCTGGCCGGGCGGAGATGGATGCGGCGACCCTCGCCGTTGCTCTCGATGGTTACCTGGGCTGGGTGGAGAAACGCTATGGCCGCCTGGAACTGCGGGGCATCGAACGCCGCGAAGAAGAATTGCCCTCGCTCAGCTTGGACCAGGTGTACGTCTCATTGGCCGCGGCGGTGCGCCCCAAAGCCAAGCAAGGAGGCGCCAAGAATCGGGTGGGGGAGGTGGAGGCGGGAGAACCGCAGACGCTGGACATGAGCCAGTTGCTGGATCTCGGGCCGCGCATCATCATCACCGGCGGGCCGGGCAGCGGCAAGACAACCTTTCTGCGCATCCTTGCCAGCAGCCTGGCGCACGCTCTGCGCACCGGCAAGTCCTCGCCCCTGACCGCTGCCTGGGGCAAAAAAGCACCTTTGCCATTGCCTGTCTTTGTCTCATTGGCCGATTACAATCGCTACCGTCGCCGCCACACCCGCGCCACTGACCCTCGCAAAGGCACGCTGCTGGCCTTTCTCAGCGAGTCGCTCATCGGCCAGCAAGCCATCTTCGGTCTGCCAAATGATTTCTTCGAGCGGCTGTTGATGCAGGGCCAGACCTGTGCGCTGCTGTTGGATGGGCTGGATGAGGTGGCGAAAGAATCTGATCGGGCTTTGGTGCGTCAGGCGGTGGAAACGCTGTCCTACAGCCAGGGGCTACGCGCCATCCTTGTCACCAGTCGCACCCGCGCTCATCAAGGCCCTGCCATGCTGCCAGAGGCTTTCCAGCGGGCGGAAGTGCTGCCCATGTCGCCAGAGCAGGTGGACGCCCTCACCCGGCGTTGGTGCGAGGCCGTTTACGATGAAATCGACGCTCCGGCTGAGATCGAAGCCTTGCAAACCGAGATCGCCAATCTGGAGCGTTTGCGCAAAGCGCGCGGCGAAACGAAACGTTTGATCGACTCGCCACTGCTCGTCACCATTGTTGCCATCGTCCACCACAACAACCACCGCCTGCCCGAAAAACGCGCCGAACTGTACGACAATTGCGTCGAAGTGCTGTTGGCCGAACCCAATCGCCTTTCGGTGGAGACGACTCAGGAATTGGCCGCGTTGGGTGGGGGCACACTGACCGAGAAGCGCCAGTGGTTGGCTTTTCTGGCCTTCCAGATGATGAGCGCCGGTGAGGCAGCGGGTCGCGTTGTCAGCGAAGAACAGCTGAAGAAGTGGCTGCGCCCGCGGCTTGTCAGCAATCGGGGCGAGGACAAGGCCGGCCCCGCGCTGGATGACTTCGTTCAGGCAACAGGCGAGCGCGGCAGCCTATTGGATGAGCGCGACCGCGACTACCGTTTCTTGCATCTCAGTTTTCAGGAATACCTGGCCGCGTAC
>CAYWPZ010000087.1:0-16999 GCA_964460135.1 uncultured Caldilineales bacterium | reverse complement strand
ACAGCCTCTTTGGCCCGCTCTCTATCCGCAACAAGGGTCTATCCTTCATGTTCGAAAAACAAATTGGCATCGATCTGGGCACCGTCAATGTACTGGTCTATGTACGGGGCAAGGGCGTCGTGCTCCAGGAACCTAGCGTGGTGGCGATCTCGGTGCGCGACAACAAAATCGTGGCTGTGGGCCAAGACGCCGCCGAAATGATCGGCCGCGTGCCCGAAAGCATCGAAGTCTCGCGCCCGGTGCGCGATGGCGTCATCGCCGACTATTGGGTGACGGAAGCCATGTTGCGGCACTTCATCCGCCGTGTGATCGGCCGCAACCCGATGCTGCGTCCGCAAGTGATGATGAGCACCCCCAAAGGCGTGACCAGCGTCGAACAGCGCGCCGTCTACGACGCCGCCATCCAGGCCGGCGCCAAAGAAGCCTATTTGATCCCGGAGCCGCAAGCGGCGGCGTTGGGCGCTGGCCTCCCCATCCACACCCCCACCGGCAATATGGTCGTCGATATCGGCGGCGGCACCAGCGAGGCGGCCGTCGTCTCGATGCACGACATTGTCGTTTGGAGCAGCGTGCGCGTGGGCGGCAACCGCATCGACCAGGCCATCATCAATTTCGTGCGCAAGAAGTACAATCTCATCATCGGCGAGCAAACGGCGGAGGAGATCAAAATCCAGATCGGGTCGGCGCTGCCACTCGAAGATCCTCTCACCCTGGAGGTGCGCGGGCGCGACCAGGTGGCCGGGCTGCCGCGCACCATCACCGTCACGTCTGACGAAGCCACCGACGCCATCAACGATCCGCTGATGGCCATCGTCGGCGCCGTGCGGCAGACATTGGAGAAGACGCCGCCCGAACTGGCCGCCGACATCATCGACCGCGGCATGGTACTGACGGGCGGCGGCGCCCAATTGCGCAACATCGACAAGCTGCTCACCCGCGAGACCGGTGTGCCCTGCTTCGTGGCCGAAAACCCGATTGCCTGCGTGGCCATTGGCGCCGGGAAAGCCCTTGAGAACATCGAGGTGATGCGGCGCTTCTTGCCCCAGGTGTGAGATGAATGCTCACTGGTATCAGCTCAGCGCCGACGACGCCTTGCAGCAATTGGGCGTCATCCCCAGCCAGGGGCTGGCCGATGCGGAAGCGCAGAAGCGCCTGGCCGAGGTCGGGCCGAACGAACTGGTCGAGAAGGCCGGCCGCACGCGCTGGCAGATCATCCGCGAGCAACTGACGGGCATCCTCACCATCCTCCTCTATGTCGCCATCGTCATTTCGGCGGCGTTGGGCGATTGGATCGAGGCGGTGGTCATCCTCCTCATCGTCGTCCTCAACGCCATCCTTGGCTACACCCAGGAATACCGGGCCGAGCAATCCATGGCGGCGCTCAAACGCATGGCTGTGCCCAGGGTGCGGGTGCGTCGCGACGGGCGGGTGCAGGAGATCTCGGCGCGCGAGCTTGTCCCCGGCGACATCGTCCTCCTCGAAACGGGCAACATCGTTCCCGCTGATGGCCGCGTCATCAGCGGCGCCAACCTCAAGGCCGAAGAAGCGGCGCTGACCGGCGAATCGGAGCCGGTGGAGAAAGAGGCGGATCTGATCTTTGGCACCGACAAAGCCCTGGGCGACCGCCGTAACCTGGTCTTCAGCGGCACGATCATCAACTATGGCCGCGGCGAGTTCGTGGTCACGGCCACAGGCATGCAGACCGAACTGGGCCGTATTGCCGCTCTGATCCAGGGCGTGGAACAAGAAGAGACGCCATTGCAAGAGCGACTGGACCGGCTGGGCAAAGTGCTGGCCTATGCCGCCCTCATCCTGGTGGTGGTGATCTTCGTCTTGGGGCTGCTGCGCGGCGACGAAGACCTGCAAGAACTGCTGCTCACCTCCGTCAGCCTGGCCGTGGCCGCCGTGCCCGAGGCGATGACGGCCGTTGTCACCATCGCGCTCTCGTTGGGCGCCCAGCGCATGCTCCGCCGGCAGGCGCTCATCCGCAAGCTACCTGCGGTCGAAACCCTCGGCTCGGTCACGGTCATCTGCTCGGACAAAACCGGCACCCTCACCGTCAACCGCATGACGGTGACGGCCGTAGACATCGCCAACCATCGTTTCGACCTGGTGCAGGCCGCCGACGAGACCGGACTCGAACTGGTTCCGCTCGACAATGCACCCTCGCCGGGCGCTCAGCCGGCCCTCGATTTGCTTCTGGTGGCGGGCGCCCTCTGCAACGACGCCGTCCTCGCCCCCGACGAGCGGCATCTGGGCCGCTTCCAGGCTGTGGGCGACCCCACCGAAGCCGCCCTGACCGTCGCCGCCGCCTATGCCGGCATCTCCAAAACCGATCTCGACCTCGCCTTCCCGCGCCTGGCCGAAGTCCCCTTCGATTCGGTGCGCAAGCGCATGACCACCCTTCATGCCGTGCCCCGCTCGACCGCCGACTTGCCGCCTAGCCTGACCCCGATCTGGAGCCGGGGTGTGGCCGCCGAGAACCCGCCCGCCTATGTCGCCTTCACCAAAGGCGCCATCGACGGCATCCTCACCATCACCGGGCGGGTCTGGATCGAGGGCCGGGCCGAGCCGCTGGACGACTATTGGCGGGGCCGGGTGATGGCCGCGCACGATGATATGGCTGCCAAGGGCATGCGCGTGTTGGCCGCAGCCGTGCGCACCTGGGATCGCCCACCCGACGAGACCACTGCGAAATCCCTGGAGCGGGACCTGATCCTTGTGGGGCTGTTCGGGATGATCGACCCGCCCCGGCCCGAAGTACGCGAGGCCGTCCTTGCCTGTCGCAGCGCCGGCATCCACCCGGTCATGATCACCGGCGACCACCCGCTCACCGCCCGGCATATCGCCCGCCAGGTAGGGATTACCGACAACGACCGCTTCTTCACCGGCCAGGAACTAGATCGACTCGACGCCGATGCGCTGACCGAGGCGATGAAGGACGTTGCCGTCTTCGCCCGCGTCTCGCCCGAACACAAACTCAAGCTCATCGACGCCTTCCAGCGCCAGAACAACATCGTCGCCATGACCGGCGATGGCGTCAACGACGCCCCGGCCCTGAAGAAATCCGACATCGGCGTGGCCATGGGTGTGGCCGGCACCGATGTGGCCAAAGGAGCCGCCGACATGGTGCTGCTGGACGACAACTTCGCCACCATCGTCGCCGCGGTCGAAGAAGGCCGCATCGTCTACGACAACATTCGTCGTTTCATCAAATATCTGCTCACCTGCAACACCAGCGAGATCGCCGTCATGCTCCTGGGGCCGCTCTTGGGGATGCCCTTGCCCCTGCTGCCCCTGCAAATCCTGTGGATGAATCTGGTGACGGACGGCCTGCCCGCCCTGGCCCTGGGGGTCGAGCCGGCCGAGAAGAACGTGATGAAGCGCCCGCCCTATTCGGCCACCGAGAGCGTCTTCGGTCACGGCATGGTGCGTTTTGTCATCCTCATGGGCGTCATCCTCAGCCTCATTGCCATCACGGCCGCCTGGCAACTCTGGCGGCTGGGCGACCCTGCCTGGCAGACGGTGCTTTTCTCGACCCTCGTCTTCTCGCAGTTGGCCGTGGCCCTGGGTGTACGTTCCGAAGACCAATCCCTGTTCAAGATCGGCTTGTTCAGCAACCGCTCGATGGTGCTGGCCGTGGTGTTGACAATTGCCCTTCAGTTGCTCGTCATCTATTGGCCCCTGGCCCAAAATATCTTCGACACCCACCCCCTGCCCCCGGCCGATCTTGCCCTCTCGTTTGGGCTGGGCCTGCTGGCTTTCGTCGTCGTCGAGATTTGGAAATGGGTCGGCAGGCTGACTGCTCGCCGGGCGCTGGCGACGGCGCCAGCAGGCTGACAAGGCCGATACCGTTGGGACAGACGCGAGCGGCGGTGGTTCAGGCTTCGCCTGCCCGTCGCTGTACGAGGCGCTCCTCGGGTTGCCAGATCGCCCAGCGGCCAGGGCCAAAGACGAGCAGGTAGATGGCCGCGACCAGGGTGATGAGGTCGGCCGGCTGCCCCCCCCGGGCGGCAATGCCGAATCCGACCGGAACCACCAGCCAGAGGGCGAAGAAGCGCGTGGCCGCGCCTATCAGCAGGGCGGGGATGGCCACGGCCAGCATTAGGCCAAAGACGATGGCGGCAAGCTGTGGGTTGGGCAGGCCAAAAGCGGCGTAGTGCGTCACCTGGACGGCGAAGTCGCGCCATACCTGGGCGAGCATGATGGCCGCTCCAATGGCGGCCAACGCCCGCGCCAGGAGCGGCCCCCATGCGACCAGGACAACCTGCGCCGCCCAAGCCAGACGGCGATAGCGCGGCGATCCGTCAGCGAGCGCGCCGCTGACCAGCAGCCAATCGCGGCCAAAGATGACCAGAAACGGCAAGGCGAAGCAAAGCCCGCTGAGCGTGGCCAGGGCCGGGGGCATGATCGGCCACAAGGCCACGCTGAGGAAGCCCATCTGCAGCCCGGCCAGGGTGCGACGCATGCCACTGGGCGACAGGGCGACGATGGGCAGGCGGCGGCGGCGGCGCAGCCACAACCCGGCCACAAACAGATAGCGGGCGAGGCCGATGATCAGAAAGGGAGCCGGCCACTGGCCGAAATGGATGGCCAGCGTCGACGCCGCCAGCACGCCCAGCGCATCGAACTCGATGTCCAGGGTCTCGCCCATGGCGGTGGCCGTGCCGCTGGCGCGGGCCAGATAGCCATCGAAGTAATCGGCCAGCCCGGCCAGGGTGTAGAGCACGGCCGGGAGCCAGGCCAGCGGCGGCGGGGGCCAGGGCGTCAGTAAGAATCCAGCCAACAGGCCCACGGCCGCCCCCCTGGCCAGGGTGAGGGCGTTGCCGGGGCCAAGTCGCGGCCGCAAGCCATCGCTGCGGCGGTGCCGCGGCAGTTGGCGCCAGAAATACCACAGTTCGCCGCCCAAAACCAGCGCCGCCCCCGCCGCCCATCGCGCCGTCAGCGCCGGCGACCACCCCACTCCCAGGCCGATCCCGCCCACCGCGACCAGCGCCAGGGCAAAGCCGGCGGCGGCCAGCCACCAACAACGGCGGTCGTTGCCCGTCACACCGCCATCTCCACGCCTGCCTCGGCCAGCCGCTGGTGAATGAGCGCCAGCAGATGCGGTCGCATCTCGGCCCCCCGGCCCCAGCGCGCCTTGACCAGCAGCTTGAGGTCGGTGGTCTGAGCCAGAATGCCGGTCTCGGTGAGAATCTGCCAGGGTTCCAGCAGGTCCAACTCGCTGCCGAGCGCCTCTTTGCCCAAGTCGTCGAGCACCGACAGCGCCCGGCTGAGGTCGGCCGACGCCAGCTTCAGGGTCATCTCGATCATCGAATAGCGCCCGCGGCTGAAATTGCGGATGAGGCGAATGTCGCCGTTGGGGACGGTGTAGAGTTCACCGGTGGGGGAGCGCACCAGGGTGGTGCGCAGGTGGACGGCCTCGACCACACCCGAAATGCCGGCCACTTCCACTTTCTCGCCTACGGCCAGCGAATCCTCGAACATGAAGCTGACGCCGGTCATCAGATCGCGGATATGCTGGCTGGCGCCGATGCCAAAAGCGGCGCCGAAAAGCCCGATCATCCAGATGACGTTGGCCGCGCCTGCCAGTCGCGCCAGCGCCACCACGGCCGCCACGCTGAGGGCGATGAAGCTGATGCTGTTTGCCAGCAGGGCCTGGACGGTGCGCAGCCGCTCGGGGCTGAGTGTGCGCCCGCGCCGGCTAAAACGGTTGAGACGGATGATGCGACCGGCGATCCACCATGACAGGCGGTGGAAGATGAGGGCGACGAGCACCAGCGTGCTGATGAGCAGCAGGTAACTCCACCACGTGTTCTGGGAGAAGGCGTTTTGGAACCAGGCAAGGAGGGGTGACGTCATCTTGGCGACCGCGGGTGCAAAATGAGATGCCACTGTATCATCAGCCGGCGGTCACGAGCAAACGGCTGCTTGGTGCCAGTGCGACGCCAGCAGGATGAGAACACGGCCGTGGGCCAGAACCAGCTTTCGTCGCCCCGTCGCTATTTGACACCAGCCCAACTTTCTCCTACAGTCAGGCCCCCACCGTTTTTTGCGGCGGCTTTTTCACTTTCTGTTCCTGGTTCGCTGGCAACAGCAAACACAAGGGCCGTGGTTCTGGCTTTGTGTCTTGATGGTGCACGGTCGGGACAGCAATCGCCCTCTTTTGATAGGGAAGGCAAAAATGGCAGAGCAATTGGCAGTTTTTATCGATTTCGAAAATGTGGCGCGTTGGGCTGAGGATGTGTTTCTCGATTTCGAGATCACGCCCATCATGGAATATCTGCAAAGCCGGGGACCGGTGGTGACGAAGCGGGCCTACGCCGACTGGAGTCGCTTCCCGCACTATCGCGATGATCTGATGGAGAACGCTATCGATCTCATCCAGATGTACAGTGTGCGCGCGGGCAAGAACCGGGCCGACATCCGCATGGCCGTCGATGCCCTGGAAGTGGCCATGAGCCGGCCACACATCCAGACCCTGGTCATCATCTCCGGCGACAGTGATTTCGGCGCCCTGGTGACCAAGCTGCGCGAGTATGGCAAATACACGCTTGGCATCGGCCCACGCAACATCACCCACCGGCTGCTGGTCAAGTCGTGCGACGAGTTCGTCTATCTCGAAACTCTGTTGGGCGAAACGCCGGATGTCAGCGAGCGCGCCGGCGCCGACCAGGAGACAGCCCGCAGCCTGCTGAACAAGGCCCTGCAGGCGCACGGTCAGCGCGGCGAGGCGCCGGTGTTGGCCTCGCGGCTGAAATCGACCATGCTCTCGATGGATTCGACCTTCAACGAGGCCAATTTCGGCTTTGCCCAGTTCAAGGACTGGTTGGAGGCCAACATCGAGGTCATCGACCTCTATGTCAAGGATTTGCAGCTCTATGTCGCGCCCAAGGGCTTTGGCGCCCTCACCGACCCTGGCATGGCCCGTCACACCGTCCTGGCCCGACCCGAAGAAGAGACAGCCGGGCAGGAGCAGACGCCGGAGCAGCAGTATCGCCATGTCTTCAGCCGCCTGAAGATGACTTCAGCCGATTTCTCCACCCGCCGCGATGTCCTGCGCGACATCTACCGCGAACTGCACGACAAGCCGGGCATCTACACCACCGACACATTGCTGGAAGAACTGCGCGAGCGCTACGAAGCGCAGGGTCTCAGCCGCAGCAAAACGATGCTGCGCCACATCTGGCAGATGGGTTTTCGCCAGCGCGCTTTCAGCTATGGCGACCAGATGGCTTCGGTGCGGGTGCCGGTGTCGCTGGCCGAAGGCATCGAGAGCGAAGCCGATTTCGTGCAGCGGGCCGAGGCGGGCTTTGTCTATGCTGTGATCCATGCCGGCCAGGAGATCGACCCCGGCGACCTGGCGGCCGTGCTGGTCAACGACCGCGACCAGAGCGATTACATTCAGAAGCTGCTCGACGACCTTGAAGCCCGGCATCTCGTCTCGAACGAGGGCGGTCGCTATCGCCTGGCCGGGCGCACGGCCATCCCCTTCCGCGACGAACCTGCCCTGAACCGCCTGACGCGCGACATCGAGCAGGTGCAATTGCCCGACAATTTGCCGCGCGGACCCGAAACGGCGCAATTGCTGGCCAAGCGGGCGATGATCCAACGCTCGCAGGATTTCTCTGCCTCGGGCCGCAGCTACCTGCTGGCCTGCCGGCTACAATGGGATGCGGTCGAGAACAACGAGCCCGGCGCCACGCTGGAAGACCTGCGCTGGTTCATGGCCTCGTATGCATCGGTGCGTGCGGGTGAGCTTTCGCAGGTCGAGCGCGACTACGCCGGTTCTCGCCCCTACTATTTGGCTTTCTTCGCCCTGGTGCAGGAGGATGACCCGCTCTGGAGCCGGATGCGCGGGTTGATGAACCCGATGCTCTCGTATTATTGGGCCAACGCGGGGCGCGAGCTGGGAATCAATATGGCTGAATGGAACCTCAGCTCGGCCTCGCCCGCCCAAATTGCCGTCCTGACCGCCACGCACGACAACCCGGAGCTGCGCGCTCGTTGGGAAGAGCGCACGCGCGCCCTCGGCAGAGTCAACGCCGATGTCCTGCGTCGGGTGGTCGAACAAATTCGACATAACAACGCCGACCAACCTGCCTACCTGGCCGTGGCCGACCGCATCGTGGCCCTGATGACCGAACGATGACACGGCAAGCTCCTTTGCCCTTCCTGTGCCCCCGTGCTAGAATCCTCCCCCGACCCTAAAGGTGTTGCGATCCCCAGGTTCGCCGGCGACCTTTAGGGTTTGTTATCTCTTATGAACCGCTCCACCCGCACTTTCATCCTCCGCCGTCAACGACGGCGTTTTAGTCGTTACCGCACGCCCAGCCGCAACCTCATCGCCTCGATCATCGGCATCGTCCTGCTGGTGGTGGTGGGGAGCACGGCAGCCGGGGTGGCCACGGCGGCGGCGGTCGCCGGCGGCGTCTACTACTACTTCACGCGCGACCTGCCCGACCCCACCGCCATCGTCACCGAGCAGGAGAGCTTCGAGACGGTGAAGATCTATGACCGCACCGGCGAGCACCTGCTGTACGAATCCATCGACCCCCGGCCCTTCCGCGGCGACCGCACCTATGTCAGCCTGGCCGAGATCAGCCCGCATCTGATCAACGCCACCGTTGCCCTCGAAGACCGCTCCTACTGGGACAACCCCGGCGTCAATCTGCGCGGTCTGGCTCGCGCCTTCATCCAAAATATCCAGGGCGGCGGTGTGCAGGGCGCCTCGAGCATCACCCAGCAGCTGATCAAGAACGTGCTGATCGACCCGGAGCTGCGCTACCAGCGTTCGTATACGCGCAAAATCAAAGAGGCGTTGACGGCGCTGGAAATCACGCGCCACTACAGCAAAGAACAAATCCTGGAGTGGTATCTCAACAACAATTTCTACGGCAATTTCAGCTATGGCATCGAATCTGCCGCTCATGTCTATTTCGACAAGGCCGCCAGCGACCTGAACCTGCCCGAAGCCGCGATGTTGGCTGCCCTGCCCCAATTCCCCGGCCTCAACCCCTTCCAGGCGCCCGAAGACGCCAAACGACGGCAAGGCAAGGTGCTGCAGGCCATGGCCGACGCCGGCTACATCACCCAGACCGAGGCCGATGCCGCCTTTGCCCAGGAACTGAAGGTGCGCGAGTCGGCCCTGGCGAAATTCGAAAACGATACCGCCCCCCACTTCGCCCTGGCAGTATTGGATGAACTGAAGACCCGCTACAACACGCCGGAAGACCCCTACTTCATCTGGCGCAATGGCCTGAGCGTGCGCACGACGCTGGATGTAGATATGCAGCATGAGATCACCTGCATCGCCCGCCAGCGCATCGCCCACGTCAATAACGAGAACCCCACCCTGCCCGACTGCACCAAGCTGGAGCCGGCCGCCGGCCTGAAAGTGCGCAAAGAGGGCGACCCTCCGGTCTCGAATGCGGCAGCCGTGGTGATGCGCACCGACACCGGCGAGATCCTGGCCATGCTCGGCTCGTTGGATTACAACAACAAAGCCATCGACGGTGAGGTGAACATCGCCCTGGCCGAACGACAGCCCGGCTCGGCCTTCAAGCCCATCACCTATGCCACCGGCTTCAGCCAGGGCCTGACCGCAGCCACCGTGGTCATGGACGTGCGTCAGGTCTTCCCCGATGCGGTCGAGCCTTATGCGCCAGAGAACTACGACCGCAAGTACCACGGCCCCGTCAACCTGCGCACTGCTCTGCAGCGTTCCTACAACATCCCGGCGGTGTGGGTGATGAATCAGGTGGGGGTGAAGCGGGTGGTCGAGATGGCCCACCGCCTGGGCATCACCAGCCTGAACAAAGACTACTACGGCCTCAGCCTGACGTTGGGAGGCGGCGAGATCAAACTGATCGATCTGACCTATGTTTTTGCCACATTGGCCAATCTGGGCGACATGGCCGGCGAAGTGGTCGCGATCGAACGCCTGCGCCCCGGTTATCGTACCCTCGACCCAGTTTCTATCCTCGAAGTCAAAGACAAGGACGGCCAGGTCGTGTATGCCTTCGCTGGCCCGCAGCGGAATCGCGTCATCAGCCCGCAACTGGCCTATTTGACGGTGGACGTGCTCAGCGACCCGAGGCCGCGCCCGGCTGCCTTCGGCCAGTATTCCGATCTCCTCACCCTGCCCGACCGTCGTATCATCGCCAAGACGGGCACCACCAACGACTATCGCGATAGCTGGACCCTGGCCGCCAGCCCGCAGATCGCCGCCGGGGTGTGGGTGGGCAACGCCGACAACACACCCATGGACCGCATCTCCGGTTCGGTCGGGGCGGCGCCCATCCTGCACGACATCATGCTCTACGCCCACCGCCAGCTGCCGGTGGTGGATTGGCAGGAGCCGGAAGGCATGACCCGCGCCACCGTCTGTTCGGACAGCGGCCTGCGCCCAACCGACCTCTGCGGGCGGCGGCACTCCGAACTTTTCATCGCCGGCACCGAACCAAAAGACTACGACGCCACCTGGCAGGTGTTCGAGATCAACATCGTCACCGGGCAGCTGGCCGATGCCGCCACCCCGCCGGAGCTGATCGAGCGCCGGGTCTATCCGGTCTACCCGGCCATTGCCAACGATTGGGTGCGCGAGCAGGTTGACGCCGGCGCGCTCCAGCAGCCGCCGCGCCCCGAAGCCTCGTTGTCGGGGCCGGTGTTTACCGACGACGAAGTGGCCATCGCCTCGCCCACCCCCTTCAGCTACACGCACGGGCTGGTGGATGTGCTAGGCAATGCTCGCAGCGGCGATTTCCGGCTCTATCAGCTGCATTTTGGGGCCGGATTCGAGCCGGGTGCCTGGCAGCAGGTCGGCCCCGACCACTACAACCAGATCGACAAGGCCAGCCTGGAGATCTGGGACACGAGCGGACTCAATGGCCCGCACACCCTGCGTTTGAGCGTGATCGAAAACAGCGGCAATGTACGACAAGTGAGCGCACCGGTCACGATCGACAACACCCCCCCCACCATCGTCCTCACCAACCCCGAAAACGGTCGCGCCTATGTGATGGAGGATGACGAGTGGGTGAACCTGAATGCCCTGGCCACAGATGACTGGTCGATGGACAAGGTCGTCTTCCTGGTGGATGAAAGCCCGGTCATCACCACCACCGTCGCCCCCTATGCGGGCAAGTGGACGATGACGATGATCGACCGCCCCCCCTCCACGGGCACAATTGCACCCAACGACCCCAGTCGCATCACCTTCACCGACCCAGAGACCGGCTTTGGCATCATTCACGACAGCAAGGGCTACACCGAGACGCACGTCATCAAGGCCATTGCCTTCGACAGCGCCGGCAACAGGGCCGAAAGCGAATCGATCCGCATCTTCGTCCAACACAAGAAAGACAAAGGCCCCAAACCCCGCGCTCAGGCAAAGCTGCCCGAATTTGTGCTGCTACCGGTGAGACGTGAGACGTGAGGCGTGAGACGTGAGGCCTATTGCTACTCATCATGATCGATGCGCCCCCCAGCCCCCAGCCCCCGGAACCCGCCCTCGGAACCCGGAACCCCGAACCCGCCTCCCATGCCCCACATCCTCGTCACCAACGATGACGGCGTCGACGCGCCCGGCCTCCTGGCCCTGGCCCAGGCGCTGCGCGACCTGGGCCAGGTGACTGTCTTTGCTCCCAACCACAACTGGTCGGTGGCCGGCCACAGCAAAACGATGCACAAGCCCTTGCGCGCCTGGAGTGTCACCCTCGAAGACGGCTCTGCAGCCCTCACCTCCGACGGCGCCCCCTCTGATTGCGTGGCCCTGGCTGCCCTGGGTCTGGTCAAGAGCGGGATCGATCTGGTGGTTTCGGGCATCAACACCACACCCAACCTCGGCTATGATGTCACCTATTCGGGCACGGTAGCGGCGGCAATGGAGGCGGCCATCAGTGGCTGGCCGGGCATTGCCGTTTCGCTCGACTATGACGACGCCGGCGGCGGCGTTCGCCATTGGCGCACGGCCGCCGCCTGCGCCCTTGTCATTGCCGGCTGGGTGTTGCGCAGCGGCCTTCCCACCAGCACCCTGCTCAATGTCAACGTCCCCAATCTGCCCCTGGCCGCGATCAAAGGCTACCGCGCCACCCGCCTGGGGCAGCGCGTCTATCGCGATGTGCTTGTCGAGCGCACCGATCCCCGCGGCGCGCCCTACTACTGGATCGGCGGCGACCCACCCACCGGTCTGCAAGAAGCCGGCACCGACCTGGAAGCCCTTAGCCACGGCTATGTCTCGGTCACGCCCCTGCACATGGACATGACCCATCGCCCCCTCCTCGACGCCATCAGCATCGGCATTTCTGGACTCTGACCGGTGGCATTTCGACCTCTCTTCCCCCGCGCCCGTCTCTACGCCATCCTTGTCCTTCTCGGTCTGGCAGCGCTGACGCTTTTTCTGGCCGGGCAGATGACGGCGGCGCGACCGGTTGGACCCAAGACCGTCGTCTTCCTTGTCCTGCTCCTGCCCGTCGCCGGCCTCACCCTCATCCTGGCCTGGCGCGTCTGGCAGCTCTTCGGTCTGGACTACTGGCTCGACCGCGACGCCCTCCGCATTCACTGGGCGGGCGACCTCATCATCCTCCCCCTCGACCGCATCACTGCCATTACTCGCAACCAACAAAGCGATCGCAGCCGCGATCGCCCCAACTGGCTGCACTGGCCGTTCGTCTGGATGGAGCCTCGGCGGTTGGGCAACCCGCGCGCCATCTATGCCACCCAAGCCCCGGCCGACTGCCTGGCGGTAGTCATGGCCGACTGCACCTACCTGATCTCGCCCGCCGATCCCGCCGCCTTTCTGTCCGCCTTTCATACCCGCCAAAAGCTCGGTCCCCTGCGCGTCCTGCCCGAAACGGTCGAATCTTCGGCCCTGCACGAACACTGGTTCTGGCGCGACCGCCTGGCCCAGTTCCTGCTTGTCGCTGGCTTCCTGGCCGGCCTGCTCTTGCTGGCCTACTTCCTCTGGCGCTACCCCACCCTGCCCGAACAGACACCCCTGCATTTCGATGCCCGTGGCCTGGTCGATCGCATTGGCCCTCGTCGCGCCCTTATGCTGCTGCCGTCCGTCGCCCTTTTGATCTGGTTCTTCAACGTCGTGATCGGCTTTGCCTTTTACGAACGCCGGCCGTTGGCCGCCTATCTGTTGTGGGGCAACGCCCTGGCCGTTCAGATCGCCGCGCTGCTGATCGGACGCAACCTTTTTCAGCTGATGAGCTGATCTGCCGCCGCAGCCACGCCATGACCCTCCCCCTCCGCCTGCTCCTCGGCCTGGTTCTGGCCGCCCTCGTCGGCTGGCTGGGGGCCAGGCGCGGCGCCCTCAGCCGCGGCGGCGCCGCTGGGGCGGCGCTCATCGGCGGCCTGGTCTTCGGCTTTGGCGGCGTGGTCTGGGGCCTGATCCTGATCGTCTTTTTCCTCAGCAGCAGCCTGCTGTCGTTCTTTCGTCGCGCGGACAAAGCCCAGATCGCCCGCGAATTCGCCAAAGGCGAGCGCCGCGACCTGGCGCAAACCCTAGCCAACGGCGGCCTGGCGGCCCTCTTCGCCACCGGCGCCGGAATTGTCACCGCCGACAGCCGCTGGTATCCTATCTGCTTCCTGGCCTTTCTCGGCGCCCTCAGCGCGGCCACAGCCGACACCTGGGCCACTGAGATCGGCATCCTCTCGGCCCAACCGCCGCGGCTGATCACCACCGGCCAGCCAGCCCCGGCCGGCGCTTCCGGCGGCGTGACCCCGCTTGGCCTGGCTGCCAGCCTGGTGGGTGGGGCCTTCCTTGGCTTCTGCGCCTATCTCTTCCTCCTGACCGCCGCCTCCGCCGCTTCCTGGCTGCTCCCGGCCATCGGCGCCATCGCCGGCTTCATCGGCGCCGCCTTCGATTCCCTTTTGGGAGCGACCTGGCAGGCCGCCTACTATTGCCAGACTTGCAACCGGACAACCGAGCGCACCATGCATCACTGCGGCGCCCCCACCCGCCTGGTGCGCGGCCGGCGCTGGCTGAACAACGACCTCGTCAACACCTTTGCCACCCTGGCCGGCGCACTGGTTGCCGTTGGCCTGAGCGCCTTCCTCTCTCTGGCATGACTTCAGTCCCCGACCCCACCCGCCCGCTTCTCAGCCTTCTCATCCCGGCCTACAACGAAGAGAAACGCCTGCCGGCCTCACTCGACAAAATCCTGGCCTGGCGCAAGACGGTTCCCTATGATGTCGAGATCGTGGTGGTCGAAAACGGCAGCACCGACGCCACCACCGCCGTCGCCGACGCCTACGCCGCCTCGCACCCCGGCCTGCGCCTCTTGCACAGCCCCAAAGGCAAAGGCGCAGCCGTGCGCGTCGGCATGTTGAACGGGCGCGGCGACTACCTGTTCATCTGCGATTCCGACCTCTCGATGCCGATCGCAGAAGTAGAGAAATTCCTGCCGCCGCAACTCACCGGCTATGATGTCGCCATCGGCAGTCGCGAGGCGCCCGGCGCCGTCCGCTACAACGAGCCAACCTACCGCCACATCATGGGCCGCGTCTTCAATCTCATCGTCCGCATCCTCGCCATTCCCGGCTTCCAGGACACCCAATGCGGCTTCAAGATGTTCCGTCGCGAGACGGCGCTCAGGGTCTTCTCACGCCAGCGCGTCACCGGCTGGACCTTCGATGTCGAGGCTCTCTATCTTGCCATTGCCGACGGCGCTCGTGTCGTCGAGGTGCCCATCCACTGGTACTTCAACCCCGATAGCCGCGTCGAAGCCGTGCGCGACACCTGGAACATGTTCTGGGATGTGCTTCGCATCCGCATCGACGCCTGGCGCGGCCTCTATGATCTCCCTCGCTCTCCGACCTGAGCCTATGCCGGCCCGGCCCCACCTCCCATGACCTCACCCACACCACCCGCTACCTACTACCCTCCCCTCGATGCCATCCTCGGCCAGGCCCAGCAGGACGAAAAAGCCGCGCGCAAGGCCCTCCGCCACCTGGCCCCCACCCTGCCCGACGAAGCCCCCGTCCAGCTGGCTCTGGGTCTGACCTACCTCAGCTTCGACCAACCGCGCGACGCCCTGCGCGCCCTCAAGCGCGCGGTCGAACTCGACCCTGACCATCTCCTGGCTCGCTACCACCTGGGCACGGTGCAAACCGACAGCGGCCTGCTGCCCCAGGGCGAGGAAAACCTGCGTTTGGTTGCCGCCGCCGAGCCAGAAAACGCCGCCTACCAGGCTGCCCTGGGCTTCAACTTCTACAAGGCCAACAAACAAGCCGAGGCGATCAAGGCCCTGGAGGCGGCATCGGCGGCCGGGAGCGAGGATGGCGATGTCTTTGCCTCGCTCGGCTACCTTTACTACTTCGCCAAGCGCCTGCCCGCTGCGCGCGACGCCTTTGGCCGCGCCATCGCCCTCAAACCCGACTACGCCGAAGTCTACAACAACCGCGGCTACCTGCACATCCTCCTCGGCGACATGGCCGCCGCCCAAAGCGACCTGGCCGCCTGCCTTTCATTGGACGCCGATTTCCTGCGGGCGCGCTTCAATCAGGCGCTGGCGACGTGGCTGCAGGGCGACCATGACGCCGCCAAAGAGCGCTACCGCCTGGCCCGTCTGCAAGACCGCGGCGACGCCGAACTGCGCCAGCACCTCGATGATTTCGATGAGATCAGCGCCGCCTGGCCTGACGGCGCCAACCTGAAAGAACTCCGGCTCGATCTGGCCGTAGCCAAAAAGGCAGGCCGGCGATGAACGGCATCCGCTGGTCGCGGGTCATGGTCGGGGTCATCGCCGGTTTTTTGGCCGACGTGCTGTTGTTGGGCGGGCTGATTGCCATCCTCATCGCCTTCACCCCGGCCCAAACCATCCAAGAGGCGCAGTCCATCCCGCGCTACGGTTTTGCCGCCAGTGTGATCACGGCCCTGGCTGCCGCCTGGGGCGCCTTCTTCGCCCTGCGCACGCTCACACCCGGCCCTACCGCTCGCCACAACCTGCATGGCCTGCTGATCGGCCTCGGCGCCGGTCTGCTTCCCTTCATCTTCACACCCGGACAGTGGGTCGCCAACCTCATCACCCTGCTCATGTGCCTGCCAGCGGCGGTGTTGGGCAGCCGTCTGGCCGAGCGCAGCACACCGCCACGATAGCTCAACTTTTTCTATGACGCCTATGCAACGCGAAGAACTCAGTTGGGGGGATTTCGAGGCCCTCATCGACCACATTTTGCCGCAGGTGGCCGGCTATTTCGATGTCATCCTTATGATCACCCGCGGCGGCATCATCCCCGGCGGTATGCTGGCCGAAAGCCTGGGCATCAGCGATGTGCTGACGGCGGCGGTCGAATTCCCGCGCGACCCTGAGATCGACCGCTTTGCCTGGCCGAACTTCCTGCAATTCCCCGCCGACGAACTGCTGGAGGGCCGTCGCATCCTCATCGTCGATGACGTGTGGGACAGCGGCCGCACGATCAACACCGTGCGCGGTCGGGTGGAGGCGGCGGGCGGCCATCCCCGCACCTGCGTGCTGCACTACAAGCCGCAGCGCTCTCGATTTCGCGACCGCCGCCCCGACTATTACGGGGCCGTCACCGACCGCTGGATCATCTACCCCTGGGAAATCGACCGCGGCCCCGATTTTGCCCTGCCCGACCGGGTGATGGCGCTCTCGTAGGCCCATAACCAGCGGGGCATCGTCCTGGCGGGCGACCAGGCGACATACGTGACGCGTTGCGTTAGAAAAACGGGAGAATTGGACACTTGCCGCTGCTTCGGGTATAGTTGGCTGTAAGCTGGTCTATGATCGGTGTCATAGCGCCGGCGAGTGCATTTGGCTACACTGAAGCAACGTTGCTTTCTCGTTCATCGCCCTCGCAAGGAGTCCAGGCCCAATGCTCACGCCCATCGAGAAATTCATCTTCTTCTTTGCCCTCATCGCCACCTTCTACAACGGCTATTGGGCGTTTCGCAAGGTCTACGAGGTGATCCGCCGGGGCCAGGGAGATGTGGATGACGCCAACATCGTCCGCCGGATCATCGAGGCGG
>CAYWPZ010000086.1:0-17063 GCA_964460135.1 uncultured Caldilineales bacterium | reverse complement strand
GGCTGGTACTGGCCGCCACACGCGCCTTGGGCGAATTTGGGGCCACGCTGATGGTGGCGGGCAACATCCCCGGCCGCACCCAAACCCTGCCGCTTGCCATCTACGACGCCGTGCAAAACCGGCAATACGGTCAGGCCAACGCCATGGTGCTGCTGATGACCGGGCTGGCCTTCCTCAGCCTGTGGGCGGCGCGGCGATTCGAGCAGCCGCGCCGCCCTGCCCCGCCCCCCGAATCGCCATGACCCCGCCGCTTCTCGATGCCGACTTCGACCTCCACCGCCACGCTTTTCGCCTGCACGTGCGGCTGCAAGTCGGCCCCGAAATCCTGGTGCTCTTTGGCCCCTCCGGCTCCGGCAAGACGACGACGTTGGACACACTGGCCGGGTTGGTTGCACCCGAACGCGGCCACATCACCCTGGCCGGGCAGATAGTTTTCCAGCGCCATGACCGCTCGAAAGCCATCGATGTCCCGGCCCGGCGCCGGCGCGTGGGCTATGTCTTCCAGCACTACGCCCTCTTCCCCCATCTCAGCGCTGCCGAAAACATCGGCTTCCCCCTGCGCGGGCCAAACAGAGAAAAGCGCCTGGCCGAGCTGTTGGCGCGGATGCACCTGACGCCCCTGGCTGCCCGCTACCCCCACGAACTCTCCGGTGGCCAACAGCAGCGCGTGGCCATTGCCCGCGCCCTCGCCTCGGACCCGGCCATCCTCCTGCTCGACGAACCTTTCTCGGCCCTGGATGTGGCCGTGCGCCAGCACTTGCAGCGCGACCTGGTCATGCTCCAGCGCGAGATGGGGCTGCCAGTCATCTACGTCACCCACCGGCTGGAGGACGCCTTCGCCGTGGGGCAGCGGCTGGCGGTGATGCACGACGGCCAGCTCGAGCAGGTCGGCCCCATCGCCGATGTCTTCCGCCGCCCGGCCAACCCGCGCGTGGCCGAGATCATGGGCATTGCCAACCTCTTTCGGGCCACGGTCACGGCTGCCTATGCCGATGGTCTGGCGCTGGATTGGGACGGCCTGCCCCTCCTGGCCCCGCCGCAATCGCTGGCCCCAGGCGCCGTCGTCACCGCCTACATCCGGCCCGAAGATGTCAAAATCCTCTACCCCGACCGGCCGGTGGTCGAGGCCGTGCGCGAGAACCAGAGCGCCGGCCGCGTCGTCGCCAGCCAACTGCACCCCGGCGGCCACGTCCTGCACGTCCGCCTGTCCAACGGTCACGAGATCGAGCTGCGCTACGCCGACTTTGCCTACGCCTCGCTGGGCTTGCAGCCAGGCGATGAGGTGCGGTTGACGCTGCGGCGAGAGGCATTGGTAGTGATCAACGAGAGAAAGTAAAGGTGTGCTACAATCCGAGGTGTGGAAGAATGGCCGCTTCTGCCGACAAATGGCCGGGCGGTAGATCACAGGACGGGCTGCCACCAGCGTTGAACAGCACCCAGAAGCGCCGAGCGCCGTCTCACATCTCTCTGGCCAGCGCCTCCAGGATGCCCCCGCGCCCAACCAGCCCAACCAACTTGCCGGCGCCATCCACAACCGGCAACCGCTTGATTTTGTGCGCCAGCAGGAGCTGCAGGGCTTCAAGCAGGGGCGTTTCTGGCCCGACGGCGATGGGATCGCGCGTCATCACTTCGGCGGCAGTGCGCCTGGCCAGGGCGACTCTGTCGCTGCGATCGCCCGCCATGCGCGCCGCCAGCGCTTGCAGAACGCCCGCGCGCGCCGATTCTCCCGCCCGTTTCAGCAGATCGCCGTCGGTGATGATGCCGATCACGCGCTGCTCCGCGTCCACCACCACCACCCGTCGTTGGGACGTGGCGATCAGCAGGTCCACAACCTTGTTGAGCGGGTCTTCGGCATGCACCCAGGGGACTTCACTCATCATGACGTCGCCCACTTGCACCTGCTGGCCGGGACGCGGCCTGCGGCGCGGCAGCTCACGCGCCATGGGTTGCGCCAGCGCCCGCAAGACATCCACCCGGCTGACCATGCCCACCAACCGGTTCTCGACATCCACTACCGGCAGTCGTTTGATCTCTCGCTCGGTCATCAGCCGCACCGCATCGGCGACAGGCGCGTCCTGGGCGACGGTGACGACGCCTGGGTTCATCATCTCGCCAACCGTCAACCCGGCCCTGCGCAAGGCTGCGAACTGGCTTCCCATTTCCGCCTCGGTCAGCGCCCGCTGCACGCCGACATTGGGCAGGTCGAGGCGGGCCAGCAGGTCGCCATCGGTGAGTATACCCACGACCCGCTTTTCGGCGTCCACTACGGGCAAAGCGCGAAAGACTTCGTTGATGAGCAGATCGACGGCCTCGGCCAGGGGCGTCTCGGGGCGGACGAATTGCACTTCCCGGCTCATGACATCACGCACAGGCGCGGCTGCGGGCAGTTCGCGCAACTGGCGGTGGCTGTAGCTCACGACCTCCACATCCTGCCGCGTGATCAACCCTTCCGGCGTCATCTCAATCAGCCGGGGGAGGATGCGATCGACGCGGGCGGGATCATCCACCCACTCGATCCGCAGCGGCAGATCGGTGGAGAGGGCGACGATGCTGGCGGAACGGATGCGGCTATGAGCGCCGAAACCGGCGACGCCGCGCGTCACCGTTGCGCCGGCGCAATCCTCCTTCTTCAGCAACTCCAGAATCGCCATGTAGAGGGGTTTTTGACCCCAACGGTCGCTCTCGCCGATGTAGATAGTCACTTGTGTGGCTGTGCCCAGGATCTCCATGCCTTAACCTCACAAAGCCCGCGCCAGAACGATGCCAGCATAAGCAGCAACAAGGCCCACGACGACATTGCCGACAAGATTGATACCGCCTGGCAGCCAGCGGCCTTCCTGCGCCAGGCTCAGGGTCTCGTAAGTGAACGAAGAAAACGTTGTGTAACCGCCGAGCAGACCGACAGCCACGAACAATCGCCAGTCAGGCGACGCCAATGCACGCTGCGTAATAAGTGTGAGGAAGAAGGCCAGGATGAAGCTGCCGGTGAGGTTGGCGACCAGGGTGCCGAGGGGAAAGGTGCTGCTGAAGCGTTCTGCTGCCCAGGTTTGTACCAGGAAGCGCAGATTGGCGCCCAGGAAACCGCCAAAGCCGATGATGAGGAATCTCAATGCGACAAGTCTCCTTGTGGAGAAACGCCAAACGAAAAGCCTCTACCTGGCAACAAGGTTGCTGGTAGAGGCTATCAGTCTGGCGACGGGTTGAAGGGAATTCCTCCGGGGGGAGCCTCATCCCCAACTGGCCTCCATTGTACCACTCTTGGCCCGACCTACAAAGCGTCAGCGTGGCTCGATTCTGTCCTGCTGGGCGCACCTGTATCCTGGATAAGCCAGGCCATCATCTCGGCGCCGCTGGGAACGCGGCCACCGCTGATGACCTTCCCATCGATGATCAGGCCCGGCAAGCTGAGAAGCCCGTAACGCATCGGCGAAAGCATATCGTCGTTGCGCGCCACTACGGTCTTTAGGCCCAGTGACTGTACGATCCTCGTGGCCGCTGGTGCAGTTCGGCGCAGCGCCTGCAGCCGTAGCCGACGATGCGAATCCCGCGAGGTGCGCTCATACGATGAAGTTGAATAGATAGCCGACCAGGATGATGCCGGAGGCGACGACGGCGATGAAAGCGGCGATCAACTGCGGCTTGAGCACACGGCGCAGGATGATCATCTCCGGCAGGCTGAGGGCGACGACGCTCATCATGAAAGCCAGCACCGTCCCCATGGCCGCGCCCTTGTCCATCAGGGCGCTGACGATGGGGATGATGCCGGCGGCGTTGGAATAGAGGGGCACACCCAGGGCCACGGCCGCTGGCACCGACCACCAGGCGTCCTTGCCCAGGATACCGGCGAGGGCGTTCTCGGGCACATAGCCGTGGATGAGGGCGCCGATGGCGATGCCAACCACCACATAGGGCCACACCTTGCCCACGATCTGTTTGGTGTTGTCCCAGGCGCGGGCGAAACGGATCGACCAGGTCAGCCGCTCTGGCTCCAGACCGGCGTCGCCCATCTTGATCTGCCAGACGAAATCCTCCACGTAGCGCTCCATGTGCAGCTTGCCCATGACGATGCCGGCGAGGATGGCAATCAGCAGCCCTGTGACCATGTAGAGAGCCGCCACCTGCCAGCCAAAGAGACCAAAGAGCATGATCACTGCAACCTCGTTGACCATGGGCGCGGCAATGAGAAAGGAGAAGGTGACGCCCAAAGGCACGCCCGCCTCGACAAAGCCGATGAAGAGAGGCACGGCCGAGCAGGAGCAGAAGGGCGTGATCACGCCGAGACCAGCGGCCAGGCCGTTGCCCACACCCTGGCGCTTGCCGCCCAACAGCCGGCGGGTTTGTTCCGGGCTAAAGAAGGAGCGCAGGGTCGTCACCAGGAAGATGACGCCGGTGAGCAGGAGCAGAATCTTGGGGACATCGTAGACGAAGAAGGCCACCGAATCGCCCAACTGCGTGCCATGTTCCAGATCCAGCACATCGAAGGTCAGCCAGGCGGCGAAGGCGGGCAGGCTACGGTAGGCGGCCCACCAGAAGGTGGCCGCCAGGAGCACGGCGATCCAGGCGGCGAGTTCGGGATTGCGGGCGGCGGTGCGCACGTAGAATTGTTTGACGGATGTGGACATGAAGAAGGACTCCTAAATGATGGCAGGCGCCGGAATGACCAGCGCCTGCAGCGCCGCCAGTTGGGCGGCATAGGCCGGTTCCTGCAAGGGCGGGCAGGCGTCCAGCTTGACCTGCGCCGCCGCCAGCTTCAGGGCGAAGTTCCAGCAGGTGGCATCGCCGCAAAGTTTGCAGTTGGTATTGGGCAGCAGCTTGTACAGTGACATCGCCGTGGGCCGCTCATGCGCCGTCGTGTCGGGCGTGATTTGGTCGCGCTTATCCCAGGTGTGGTTGAGCAGTTTCACCAGCGTCTCCATCTCATGGATGGCGCTATCCCGATCCTCGACGTTGCTGACGGCGATGCGATCGGCGTGAAACACCACATAGTGACCGGCTTTTCGCCAGCTAAGCGCCGGCGCCGCTTGATTGTAGACTGCCCCGCGCAAGGTGGCGTTCAGATAGGGCAGCGCTTCGCTGACATCTGTGTGCAGATGGGCGACGGCGCCATAGCGGACGGCGCCGGGGTCGCACGGTGGCGTGAATACGTCGAGGTCATAGGTGTCGATGAGCATGAGGCGCTCCTACCGAATCATGCGGAAGACAGCGGTTACGTTCACATGACGCCGAGCAGGATTAGCACACGCTGCACGGCAAGCAGCACGAGGAAGGCGGCGAAGATGCGGCTGAGCGTCAGCGATTTGACGCGCCTGGCCATGAAACGGGCGCCCAGCCAGGCGCCTACCACGGCCGTCACCGATGTCAGCCCCAGCATCAGCCAGTCGAATTGGGCGGTGGGGAGGTGGGTGAGAAAGGCCGAGAAAGAAGGGGCAGTGACGATGACGGAGTTGGTGGCGGCTGCCAGGCGGGCGGTGTAGCCCAGCATCACCAGGCTGGGCATCATCAGAAAACCCGGCCCTACGCCGAGGAAGCCGGCGAAGACGCCGATGGCGGCGCTGATGAAGCCCCCCGTGGCGCGGGTGCGGTCGGTGATGACCGGCGCCACGGCGTCGTTCATGGCGGGGGGAAAGGCCATGCGGAAGGCCAGGAAGAACAAGACGCCAACGTACAGCCACCACACCAGGTCGGTGCTGGCGAACTGCAGGAGCCAAACACCCAGGGGCGCCATGATCGTGGTGATGATCAGCAAGGGGATGGCTGTGCGCCAGTCCACCATTTTGGCGCGGGCGAAGTAAATTGCGCCGGAAATGGCCGTGAGCCCATTGAGCCACAGCGACCAGGGCATGATCACATGCTTGAGGTCGTAGCCGAACAGACCCAGAACCGGGGTGGCGATGAAGGCCACCCCCAGTCCCATCATGCCTGCCAGAAAGGAGAGGGCAAACAAGAGCAGGCTGAGAATGAAGTAAAGCATGTCAGAAGCCTCGCGGGTTCGGTCGCCTAGGCCGCAGCGGGGAGGAATTGGTCAATGGCATCCAAGGCGTGAGCGGCATAGACGGATACAGGCCCGCCGCCCATGAGCAGCGCCACCCCGATCATTACCCGTCGGTCTTGCCAGGGTGAAGTACTCATGGCAGACCAGTCGTTCCGCCCATCGGAAAACTCTCGTCGTCAGGGTGCGCCAGGATCACCAACATCTTGTAGTCTGGCTGGATCATAAGCTGGGAACGGTGGCAATATGCATGATTTTGCATGTTGTTGGTACCAAGAAATCCCCGCGCCCGTTGAGGTGGTGGGGATTTCGAAGCAGATCAGGAAGCGGCGACGGCGTTAGCCACCCAGGTCGTGACTTCGGCCACGCTGGGGATGCGGCCGCCGGCGACCAGCTTCTCGTTGATCACCAGGCCGGGCGTGTACAACAGACCGTAGCGGGCGAATTCGCCATAGTCTGTCACCTTTTCGATCTGGGCCTCCACACCAAGTTGATGGACGGCCTCTTTGGCGTTGGCTTCTACCTTGTGGCAATTGGAGCAGCCGGGTCCGAGAACTTTGATTGCTAACATGGGGAATCTCCTAATTGAGTATCGTGATTTTCGGCTCGATGACGATTTCGCGTTGATCCGTTCGGGCGCCTCGGCTAGGCCTTCGTTCATGGCTGTGATCCGCCCGGCGCCGGGTGAGACCAGGCCGAGATCGACCTTGACCGTCGCGATGGTTGCCAGCTCGCCCCCGGCCTCGACCCTCCCTTCCCTTTGGCAGCTCCACAAAGGCGATGTCGCCGCTGGATTGCTGCATGAAGTCGGTCAAGCCGATGCGGAGTGGGCCGGCGTCGCCCACCGGCTGCAGCCACAGACCGGCGTCGGTATTCGAGCAATCGGGTTTGACCCGAAAGATGAACTTGCCAACGGTTGTCTGCAGAAAATCGTTCATGCTCTTGGTTCCTCACAGGGTGGGCTGGCATTTCGGGCAGTTGCAGCCGGGGGCGGCGGCTTTCACAGCCAGGTCGATGTCAGCCGCCGCCCGCGCCGGCCCAAAGGCGGCGTCGAGTTGGCGGCTGATGCGTTCGTCCGTCACCCGGTAGAAGACATTGTTGCCCTCTTTGTCGTCGCTAATCAGCCCGGCATGGCGCAGGACGGCCAGTTGTTGCGAGACATAGGGCTGCGGCTTGCCCAAAACGGCGGACAGATGGCAGACGCATTCGCTTTCCCGCCGCAGCAGGTCGAGGATCTGCAGCCGCATGGGATGGGCCATCAGCTTGAGGAGGTGGGCTTGTTCGCGATAGGGGTTCATGGCAAATCATCTATATAGAGATTCTTGCATATTCTAGCGGATGGCTTCGCCGCCGGATATGACGCGCGTCATATTCGGCCAATCCTGCGCTCTCCACGAATCGCATCCAGACTATCACCAGAATTCTCATGAATTTGTGTTACCACACCATCGGAATTTGGGACAATTCGGGCTTTGACCTCCACCCCCGCCTCGGTTATCCTTAGCCTTTGCCCCGGCGCAGATGCTTGCGCCCGCTCCGCTGCCTCCCGCTCCTGTCATGCTCGTCTGCACCGTCCTTCCCACCTACAACGAACGCGCCAACATTGGCCCGCTCATCACCCGGCTGTTGCAGGCCAGCCCGGCCGATACCATGGTGCTGGTGGTGGACGACGATTCGCCCGACGGCACCTGGCAGGCGGCGCAGGAAGCGGCGCAGGAAGCGGCGCAGGAAGCGGCGCAGGAAGCGGCGCAGGAAGCGGCCAGGGGACAGAACGGCGGCGGGGTGACGCGGGTGGCCGTCATCCGCCGCATCGGCGAATCCGGTCTGACCTCTGCCATCCAGCGCGGGATCGACGAGGCCATCCACACCTACGGCGCCGGCATCGTCACCTGGATGGACTGCGACCTCTCGATGCCGCCGGAAGACGTACCGCGATTGGTCGATGCCATCCGCAAGGGCGGGGCCGACATCGCCGTCGGCTCGCGCTGGGCGCCGGGCGGGGCCGACGTGGCGCACGGGGTCATGGCCCGCACGCTGAGCTGGATCATCAATCGCCTCGCCATGCTACTGCTGGGACGGCGGGTGCGGGACTACACCAGCGGCTTCATCGCCGCCCGGGCCGAGGTGCTGACCCGGCTGCGGCTGCGCGGCAACTATGGCGAGTATTGCATCGACTTGCTGGGCCGGGCCGCCCATCAGGGCTATCGCCTGCAAGAAGTGGCCTATGTGTGCGTGCCCCGCACCGAGGGCGATAGCAAGACCGGCGCCAATCTCTGGGACTATCTGCTCAAGGGCTACCCCTATTTCAGCGCCATCATCCGCCTGGCCTGGGAGCAGCATGCGCCCGCCTCGCCTGCGCAAGTGCGCGCGCGGTTTTGAACGGTCTTGAACACAAAGACACGAAGGAAACGAAGGAAACACGAAGAAGGTGAGTTGAGGTGGAAAGTCGCATGTGTTTCAGCTGATAACGACTGAGGATTACGACTGAAGTCGTTACTACGACCTTACGCCTCACGCTTCATGTTTCAACCAATCAACGACCAAACTGAAGTCACTACGAGATAGCAATAGCCCGGCTGCTGACTCATCTCCAATCTCCAATAACCAATCCCAATGCTCCAACCCGCCGAACTCAGCCTGGAAGAAATGGGCGAACTGGCCCAGATCATTCCCATCGCCGACCCCGAAGTCAAACTGCGCTACCGCGCCATCCCCGCCTTCGACCAGCCCACCCGCCGCAACATCATCCCCGTCTGCGAACCGACCCTGGGCGGCAACGAACTGAAATACGTCCAGCGCGCCATCGAGAGCAACTGGATCTCGTCCGCCGGCAGCTTCATCCCCGAATTCGAGCACCGTTTCGCCGAATTCTGCGGCGCCAAATACGGGATATCGTGCAACAACGGCACCGTCGCCCTGCACTTGGCCCTGGCCACCCTCGGCCTGGAGCCGGACGACGAGGTCATTCTCCCGGCCTTCACCATGATCGCCACCATCAACGCTATCAGCTACTGCGGGGCCAGGCCGGTGCTGGTGGACAGCGAGCCGGACTATTGGCAACTCGATGTCGAGCAGGTCGCGGCCAAGATCACCCCGCGCACGAAGGCCATCCTCCCCGTCCACACCTACGGCCACCCGGTCGATATGGACCCGCTGCTCGATTGGGCCGCACGATATGGCGTCTCTGTGATCGAGGACGCAGCGGAATCGCACGGGGCCGAATACAAGGGCCGGCGCACGGGCGGGCTGGGGCGGGCGGGCGTGTTCAGTTTCTACGGCAACAAGATCATCACCACCGGCGAAGGCGGCATGATCACCACCAACGACGAAAAGCTGGCCCGGCTGGCCTGGAACCTGCGCGACCATGCCTTCAGCCACGAGCGCCATTTCTGGCACAAATTCGTCGGCTTCAACTACCGCATGACCAACTTGCAGGCGGCGGTCGGGCTGGCGCAGGTCGAGCAGTTGGATGATTTCGTGGCCGCGCGCCGCCGCAACGCCGCCCTCTACTCCGAGCGACTGGCCGGCATCCCCGGCATCACCACCCCGCCCCAAGCCGGCTGGGCCAAGAATGTGTTCTGGATGTACGGCATCCTGGTGGATGAGGCTGCTTATGGCCTCAATCGCGACCAACTGCGAGCCGTTCTGGCCGAAAATGGCGTCGAAACCCGCACCTTTTTCATCCCCATGCACTGCCAGCCCGTCTACTGGCAGCAATTCAAGGGTCAGCGTTATCCGGTTGCCGAAAAGTTATGCAAGAACGGCTTCTACCTGCCCTCGGCCTCCTCGCTCACCCTGGCCGAGATCGAGTATGTGACCGATGTGATCCGGGGCGCGAGCAGGAATTGATCGGCGAAGAGCGCGCAGGGGCGCGAAGTCTTGTTCTGCTTCGCCTTCATTCGCGTCCTTTGCGGATCAACCCGCAATCGCGATCTCGCCCAGGTCCTGCTCGCTCCGGCCATCGGCCCACCGGAAACGCTGATCGCCGCGATAGGCGCCGAAGATGAGGCGGTAGCTGCCGGGCGGCAGGGAGGGGGGGAGGGTCAGTTCGTACTGATCGGCAAGGATCTGGCCGGGCCGCCAGGAGGTGGGGGGGTAGAAGACGCCGACGGGCGTGCGATCGACCTGCGCCACCTTCGCGCCGCTGGCATCCAGCAGGTGGATGAAGGTCGTCCAGTCGGCGGCTGGGGCGGCGTCGGCGGCCCAGTAGAAGGTCAGCGGCAGGGTCTGGCCGGGCTGGGCGGACGAGGACGGCAGGTCAAAGCCCAACCAGCGCACAGTTTCGTTCAGGCGGCGCTCGTCGGCGTGAGAGATGGTCGTTTCGCTGGCAGCGGGCAAGGGCAACAGCCGCAATCCGGCCGGGGTGGAGCGCAGAAGATAGAGCGGGACGCCTTCCTGCTCGGCTCGCGGCTGCAGCAGGCGGATGCCCTCCGAACCGGCATGGATGACCCAAAGGTCGGGCCGCACCCCCTCGACCCGCTGCAAATAGCGCAGGGCGGTGATGTCGCGCCATTCGCCCAGGATGGCGGCGCCGGGCGGCAAATCCGTCGCCAGGATGGCCTCGGCCTGCGGGCGCACGTCGATCTGTCGCCGTTCCAGCGCGGCCGGGAATTGGGTCACGGCCTGGTAGAGGGGCAATAGCCAGAGCGCAACCACCAGCAGGCGGCGTCCCCACGGCGGCCACAAACGCTCGCCCCACCGCAGCGCTGCATCCGCCCCCACCGCCAACCACGCCGCCATCAACAGATAGACGGGGATGAAGTTGTCGCCGTCCTCGCCCACCTGGGCCAGGAAGCGCAGCGCCGCCCAGAGCGAAAGAAGGTAGGTGGTCAGCAAGAAGAGGCTGGCCCTGGCCTGGCGGCGCCAGAGCACGAACACGCCCAGCACGGCCAGGAGAACGGCCGGCCACGGCGCCTGCTGGAGGGTGAAGTGCAGATAATCATCGAGCACGCTCAGACCCAGGAAATCCTTGGCGTCCAGGAACTGTTGGCCGTAATCGAGCGCCAGAGCCAGGTTCCAGAAACCGCCGTAGTAGTGGGGCGAGACGTAACCGGCGGCCAGGGCTTTGTGCAGGCCCAGGATGCTGCCCTGGAGTTGCGGCCAGGACTCGAAAAAGACGGCGCGCAGCGGGATCAGGCTGTAGAGCAGCAGCGGCGCGAGGAAGGCGGCCAGGGCGGGCAGCCAGCGGCGGGGGTGCAGGATGAGCCGGGCATCGACCAGCAGCAGGTAGAGCAGGGCCGGGGGGCCGACCAATCGCAGGCTGATGTGGTGGGTCAGGCCGAGGCCGAAGGCCAGTGTGGCCCACCACAGCGGCGCCTGACCCGCGCCCCAGCGCAGCAACAACCAGATGCCCAGCACCATCAGCAGATTGGCCAGGCCATAAACCTCGGCCGCCTGAGCGTGCATCCACAGCCGGGGCGCAGCCGCAAGCACGAGGGCGGCGATGGCGGCAGGCGTCTTGGCAGCGCCCAGCTGCCTGGCCAACAGATACAGAGCCGCAATCGCCCCGGCGCTGGCGACCGTGCTGAACAACGTCACCCGCCAGGCCACATCGCCGCCCAACGGCAGGTGCGAAAAGACCCACCCGCATAGCAGCATCAGCGGGTAGCCGGTGGGATGGGCCACACCCAAGACATGCGAGAGCATCTGCAACTCACCGCCATCGTCCACCACCAGCGAAGGCGAGATGGTGGGGAGGTAGAGCAGGAATGAAGCCAGGAAGACCAGGGCGGCAACCATGGCATCGCGCTGGAGCCAGGGCGTTTTGGGCAGGTGAGCAGCCGGCGCGGTCATGGAAAGTCAGGCCCTGGGAAGCGTGAAAAAGAAGGTAGCGCCTTCACCCGGCTCGCTTTCGGCCCAGATGCGACCGCCGTGACCGCGCACGATGTGGCGGGCGATGGCCAGGCCCAGGCCGGCGCCCTCCTCGCCGCGGGTGCGGTCGAGTTTGTGAAAACGCTCGAACACCCGCTCCAACTGGTCGGGGGCGATGCCGATGCCGGTGTCGCGCACCCAGAACAGCACGTCCTCAGCTTGCGCCGCCGCCCCCAGCTCGATTCTCCCGCCGGGGGGCGTGAACTTGATGGCGTTGTGGAGCAGGTTTTGCAGCACACGGCGGGTGTTGTCGGGGTCGGCCAGCAGGCGCAGGGCGGGGTCATAGCCGGCCGAAAGGCTCAGGCTTTTCAGTTCGGCCTGTGGCTGCATCCGCAGCAGGATCGGTTCGATCACCTCGGCCACACCGATCTCGATTAGCCGCAGCGGCATGCGTCCGGACTCGATCAGGCTGAGATCGAGCACTTCCTGCGCCAATTGCTGGAGGGTGGCCGTCTGTTCGCTGATGCCGGTCAGGAGTTGGCTGCGGCGCTTGGGGTTGTCGGCGGCGCCGGCGATCAGGGTTTCGACCATGAGCTGGATGGCGGCGATGGGGGTGCGGAGGTCGTGCGAAATGTTGGCAACGAATTCGCGCTGCGCCCGGCCCAGGCGCTGCGCCTCGGTGACATCGCGCACCAGGACGGCGACGATGGCGGGTTGCTCGACCACCTGGCGGGCGTCGGCATGGAAGACGCGGCCATCGGCCATATATTCGCGGTCGATCTGGTCGGCGCTCGCCAGGGCGCGGTCGACCAGATCGAGGATCTCGTAGCTGCGCAGGGCCTTGCTGAGGGGGATGGGCAGTGTGATCTGGCCGATGCACAGACCCCGGCCGGCGTCGTTCAGCCAAAGCACGACGCGGGTCTGGTCGATCAGAAAGAGGGCGGGGAGTTCGGCCTGGTCGAGCGCCTGCAGAAAAGCGGCGCGGCGTTCACCCTCAGCCGCCAGCGCCGCGGCCAGCTCGCGCGCCTGGCGCAGACCAGCGAGCGCCGAGCGCGCTTCCGCCTCGGCCCGCCGCCACCGCAGCCCCAAGTAGATGGCGGCCAGGGCTATCAGCAGCGCCAGCCCCCAGGCCAGCGTCGTCATTCCTCGTCGTCCGCGGGGTCGTCGCTGGCGACAGGGTCAGGCGCCTCGGCGCCGCCATCGAAGCGGTAGCCGATGCCGCGCACGGTCTGGAGCAGGCGCGGGTTGGAGGGGTCGCTCTCGATCTTCTCTCGCAGCCAGCGGATGTGGACGTCGACGGTGCGAGTGTCGCCGGCATATTCATAGCCCCAGACGCGGGTGAGGAGGAGGTCGCGGCTGAGCACCGCCCGCTCATGGCGCATCAACTCGGCCAGCAGGCTGAATTCCTTGGGGCTGAGGCGCAGGTCTTGCCCGGCCAGCGTCGCCCGCAGGCTGACCAGATCGAGCCTGATCCCGCCCGAAGCCAGCGTGTCGCGCGTCCCCCTGCGCTCCGAGCGCCGCAGCAGCGCCCGGATGCGGGCCAGCAATTCGCCCAGGCTAAAGGGCTTGGTCAGATAGTCGTCGGCGCCGCTTTCCAGACCCACGATCTTGTCGATCTCGGAGGTGCGGGCGGTGAGCATCAGCACCGGCACGTCCGAATCCTGGCGCAGCGCCCGCATGAGCGAAAGCCCGTCCAGCCCCGGCAACATCAGGTCGAGGATGATCAGATCGGGCGCTTTGCCGCGGACCTTGTCCAGGCCGTCGCGGCCATCGGCGGCAGTGATGACCTTGTAGCCCTGGTCTTTGAGGTTGAGTTTGAGCGTCCGCCGCAGATCGGCTTCGTCTTCGATCAGGAGGATGCGGTGTTTTTCTGGTTGATCCATCGGTGACGCTACGGGTGAAGGTTGGGATTATCCATCGTCAGGTCCCCTGCATCCGCGACCTTATAATAGAAGTCAAGGTTCATCGACCGTCGCGCTCGGCAATGATCAGATCAGAAAGTGGGCCGCCATCGCCATAGACAGCGGCAACTTCGGCCAGACGTTGCTCTGACAGCCCCGCCAAATAAGTAGACTTGTCCAGTGGCTTGATAAGGCCCAGCGCGAGCAAAACTTCTTCGATACGATGGATCAAATGGGCGCCGCTATCTTCGGCGGAACGCACTTCGACCTGCACCCGTGCTTGTTCTGGCAGGTAGATTGGCCGTAATAGACGTAAGACGCCATGTTCGTAAATGGCTTCGGCTCCTTGACTCATCGTCAACCTCCTCGCTGTTGGTGACTAACTTGGTGATGTCATTATAGCCGTCTTCTGACCCGATGAAGAAACCACCCCATCACCAACACTGCTATCCGCCCAATTTCTGCAACCTTCGCCGAGGCAGCGCCTGCCAGATGGCGGCCATGTCCTCGGCGCGATGGGCGCCGGCGACAACCAGGGCCAGGGCGTAGACGCCGGTCGCCAGTGGGATGGCGAGCAGGAGGCTGAACGGTCCCACCAGGGCGAAGGCGGCCGCCATTGCCAGCCCCGCCGCCGTCTGCCGCCACAACAGGTCGAACCAGGGCAACGGCGCCATCGTCCGGCGCAGAACAAAATAGAAGGGGAAGAAAAGGACGAATTCGGAGAGAATGGTCACGAGAGCCGCCCCCGACACGCCCCATCTGGGCGCCAGAGCCAAGTTGGCGGCGACATTGAAGACCACACCCAGCACGAAAATCCGGGTCAGCACCCGCTGCTGATCGACGGCGATGAGGACATAGTGCGTGACCGAGTTCATGAAGCCGATGGGGATGCTGAGCACCAGGATGCGCAGGGCGACGACGGCGCCGGGGATGTAGTCCTGACCACCGAGGATGAGGATGAGAGGTTCGGCGGTGAAGAAGACAAAGACGGCGACAGGGATGGCGATCATCGTCAGCAGACGCAACGCCAGCTTGTGCGTGCGAACCAGGCGCAGCGGGTCATCGCCGGCAAAGCGGGCCATGACCGGGAACACGGCCAGGGTGAAATAGCTGGGGATGACGTTGAGGCCATCGATGTATTTGTAGGCGGCCGAGTACAGTCCCACGCCAAAAGCGCCAACGATCGGGGTGAGGATGAGGATGTCGATGCGCCAGAAGGCCGTGGCCAGCAGGTTGTTCAGCATCAGCGGATAGCTTTCACGCAGCATCCATCGGCGCAGTCCCCAGTCGGCGCCCGGCCTGCCCTGGCGCGGCAATACCCGCCGCCTGAGCAAGGCCCCCAACCAGATCGATTGGACGATGTTGATCAGCAGGCTGACCACCGCCAGCCCGACGAAGCCCCAGCCGATGATCAACGCCAGGGCGCCCAACGCCACGCGGGCGATGGCCGTGAATGAAGCCACCCCGGCCGGATACTCCATGCGCTCGAAGGCATAGAAAAGCGAGGAAAAGGCGTCGGAGAGCAGGGCGAAGAACAGGGCCAGGGCAAAGATGGCGATGGCCGAGACGGTGGCCGTGTCGATGAAGCCTGCACGCCAGTAGAGCCAGGTCACAGCAGCCATCACCGGCAGCGCCGCCGCCCACAGCCAGATGCGGACGCCGACGGCATTGGCCAGAAAACGGTTGCCATCGTCGTTTTCCTGACGTTTGGAGACCTCACGCGTCAGGAGAGTCCCCAGCCCGAAGCGGACGACGATCTCGAAGATGGTGTAAAGCTGGACGGCGAAGGTGTAGGCTCCCACCCCGGCCGGGTTGAGGATGCGGAGGTAGAGCAGGGCAAAGGCGTAGTCGATGAACTTGTTGAGCAAGGACATGAACATCGGCACCAGCGAGTTTACTGCCACCCGCCGCACGGCCGCGCCCTGGCCCTGCCGCTCGCGATACCAGCGGCCCCAGCCCCACCAGCCCACCAGCAAGAACAAGAACACCGCCGAAAGGAAGCTGGTGTAGAGGCCGAGCTTGAACGACAGCGGCGTGTAATGGAAACGCACCGCGTGCCAGCCCGGCTCGTCCAGGTAGACGGCGCGGAAGTTGCCGTTGGCCCGGTAGATGGTTGTCTCTTCTTCACCCACCCCGGCGCCCGTATCCACCGCCGCCAGCGGGCGCACATAGGCCCGCCAGCCGGGGAAGTAGGCGTCGTTGAGCAGCACCCAGCCGGGCGCATCGGCGTCGATTTCGACCTCGACATCGTTGAGGCCGTTGAGCCGAACCTTGGCCGCGCGCTTCTGGCCGAAGACGGCAGCAGGGGGGGCGACGGCGCCGGCATCCAGCACCACCGTCTGGCGGGGGTCGGCGGCGCCGCACGTCTACCAGACCCGCTCGGGCGGGGCGACCACCCCCCCCCGGACCAAGAGGACCCGCGGGAGGGCGCCCACGTTCTCGAATACCCGCACTTCGCCATCGTAAACCAGGGCGTAGCCGTCGTTGGCAACCTCCTGCGTCGTCACCACATAGCGAACGCCCAGCCGGTCGAAGAGTGGGTTGTCCAACATGGCAAAGTTGGGGACATAGACGGGGCCGATGCGGTTGTAGAGCAGGTCGCCCTGGGTCTGCATCTGCGCCATGTATTCGGCATATTGGCGGGGGATGATCGAATCATAGCCGCGCACGTCATCCAGGCCGTCGATCATGCCCAGGTTGGCGTTGTAGGTCTTCTGTTCGTCGGGATGTTGGAGGGTGGTGAAGCGCCAGGGCTGGTCAGGAGTCTTGTGATCGATCAGCCAGTTGACAGCTTGGGGGTGGAATTCCAGCCAGCCCGGCTCGGCGCGGGGGTTGAAGACGACGCCGACCAGCCATAGATCGAGGAAGACCAGCCCCAGCGCCGCCGCCTGCCACAGACGCAGCCCCACCGACCAGGTGAAGTTGCGGTCGGCCTGCGCCCGGCGTTCGGCTTCAGGATCGACTGGCCCCACCAGCGAGCGCTGGCCCACCGGCGACAGGGCCAGCAACAGCACCATGCCCGAACCCAGGGTCATGAACCCCAGTTGCAGCAGGCGCACGGCCTGGTAGCTCCAGAACTGGCGGCCGTCGGCGAAGGCGGCCACGGCCAGGTCCGAGCCGGCGACAAAGCGCCCGCCGAGGGCGATGAACGGTTCGGGCAGATAGCGGCTGAGCAAGAGCAGGGCCAGGATCAAGGCCCCGCCCGCGACCAGCAGCCGGCCGGCCAGCCGGGCCGAATCGGGGTAGGTGAGGCGCACCAGCTTGCGCAGCCCGCCCACCCGGTCTTCGTGCCCGCCCTCCAGCGCCAGTTGCAGCCGGTCGAGGCCAAACCCGGCCAGCATGGCCACGGCCAGCGTGTAGGG
>CAYWPZ010000085.1:6363-17070 GCA_964460135.1 uncultured Caldilineales bacterium | reverse complement strand
GCTGGAGCGCGACAACTTGTTCGTCGTTCCCCTTGATGACGAGCGTCATTGGTTTCGCTATCATCATCTGTTCTCCGACCAATTGCGCCATCGCTTGCAGGCGCTGTCGCCAGAAAGAGCGCCAGGGTTGCATTTGCGGGCCAGCGAGTGGTACGCGGCCAACGCCCGCACCTATGAAGCTGTTGGTCATGCGTTGGCAGCCAAAGACAACGATCTTGTGATCAAACTGATCGAACGTGAAGGCCCAACGCTGGCCATGCGGGGCGAGGTGGCAACCCTGCTGGCCTGGCTGGACACCCTGCCGTCCGAGGTGGTGCAGGCGCACCCCCGTCTTTCCCTGACCTATGCGTGGGCGCATTTCGTCACCACCAACATCGGCGGCATCCGTCCGCACATCGAGAATGTTTTTCGCTCATTGGGACTTGGCCCAAAGGAAGTCCAAGCGCACGCGCAGACGCTCACGGCGCAAGAGCAGGGACGTTTGGGCGAGGCGCTGGCTCTCGCGGCGCTGGTTGCCATTTATGAGGGCGATCAACAGGGCGCTGTGCGGATGGCCGAACAGGCGCTTGACATCCTACCGCGGGAGGGCACAGAACCGCGCATTGTCGTCAACCTGGCGTTGGGCGACGCCTATCGAGACATGGACAATGTGATCGCCGCCAGCCGGCAATACACACAGGCCATTGGCATGAGCCAGGAGATTGGCAACACACTGGCGGCCATGGTCATGGCCAACGATCTGGCTCGCCTCCAGGCTTCGCAGGGACGCTTGCATCTGGCCGCCAACACCTATCGACAAGTGTTGGAGTGGGGTCAGAACAGACTGCGCCCCCACTATGCTGTGGGACAGGCGCTGGTGGGGTACGGAAACATCCTGCGGGAATGGAATCTGCTCGACCAGGCCGAACAATACTTGTTGGAAGGCATTCACCAATGTGAACGCGGCGGCTACCTGCGCTATCAGATCTTCGGCCACGCTGCACTCGCTCGTCTGCGCCTGGCTCAGAAGGAGGCCAGGGGTATGCTCGCTGCTATTGAGCAGGCGCGCGAACTGGCGCTGCGAGCCGGAGTTGGCAGGGACATCGCCCTGGTCGAGGCATTGCAGGCGCGTTTATGGTTGGCGCACCCCGAGGCCCGCCTGGCTGAGGCGCTCGCCTGGGCCGAAAAGTCGGGCCTGGCTGTGACCGATCAGCCATCGCTTGTGCACGAATTCGCCCACCTTTCGTTGGCCCGCGTTTTGCTGGCGCAGGCTGCGCAGCAACACAATGGCCGTCGCATCGCCGAGGTGGCGGCCTTGCTGGAGCGATGGTTGGACAAAGCCGAAAAAGCGGGCCGCATTCACAGTATCATCGAAGTCCTGGCCCTGCAAAGCCTGACCCGACATTTGACCGGTGAAATTCCGCGGGCGATGATGGCAATCGAACGCGGCCTGACGCTGGCCGAACCCGAGGGCTTCGTCCGGCTGTTCGTCGATGAAGGCCCACTGATGGCACATGTGCTGCGCCATGCCAGCTCTCGACGCATCCTGGCAGGCTATGTCAGCGTGCTGCTGGCCGAGTTTGGCGACCATGCGCGAACGGAGGACGGCGGCTCGCCGACTTGGGCCGAACCGCTCAGTCCTCGCGAACTGGAAGTCTTGCATTTGTTGGCGGTTGGGCTTTCCAATCGCGAGATCGGCGAGATCCTGTTTATCTCGCCCGGCACCATCAACACGCACACGCGCAATATCTATGACAAGCTAGGGGTGAAAAACCGCACTCAGGCGGTGGCGCGGGCGCGAGAGTTGAAGCTGCTCTAGCAATCGCCGGCGCTGCGCCGGTCACTGAGGTGAGATCTTTTCGAGCGATCGACGCCGTGGGGGCTTCGATATCATAATCATAAATCCAATCATATGTTTAATGGATCACAGGGGGATGGGGAAAGCCTATGCTGCACCAGTAGATCGTTGACATTTGGTCGCCTCTCGTAGGTCGACCTCTTGCGCCCGGCGCATCGCCTAGAAGTTCGATGCGACTCCCTACATGGAGGCTCCTTCATGGCCCACCCCGTTGTCGAACACATCACCCAACGCTATCTCGACCGCACTCCGCGCTCGCGCATGAGCGATGAGCAAGCCAAGCGCTTTCTGCCCGGCGGCGACACCCGTTTTTCGACCTATTTCTTCCCCTACCCTACCTATATGGCGCGCGGCGCCGGCTGCCGTCTCTACGACCTCGACGGCAACGAGTACCTCGATTTCGTCAACAACTACACCACCCTCATCCACGGCCACGCCTATCCGCCCGTGGTGGAGATCATCCGGCAGCAGGCGCCGGAGGGTCTGGTCTTCTCCTCGGCGGCGCGCATCCAGGCCGAGTTAGCCGAACTGCTGTGCGAGCGAGTGCCTTGCTACGACCTGGTGCGCTTCACCAACTCTGGCACCGAGGCGACGATGATGGCCATGCGCGCCGCCCGCGCCTTCACCGGCAAGGATGTCATCCTCAAGATCGACGGCGGCTACCACGGCACCCACGATTTTGCCGAGGTCAACCAGATGCCCGATCTGCACAGCAACGGCCTGCCGCAGCCGCATGTCGAGGGCGCTGGCATCCCCGCCTGCGTGCTCGACGGCGTCTTGGTCATGCCCTACAACGACCTGGACGCAACCGAAATCATCCTCAGCCAACACGCCGGCAAGATCGCCGCCATCATCGTCGAGCCGATCTTGGGCGCAGGCGGCGGCATTACGCCCAAGCCCGGCTATCTGCAGGGGCTGCGCGACCTGGCCGACCGCTACGGCGTGCTGCTCATCTTCGACGAGATCATCTCCTTCCGTTTCAGCCTGGGCGGGTTCCAGGCCATCGAGGGGGTCACGCCCGACCTGACTACCCTGGGCAAGATCATCGGCGGCGGCTTTGCCATCGGCGCCTTCGGCGGCAAGCGCGCGATCATGGCCCGCTTCGACCCGGCCCATCTCCAGGTCATCCGCCACGCCGGCACCTTCAACGGCCACAACCTGACCATGGCCGCTGGCCTTGCCACCATGCAGGGCTACGACCAGACCGCCGTCGACCACATCAACCAACTGGGCGAACGCCTGAAGGCCGGCTTCAACCAGGCTTTTCAGGAGATGGGCATCGTTGGCCAGGCGGTAGGCTTCGGATCCGTTCTGATCATCCACTGGACCAACCAACAGGTCTTCAACTCGCGCCAATGGGTGACGAGCGTGATCGCGGCCAAAGAGCTGCCCAAGCTGCTGCTGCTGGAGATGCTCAACCAGGGCGTGTTCTCGGTCAGCCGCGGCATGTTCGCCCTCTCCACCCCCATGACCGAGGCGGTCATCGACCAGGCCGTGGCAGCCTTCGCCCGCACCCTGGCCGCGATCAAACCCTACGTGGCCGATGTTACACCGCACCTGCTGATGTAGCGCAAGATGCCATCTTGCGCTGCTGTCCCGCCCATGCGCCCTGATCTCGTCATCCACGGCGGCGTCCTCATCGACCCCGCCCACGGCATCCACGGCCCCCGCGACCTCGCCATCACCGGCGGTCGGGTCAGCGAGGTGGCTGCCGCCATCCCGCCCAACGCCGGACGGCAGAGCATCGATGCCCGCGGTCTGCTGGTCACGCCCGGCCTGATCGACCTGCACACCCATGTGGCCGAAACGATCATCGACCTGGGCGTGGCCCCCGACCGGGCCGGCGTGCAGGCCGGGGTGACGACGGTGGTGGACGCCGGCAGCACCGGCTACGCCACCTTTGCCGCTTTCCGTCGCTTCGTCTTGCCGCCGGCCGGCAGCGATGTGTTCTGCTTCTTGCACCTCTCGCCGGTAGGCGAGGCTGTGCTGCCGGAGGTCGGTTACCGGGCCATCGACCGGGCCGCCATGCTGTCGCTCATCGACCGCAACCGGGATGTGATCAAGGGCATCAAGCTGCGGGCGGTGGCCCATGTGATCGGCCGCGCCGACTTCGATGTCGTAGCCACGGCCTGCGAGCTGGCCGACGCCGCCGGGCTGCCGCTGATGGTGCATCTGGGCATCGGTTTGGACGAGCGAAAGCCGCCGGACGATGCGATCACGGCTTTCATGCGACGGTTGCTGGCAGCGCTGCGCCCTGGCGACATCCTGACCCATGTGTACACCCCCAAGCCGGGCGGTGTCATCGGTAGGGATGGCACTACCCTGCCAGAGTTCCGGCAGGCGGTGGAGCGCGGCGTGCTGCTGGATGTGGCCGCAGCCGCCGGGCACCTGAGTTTGGAGACGGCGCGGGCCGGCCTGGCCCAGGGCCTCCTGCCTACCACGCTCAGCACCGATGTGACAGCCCTCATCATTGACCGGCCGCACTTTGCCAGTCTGACCGTGCTGATGTCCAAGTTCCTGGCCCTGGGCCTGAGCCTGGAGCAGGTGGTGACCATGACCACCCTCAGCCCCGCCCGCGCCCTGAACGAGACCCACCGCCGCGGCAGCCTGGCCGCCGGCATGCCGGCCGATATCACCCTGCTGGAGCGGTTCGAGGGCCAGTTCGTCTTCGCCGACGGCCGGGCCGGCCACACCGTGGCCGGCCGGGAAATGCTCATCCCCCGGCTGGCGATCAAGGATGGGGTTCCGTATGACATTGCCCCTGAACTGCGCGACCCGGACAATCTGCTTCCCCGTTGACCCAAGGATGCACCTATGAAAGAAAAAGTCATCATCACCTGCGCCCTCACTGGCGGCGCGCCGATCAAACAGACCAACCCCGCCGCGCCCTACACCACCGAAGAATATGTGCGCGAAGCAAAGCGGGCCGAAGAAGCCGGCGCGGCCATCCTCCACATCCACTTTCGCCAGCCCGACACCGGCGACCCCACCAGCGAGCCGGCCATCATGCAAGAGGTGCTGGACGCCATCACCGCCGAGACGAAGCTGCTGATCAACCTGAGCACGGGCATCATCCCCATCGCCCCGCTCTCGGATCGCAAGCGCCCGATCCAATATCACGCGCCCGACCTGGCCTCGCTCAACCCCGGCTCGATGAACTTCTGCATCGTCAATCATCGCGACGGCAGCATCATCTACGACTGGACCTATGTCAATCCCTTTGCCGCCACGATCGAGTTCGGGACGTTGATGAAGGAAAAGGGGATCAAGCCGGAGCTGGAATGCTTCGACATCGGGCACATCCATAACGTGCATTTTTTCATCAAACACTACGATTTCCTGGTCTTCCCGCTGCATTTTTCGTTCGTGTTCGGAGTGGCGGGCGGTATGGCTTTCTCACACGATGTGCTCAGCGCCTGTATCCACGCCCTGCCGCCCGGCTCCACCTGGCAGGGCATCGGTATCGGCCCGTTCTCTTTCCCGGTAGCCATGGCCTCGGCCATCCACGGCGGGCACATTCGCGTCGGCTTCGAGGACAGCCTCTTCGTCGATTACACGACCAAGCGGCTGGCGACGAGTAACGGCGAATTGGTGGAGAAGGCGGTGGAGATCGCCCGGTTGGCCGGGCGCGAGGCGGCGTCGCCGGATGAAGCGCGCCAACTCTTGAACCTGCCGTCGAGGAACGGCGCCTGACCATGATCGACCTCCGCTGGCGCGCCTGGCACGGCGACGTCACCCTACCCCTCGACTTCCCGGCCGGCTGGCAGGTGACGGTAGCGGCCATGGCCGACGCGCCGCCGCTCACCCCGGCCGAGGTCGAGGCCGCGCTGCGCCATGCCATCGGCAGCCCACCGCTGGCCGAGCTGGCCGCCGGCCGGCGCAGCGCTGTGATCGTGGTCGAGGACATCACCCGGCCGTTGGATACTGCTGCCCTGCTGCCGCTCATCGTGGCCGAGTTGTCGGCCGCCGGACTACGCGACCAAGACATCAGCCTCCTGATTGCTCTGGGCAGCCACACTCCCATGGAGCGCCACGATCTGGCGGCCAAGCTGGGCCAGGAGACGCTGGCCCGCCACATCGTGCGCCAAAGCTCGCCGCACGAGAACCAGCACTACCTGGGCCAGACGAGCCGCGGCACGCCGATCTATATCAGCGGCTTCTACTTACAGGCCGATCTGCGCCTTGCCCTGGGCAGCATCACGCCGCAGGCCTACGCCGGTTTTGGCGGCGGGGCCAAGACAGTGGCTGTGGGCGCAGCCGGGATCGAGACCCTGTACGCCAACCACATGGCCGCCTTGCAGGACGGCCCACACGCCGGCGACGCGAAGGCGGAGAACGTGGCCTGCCGCCTCGATCTGGAGGAGATCGCCGCCGCGGCCGGCGTCGATTTCAGCATCAACGGCGTGGTCAACTCCCGCCGCCAACTGGCCGGGCTGTTCGCCGGCGACGTGGTTGCGGCCCAACGCGCCGGCGCCGCCTTCGCCCGGCGCATCTACGCCACGCCCCTACCGCCGCCGGCCGACATCGTCATCTTCAACGCCTATCCCAAAGACACCAACCTGCTGCAATCGGTCAACGCCTTCAACGTGGCCAATTTCGACCCTGACCGGCTGATGTACAGCCACAGCTCGGCCGTCGTCATCACCGCCGCCTGCGATGGCGCCGGGCTGAATTATCTGGAAAGCCCCGGCATGCGCGGGGAACTGCGCCTGAGCAAAGAGATGATGCGGTTGGGGCCGCACGGCCTGATCGTCTTCTCACCCCACCTGTCCAGCCTGGAGGCCCGCCATCTCTACCCCGAAGACACGGTTGTGTTCGAGACCTGGCCCCAGGTCGTGGCCGAACTCGCACGCCGTCACGGCTCGGCCGCCAGGGTCAACCTCTATCCCTATGCGGCTTTGCAGGTAGCTGATGTCAGCCCAGACCCTAAACCCAGACCCTAAAGGTTTCTGAAACTTTAGGGTCTGGGCTGAGAGCTTCGGTCCAATGCACTCGTCACTCATCCACTCACACAGGAGAAGAACCATGAAATATCTCGCTTCGTTGCTCATCATCGCCCTTGTCGCCGTCGTGCTGGCGGCCTGCGGCGGCGCCCAGGCCACGCCGACGCCCGTCCCCGCCCCCACCAGCCCGCCTGAACCCACCGCGCCGCCGCAGCCGGCCGTGGGCGGCAAGATGGTCATCGCCCTGGCCAACGAACCCACCTCGCTCGACGTGCATCGCGCCAGCGACCTCTACCCTGTCATGCAGTTCGTGGGTGCCAGTCTGCTGACCAAAGACCCAGAAAGCGGCGGATATCTCCCCTATCTGGCCACCGAGTGGTCGGTTGCACAGGACGGCCTGAGCTACGAATTCAAGCTGCGCGACGACGTCAAGTTCCACGACGGCGCGGCGCTGACCGCCCAGGATTACGCCTATTCCTTCAACCGGGCCATCGCCCAGCAGCCGCAGTCCACGGCCGGCGCCGCCCTGTTGGGCCTGGCTCAGGCCGAGGCGGTAGACGAGCACACCCTCAAGCTGACCATGGCCCAGCCCAACTCCACCCTGCTCGACGTCCTCTCGCGCCCGGTGTACCACCAGCCTGTACCCCAGGCTGCAACCGAGAAGATGGGCGATGACTTTGGCCGCAATCCCATCGGCGTCGGGCCGTTCAAGTTCAAGGAATGGGTGACAGGCGACAAGATCGTGCTGGAGCGCAACCCCGATTTCGCCTGGGGGCCTTCCTTCAGCCGCGGCGCCGCACCCTACATCGAGAGCATCGAATTCCGCTTCCTGCCTGAATACGCCACCCGGTTGGCCGGCCTGGAAGCCGGAGAGGTGGACTATATGATGCTGGAGGCCAAGGATATCGAGCGCCTGAAGGCCGACGGCAAGCACCAGATGTTGCCGCGGCTCGATCAGGGATCGGGCGAAATCATCCTTATGAACGTCACCAAGGCGCCTTTCGACGACGTGAACGTGCGCAAGGCGATCAACCTGGCCATCGACCGCGATGTGCTGGTGAAAGTGGTGCAGCAGGGCCAGGCGCAGTTGGGCAAAGGCCCCATCACTGCCGCCACCTACGGCTACTGGCCGGGCGTCGACGAGATCGGCTACGGCTATGACCTGGAGCAAGCCAAGAAGCTGATGGCCGAGGCTGGCTACAACGCCGGCGCCGACGGCATCCTACAAAAGGATGGCAAGCCGCTCTCGCTGACATTGATGACCTCGGCCCGCAACGCCAAGGATGCCGAGATCATCCAACAGCAACTGCGCGAGTTGGGCATCGCTGTCAAGATCCAACAGGCCGAGTACGGCATCATGCAGGCCGACCTGACCAAGGGCAACTACGACTTCGCCCTGAACCGCCTGGGCTGGCAAGATTACGGCCTCATGTTCGCCATGTACCACCCGGCCATGCTTGGCGTCTTCAACCAGACCCAACTCAACGATGAGGCGTTGAACAACCTGCTGCTGCCCATGATCGGCGCGCCCGTGGCCGCGGTCGTGCAAGACTTCGCCAACAAGTCGCAGCAATACATCGTCGAGCAGGCCTACTCGGCGCCGCTCTACGGCGTGATGACCACCTACGCTCTGGACAATCGCGTTCACGACGCCAAATTCGCGCCCACGTTCGACGCCTTATGGCTGTTCGACGCCTACACGGAGACGGAGTAGCTGCTTCTTTGTAAACTGAAGTCACTATGAAAACATGAGTTTCGTTTCTGGTGTGACGATGGACGGTAGACGATAGCGAATTCCCCCACTCAGGCGGGCTGATCGTCCATCGTCTATGGTCTATCGTCATTGCCAAAACTTCTGATCCCGAAGTGACTTTAGTTTAGTTACGACAGCTTCGCTGTATTCACTGCGGGCTTCAGTCGTTCCCGAGGCTGCCATGACCCACGCCCCACCCCTCCCGTCCATCGCCCCGGAAGACCTGTTCCGGCTGCGCTTCGTCCAAAACGGACGCCTATCGCCCGACGCCGCGGCCGTGGCCTACAGCGTCTCGTTCACCGACCCGGCCAACGACGCCGACCGGGCGGCGATCTGGCTGCAAGCAATAGCAACCGGCGAGCGCCGCCAACTGACCGACGGCGCCGCCTACGACACCAACCCGCAGTGGTCGCCCAACGGCAAAACACTGGCCTTCCGCTCCAACCGCGACGGCAGGATGCAGATCTACCTGTTGCCTGCCGGCAGCGGTGGGAGCGAGGCCCGGCAACTGACCTACCTGCCGCAGGGCGTGGGCGATGACTTCGCCTGGTCGCCCGACGGCCGCTGGATCGCCTTCAGCGCCGGCCCGACCCGGCCCGCCTTCGACCCCAACCGGCCGTATCGCATCACCCGCGCCATGTACCGGCTGGACGGCATGGGTTATGTGGACAATGCCATCCATGACCTCTACGCCATCGCCGCCGATGGCGGCGAGCCAATCCAACTGACGCACGACGCCTGCCATAACACCCGCCCTGTCTGGTCGCCCGACGGCAAGCAAATCCTCTACGAGACGACGCTGTTCCCCAACTCGTATCGCTTCTTCCCGGCCCTGCGGCTGGTGGGCTTCGACGACGGCTGGGTGGGAGAGATGCGGCCTCTGGTCGAGGCGTGGGGCTTTGCCCGCGCCGCGGCCTGGCTTCCCGATGGCAGCGGCGTGGCCTTTATCGGCAACCGCCATGTGCCTTTTGGCACGCCAAACCACCTGTGGGTGGTCCGCCGCGACAACGGCGGCGAGCCGGAATGCCGCACCGCCGCCATCCCCTACGATGTGGGCAAGGAGCTGCAGCCCGACATGCCCTGCCTGGAACTGGGCGAGCCGCTCCTCCACATCACGGCCGACGGCCGCTTTGCCTTCATGCGCGTCTCCACCGGCGGCCACATGCGCACCTTCCGCGTCGCCCTGGCGGGGCCGGAAAGCTGGGAGGCGGTGCTGCCGGAGCGCGAGCGCAGCGACCTGCCGCTGGATCTACAAGCCGGGCGCCTGCTGATGGCCATCTCCACGATGCACGAGCCAACCGACCTGATCGTGAGCGATCTCGACGGCAGGGATGAGCAGCGCCTGACCGGCGTCAACGCCGGCTTCCTGGCCGGTCGCGCTTTGCCAGTGGTCGAACGCCTGCAGTTCGCCAGCCCCGATGGCCAGACGGTCGAGGGTTGGTTCATGCGGCCGGCAGCCGGCGAGGCGCCCTTCCCCACCATCCTCCTGATCCACGGCGGGCCGCACCAGGGATGGGGCCACATTTACGGCTTCGATGCCCAGATGCTGGCCGGGGCCGGCTACGGCGTGCTGCTAATCAACTACCGCGGCTCGGCCGGCTACGGCGGCAGCTTCAGCACCCAGATCAACGGCAATCTGGGCGAGCTAGAATACGCCGACCTGATGACGGGCGTCGACTATGCCATCGCCTTAGGCCTGGCCGACCCCGATCGCTTGGGCGTATGCGGCCTCTCCTACGGCGGTTTTATGTCCTGCTGGATCGCCGGCCATACGGATCGCTTTCGGGCGGCCGTCCCTGAAAACCCCATCTCCAACCGCATCAGTTGGTACGGCGTGGCGGATATGGGGCTGAGCCATGTCGAGTCGGTGGGTGGGCATCTGCACGAAATCCCAGAACGCTACTGGGCCTGCTCGCCCATCACCTATGCCCACCGCTGCACCACGCCCACCCTGCTGATCCAAAGCGAACACGACTGGCGTTGTCCTGCCGAGCAGTCCGAGCAGTTCTACACCATCCTCAAAAGTCACGGCTGCGCGGTCGAGATGCTGCGCCTGCCCCACATGCCGCACATGGCCTCGGCCGGCGGCCCGCCCACCATCCGCCGCGCCCAGAACGAAGCGCTGCTGGACTGGATGCAACGCTACGTGTAACGAACTATGGATATCACAGCCC
>CAYWPZ010000085.1:0-6353 GCA_964460135.1 uncultured Caldilineales bacterium | reverse complement strand
CGATGCCGAAGCCATCTACCGCCATGTGTTGCGGCTGGAGGGTGTGCGCCATCCGATCAAGACGCCGGAGCAACTGGCCGAGGCCGCCGACTACATCGAAGCCGAGATGAGCACCTGCGGCCTGACCGTGCGCCGACAGGATGTGCAAGTCGAGGGTTGGGAGGGCCGGTTCTGGAACATCGAAGGCCGGCTTGGGCCGGAAGACGAGCCGGCCGCCGTGCTCATCAACCATTACGACACGGTGTGGAACACGCCCGGCGCCAACGACAACGCCGTCTCGGTGGCTGCCGCGCTGGAGGCGGCGCGGGTGCTGGCGCAGCTGCCGTCGCCGCCCGCCGTTGCCTTCGTTAGCGCCACCCTGGAGGAGGGCAACCCCGCCATCGAGAGCCGGGCGCGGGCGCTGGCCGTGCAGCACGGGCTGCGCGACGAGCGCCATCGCTACCTCAGCCATCGGCTTGCCAGCCTGGCCAGGCGGCACACTTCCCTCCTCGAGGCCGCTCGGTTGGATGGCAAATCGTACGCGGCTGCCATCGCCGCGGCCAACGAGGGGTTGGCCGATGAGATGCCCGCAGCAATGCGGGATTACTATCGGGAGCTCGCCCGTCTCTACGCCGCCCCTGACGACGCCGCCAATATCGGCCGCACCAGCAAGATCGGCAGTACGGCCTGGGTGGCCGAGACGCTGTACCGGGGCCGGCCGATCCGCTACTGCATCTGCCTGGACGAGATCGGCACGGTCAGCAAGCAGCCCCATTCGCAGCATTTTCCCGCCGCCATCCGCTACGACATGCTGCGCACCTACCGGGTCGATGCCGAACAGGAGATCGGCGATTTCGCCCTCCTGCTGACCAACGCCCCGGCCGCCGGCCTGGCCGAGAGCTTCGGCGCGGCGGCATGCCGCGCCGACGTCGACCTGCCGCATGCCTGGCTACACTTCGATCTATCGTTCGACGAGATCGTGCGCCAGGTCCCGCGCAGCCTGGGGTCCGACCATGCTGCCTTCTGGCAGGCGGGCATCCCCGGCCTGTTCGTCTTCGACACGGCCGATTTCCGCAATCCCTTCGGCCATAGCATGGCCGACACCATCGACAAGATCGACTTCGACCAGGTCGCCCGCATCTGCCGCGCAGTCGTGGCCACCATCGCCGGAGGCTCCACAGCATGAAAGTCTTCATCTCTGCCGACATCGAAGGCGTGGCCTGCGTGGCCCACATCGCCGAGATCTTCGCCGAGGCCGGCGGCGAGTATCAGATGGCCCGGCGCTGGATGACGGCCGAGGTCAACGCCGCCGCCCTGGGCGCATTCGAGGCCGGGGCCAGCCAGGTCGTGGTGGCCGACTCGCACTCCAGCTTCCGCAACCTCCTGCCCGACGAACTGCACGAGGACGTGGTGCTGGTGCGCGGGACGCCGCGGCCGATGTTCATGATGCAGGGCCTGGACGCCAGCTTCGATGCCATCTTTTTCATCGGCTATCACGCCCGCCATAACGACCCCGGCGGCGTTCTCGGCCACACTTTCATGGAGCAGGTCGCGGCCATCCGGCTCAACGGCCAGACCATCGCCGAGGCCCATTTCAACGCCGCCATTGCCGGGCATTTCGGTGTGCCCGTGGCCCTGGTCAGCGGCGACCATGTGATCGCCGAGGCCGTGCGGACGGCGCTGCCCTGGGCCGAGCGGGTGGTGGTCAAACAGGGCCTGGGCGTGCTGGCCACACAAAGCCTGACCCCTCGCAAGGCGCAGGCGCGCATCCGCGAGGGCGCCAGGGCCGCCCTGTCCCGCCTGGGCGGGATGCAACCCTTCGTCCTCGCCCGGCCCATCGCCCTGGAAGTGGATTTTGGCATCGGCCAGTGGGCGCAGATCTCGGCCGACCTGCCCGGCGCCGAGCTGATCGGCGAGCACACCGTGCGTTATCTGGCGGCCGACATGCTGGAAGCGCAGCGCATCCTCCGCCTGATGCTCAACCTGACCATGAACCACCCCCGCACCGGCGGGAAGTCGTATTGAGGCAATAACCACGAATTGCACGAATTCACACGAATATCAGAGGAGTTCGTGCGAATTGGTGTAATTCGTGGCTAACGAGAAGCTGCATGGAGACGAAACGAGTGCGCAGTTCTGACATCCCTGTGCTACATCTGAGCGGCCCGGCCCGCGCGCGCGGCCGCGCCCATGGCGAAACCCTGCGCGCCAGCATCCACAGCATGATCGAGAAGTGGAAGGCCAACATCGCCGCCGACCTGGGCATGGCCCCTGATCTCTTCCTGCGCCAACTGGTCGAGGAGACCGACTTCTTCCCGGCCGTGCGCCGCTGGACGCCCGACCTGCTGGAAGAGGTGGAGGGTATTGCCGAAGGCGCGGCTGCGCCGTTTCACATCATCTTCGCCCGCCAACTGAGCGACGAGGAGCCGTGGTTCCGCTGGGAGAAGAAGCTAGGCCGGGGCTGGGGACAACCGGAGCATTGCACCAGCTTGGGCGTGCAGCCATCGGCTGGCCATCCAGCCATCGCCGCCCAGAATATGGACAGTCCTGCCTACTACGACGGCCACCAGGTGCTGCTGCACATCACCTACCCGGACAGCGACCTGGAGGCGCTGATCTTCACCATCGGCGGCAAGATCTCGTTGGCCGGCATGAACAACGCCCCCCTGGCCATGTGCTGCAACACCGTGCTGCAGCTCGACTACGCCAAAGACGGCCTGCCCGAGGATTTTATCGTGCGCGGCTTTCTCGGCCAGCGCAGTTGGCAGGATGGGTTGGCGTTTCTACGCCGGGTCAAGCACGCCTCCGGCCAGAACTACATCGTCGCCGGTCGCGAACAGGTGCTGAGCCTGGAGTGTTCAGCGGGCGGCATCGCTGCCTTCGTGCCCTATCCCGGCGCCGACCGCACCTTCCACACCAACCATCCCCTGGCCAACGCCGACCAGGCCATCCATCGCCAACGCCTGGCGATGATGACGCCGGCCCAGGTTGCTGCGTACGAGGCCAGCCTGACCACCCACGCTCGCTTCGCTGCCCTACAGCGGCGCTTTGGCCGCCCGGATCAGCCGGTCATGGTCGAGGACATCAAAGAGGCCCTGAGCACGCACGAAGGCCCGGTCTGCATCGACGGCGCCGGGGACAAGATCACACTCGGCTGCCTGATCATGGAGATGACGCCGGCCCCCACCCTGTTCCTGGCCCCTGGCCCGCCCTGCTCCACCCCCTTCGCAACCCACCGCCTGCCGCCCTTGCCCAATCTCCAATAACCAATCTCCAATAACCAACCTCCAATCTCCAATTACTGATTACTGCCCTCTGCCCTCTCACCTCCCCCATGTCCCCACCCACTCACCCCACCACCGTCGCCCGCTTCCTGGCCGAAACACTGAAAAGCTATGGCGTCAGCCACGTCTTCTACGTGGACGCCATCTTGCGCAGGACGATGGTCGAACTCGAGGATCTCGGCATCCGTCGTGTCGTCACCCACTCCGAGAAAGCAGCGGCGTACATGGCCGACGGCTACGCCCGTATCTCGCGGCGCGCTGGCGTCTGCCTGGCGCAGTCGGTGGGCGCGGCCAACCTGGCCTCCGGCTTGCAGGACGCCTATCTAGGCCACTCCCCCGTGGTCGCGCTCACCGGCAAGAAACCGCCCGCCTTCCAGCACCGCCACGCCTACCAGGAGATCGACCATTCGCCGCTGTTCCAACCGGTGACCAAGTTCAACGCCGACATTGCGACGCCCGAACAACTTCCGCTGCTCCTGCGGCAGGCGTTCCGGTCGGCGCTCTCCGGCGCGCCGGGGCCGGTGCACCTCGACCTGCTGGGGCACAACGGCCGGGCGCTGGAGGCGGCCACGGGCGAGTTCGGGCCGGCCGGGGCCGAGCAGCCGGTCGCCTTCCCCCTCCGTCGCCCTCGTCCCGACCCGGACGAAGTGACCCAGGCTGCCGCTGCCATCGCCGCCGCCAAGAGGCCGGTGATCGTGGCCGGCGGCGGCGTCACCCTCGGCTCGGCGGCCCAGACCGAATTGGCGACCCTGGCCGAGAAGCTGTCCATCCCTGTAGCCACCTCGGTCAACGGCAAGGGCGCCATCCTCGACACGCATCCCCTCAGCGTCGGCGTCGTCGGCTCCTACTCGGCCCGCTGCGCCAACCAGGTGGTGGCCGAGGCCGACCTGGTTATCTTCGTCGGCAGCGGGACCGGCGACCAGACTACGCACGACTGGCGCCTGCCCCGGCCCGGCGTCGCCGTAGTTCAGATCGACCTCGACCCGGCCGAGGTGGGCCGCAACTATCCGGGCGCGGTCGGCGTCGTGGGCGACGCCAAAACGGCTCTGACGATGCTAATCGACGCCTGCGAGCCATCGCAGGCCGATGCCGGCTGGCTGCCGCGAGTGTACGGGCTGGTAGCGGCCTGGCGACAGGAGATCGAGCCGTTGCGCTGCTCGGACGCCAGCCCGATCCGCCCTGAACGCCTGTGCAAAGAGTTGAGCGACGCCCTGCCTGCCAACGCCGTGCTGGTCTCGGACACCGGCTATTCAGCCATCTGGACGGCAACGATGGTGCAGCTCTCGCACCCCGGCCAAACCTACCTGCGCGCGGCCGGTTCGTTGGGCTGGGCCTTTCCGGCGGCGCTGGGCGTCAAATGCGCCGCGCCCGAGCGGCCGGTGGTGTGTTTCAGCGGCGACGGCGGGTTCTGGTATCACCTGGCCGAGTTGGAGACGGCGCGGCGGCACGGGATCGCTACGGTCACCGTCGTCAACAACAACGGCGGTTATGCTCAGGGCATCGAGGATATCCACGCCCAGTATGGCGACCGGCCGGGCCATCCAGAGGAATTGTATCGTTTTGCGCCGGTCGATTTCGCCCGCCTGGCAACCGACATCGGCTGCCTGGGCCTGCGCGTCGAAGACCCCGCCGATCTGGCCCCGGCCCTGCGCCAGGCCCTGGCCGCCGGCCAGCCGGTGGTCATCGATGTCGTCACTGACCTGACCTACCGCGCGCCGGTCCCGTGGGCGCCGCCGAACTGAATTCATTCGCACACGGAACACGCAATACGCGCTATGTTGCTATACACCCTTCGCCGTCTGCTGACCCTGATACCCGTTCTGCTGGGCGTCTCGTTTCTCACCTTCGCCATCGCCCAGGTGACGCCGGGCGACCCAGCCGCGCTGGCGTTGGGCACCAACGCCACGCCCGAGGCTATCGCCGCTTTGCGCGAGCAGCTCGGCCTGAACGACCCATTCCTGGTGCAGTACGGCCGCTATGTCTGGAACGCCCTGCACGGCGACCTGGGCCTCTCGATCCGCGGTCAGACGCCGGTGCTGCAAGAGATCCTGGTGCGCCTGCCCAGCACCGTGGAGCTGACGCTGGCGGCGATGCTGATCGCCATCGTCCTGGGGGTGGGTGCGGGCATCATTGCCGCCACCAGCCGCCATCGCGCCGTCGATGGCGGCGCTATGGTCGCCTCGCTAGTGGGCCTCTCTATCCCCAACTTTTGGCTGGCGATCCTCCTCATCATCGTCTTCGGCGTCAACCTGAAGTGGATTTCGGTCACCGGCGGCGAGGGCCTGGCCGATCTGCTCTTGCCGGCCTTCGTGCTGGCTCTGGCGCCGGCGGCCGTGCTGGCCCGGCTGACCCGCTCGAGTATCAAGGAGGTGGTGCGCGAGGACTATGTGCGCACGGCGCGGGCCAAGGGCCTCGGCCTGCGACAGGTGATCCGGGTGCATGTGGTGCGCAACTCGCTCATCCCGGTCATCACCGTCATCGGCCTGCAGACGGCAGCCCTGTTGGGCGGGGCGGTGTTCATCGAGGCGGTGTTTGCCCGGCCGGGCCTGGGCCGCTTTGCCGTCAACGCCATCGCCAACCGCGACTATCCGCAGGTGCAGGGCGTAGTCCTGTTTGCGGCGCTCGTGTATGTTCTCGTCAATCTCGGCGTCGATCTCCTCTACGGCGTCCTCGACCCGCGCATCCGCTATGACTGAGGCCCTATGAGCGCCATCGTCACGCCCGCCGTCTCCATCGCCGACCAGCCGGCCCACAGCGAAAGCCTGTGGCGCACGGCCTGGCGCTCGCTGCGCCGCAATCCCGTGGGGATGTTCGGGCTGGTGGGCTTTCTGACGCTGGTCGGGTTGGTGCTGTTGGCGCCGGTGCTGGCGCTGGCCGACCCGACGGCCATGGATTTTGAGCATCTTCTGCAAGGCCCCAGCCGTAGCCATCCCTTTGGCACCGACGATCTGGGCCGCGACATTTTCAGCCGGGTGTTGTATGGCGGACGCGAGTCGCTCAGCGTGGCGCTGCTGGCGGTGGCCGTGGCCGGCGTCGGCGGCGTCGTCTTTGGCCTGATCAGCGGCTACTACGGCGGCCGGGTTGACGGCA
>CAYWPZ010000084.1:0-17140 GCA_964460135.1 uncultured Caldilineales bacterium | reverse complement strand
ACGAGGCGGGCGAGGTGGCGGCCGGCGGCGCGCACATCACCGTCTCGGGCGGGACGATGCAGGTGTCGGAGGGGGTTGGGGCGGTGCAGGGGGCGGTGGCGTTTGGTTGAGCGCGCAGAACCGACTCAGGCGCACAGGCTGCAAGCGGGCCGTTTTCGAATCGTCCGCTGGCCATCCTGGCCCTGATCGAGATAGACATCCTTATAGTTCCAGGAGCGGGGACGAGCCATCAGCAAAGAGTCGATAGCGTACAACGCCATACCGGCCACGATTTTGAGAATTTCGATCGAGGCGCCGGCGCAGCCGTGGACGCGACGATCTTCGGCGGCATCAGGAAAGAGGCATAAAAAGCAAGGATCGCCTGGCTGAGATGTCTGTACGAAGGCATACCCTTTGGCAGCGCGCTCATCAACGGCAAGGAAGATCACGGGCGTGCGTTGCTGCAAGTAATGCCGAGCTGCGGCGATGCGGGTCGCTTGATTGTCTACGCCAACGACGACGAGATGGCCGCGGAGGTTCACCCCTCGCACCGCCGCCTCTTGGAAAGAGTAGGCATGGCCTTCGATCAGGGTTCGCCCAGTTGACTGCCGGGCGAGATGAGCAGCCAGAGCCAAGGCCTTGTTCTTGTCCAGGTCCTCGACCCCGAACTGTTGGCGGGCCAGATTGCTCAATTCCACGAGGTCGTGATCGCACAGCGTCAGACGGCCAATGCCCTTGCGGGCCAAGCCCTGGCCGACCTCGCCGTTCAGCCCACCACAGCCGACCAGAAGCACATGGGCATTGCTGAGCGCGTTTTGGTCAGCGCCCGGAAGACGCTGGAAGCGGTCGTAGACCGTCGCTTCGCCCGGATTGCGAGGTCGTAAGGGTTGAGTGAGATAGCGTACCGAATTGAAGGATACGGTAGAGTTTTTTGTCTCCATCGACGGATTCCACTCCTTTTCCCTGGACTGCGATGACGAACCGGCGATTGCGAGCAAAGAAGCGAACGTAGCCATCCTCGGAAAACACAGCCTGGATGGCGGGATAGTCTCCGTCCTCCAGGACTCGTTGCAGGCGATCATCGGTGGCGGAGGGATGGGGCGGGCCAGCGAAGCGGTGGCTGTGAAAAATGGCATGAAGCGCCTGGCCGTGTTCGTACAGGCAGACGGCGACGCGGGTGAAGTCTTGCATATCGAACGATGCCTGCGCCGCCGACTGGCTTGCCAGCCGCACCTCGATCAGGTGCTCGAGAGTGCGGACGCCATCATGGTTCAAGCCGCTGACCGCCAGCATCCATTCTGGCTCCTGGCTGCTGCCGGGCAGATGCTGCGTGAGGTAGGCATGCGCCTGAGCCAGGATCAGAGAACTGATGGCGTAGACGTAAACCGCTGCCTGGGGGCGGGGGAAGGCGACTTCGTCGCCAGCGGGCAAAGGCGGTGGATTGAGCGCCCCTGCTATCTGGTCAGAGACGGCCACTGCCGCCTGAGACGCCTCAAGGAAACGCTCCATCTCCTGGCGACGTTGTTCGACGGCGTCGGCATCACCGCTTCTGAGGGCCTGGTTGAGCCATGTCTGCTGCTGGGCCAGGCCCTGAGCGACGGCCAGATCGGCGTTTGCGACTTCATCCTGCAGACGCCGCCGCCAGCGGGAGCGGGATGGCTGTGAGAAGCGCGGAAGGGTGGGCATTGTCAAGCTCCTTTGTGACCAGCGACCGGCATGTTCAAGCGCGCACGCCGAGGGCTTCGCCAAGCACTCTCTCCACCCCGGCGATGGCATGATCGAGCGATGCGGGCATGGTGTGGAAATGGATTTCATAGCGTCCATCCATCCGCCCATTCTGGAAGCAGGGCCGATGGCCGGTGTTACGGCCCAACTCGCCCAGTGGTGGGTTCCAGATGAAAGCTCGGAAGCCGCCCGGGTAGGGTTCCTCGATCGAGCCTGACCACTGGCGACCGTCGATGCGAAAGTGGCCGCTGTAGCCGGCGCCGTGGCGCCGCCAGCCTTTTTCTTGCCAGTACGGCTCGCTGCGAGCGCGAACTATCAGGGGAGCGCCACGGCGCATCAGCGGCCCGCCAAAGGCGCCTTGACGATCGAAGGGAGTGCGCTGCACGGGGCCGAGCCGAACCGAGGGTGGCGTGCCTTGCGGTGGGGTGTTTCTATGGGCGGTTGGGGCGCCATGAGCCAGACGTTGCCGAGCTGCGGCCTCGTCCTGCTCACGCCTTTCTTCGTAGCCGGCCGCGACCAGAAAGAGCATGCCGATCAGTACGGTGGCCCCACAGAACCATGCTGCGAACTGTTCCCAGTCCATTGCTGACCTCGTGACGAAGAGTGAATGGGGCTGGCGGCTCGAACGCCGCCAGCCCCCCGGATGTGCTAGCCGACGACCATGTTGCTGGGCACAGCAAAGACCTTTTCGCCTTCGTGCGCCTGCTCGTAGACATCGTCCTGGCTGCCGAGAGAGACGAAACCCTCGCCGCGCTTCAGTTGCAGTTGCCATTGGCTGGGGTCTTTGCCGGCAGCGCGCAGCACATCGGCGGCCCTCGCGCCCGGCTGGATGGCAGCGTTTCGGGCTTCGGCTTCGTCGCCGGCGCCGGGGATGATGAGATTGATGGTTTTGTCCATGGGGGCCTCCGCTGAGTTTAGAAAAGAGAGTTCAAGGGGCGATAGACAGCGATGCAGCGATACGTCATCAGTTCTCGAAGATGCGGCGAATGGCGGAGAAATCAGCCAGGCCGTCGATGCGGGTGACCGAACTGTTATGGGGCGAACGCACGACCAGGTCGCCCTTGTCCATCCAGCCATCGATCAAGTTCTGATTGCAGTCGACAACCGCGCTGGCCAGATCGTGGCTGCAAGAACGGCGGAAGATGATGCCCTGTCGCACGACAATGCGCTGGCGCGTAACGATGACAACGAAGCATTGCCAGGCGATGTAGTCGTGGATGAAGGTTCCGCCGGCCAGCAAGGCCACCAAATTGCTGGCGAGCTGAAGGACGACGGCATCCGGCGCCATCCACACATACAGCAGGAACGAGGCGATGAGAAAGGCCACGAAGACAAGGATGCAGAACAAGAAGCCTGGCAGCACTGCCAGCAGGTGGCGACGAGTTTCGACGCGGTTCATTGAGAGCCTCCTTATGATGCGAGCATCGGAAGACGTTCGACTGCCGCTAACTGTGATTATCGCGAAAACGCGGAATTCTACTTGACAGCGACCATTCCACACCCTATCAACCGTCTAACAGCACCCTAACAACATCCGTGCCGGCGCAAGCAGCGTTGATTGCAGCGCAAGAAGCAGGCATCTTGCTCCTTTCAGGCGACGAGCAGCCGTTAACCATCTGTTAGGAGATTGTTAGAAAACGTTCAAGCACTCATTTCGCCATCGTGCGACAATGACCGTACATGGTTTCCTCTCACACGATTCACACGATCACTGGCCCATAGCCGCGAATCGGAGTAAACTAGCTCCGTTGGCGAAGGACGAACACAAGCCGCATTGCCAAGAGCAACATGAACGCGGAGGAACCGCTCTGTGACCGGGTTTGTACTCCACCCTTCCCAGATGAGACACAACCATGATCGAAATCACCTTCCCCGATGCGGTTCGTCACGAAAAGGATTTCTTTGGGCGCCAGGGCGAGCGCCGGCGGATCGAGGATGCCTTGCTATCCGACGCAAGACGATTGGCCTTTGTCATTGGCGAGCGCAGGATCGGCAAGACCTCCTTCCAGAATGTCACGACAAAAGACCAACCTTTCGTCGCCGTATACTTGCCCGTTCCCCCAGCCATTCGCTCTTTCCAGGACTATGTTCGCGACCTGTTGGTGGGTTTAAGCAGCGCGCTGGGCAAGAGTCGTCAGGAAACCGGGCTTTATGACCACAACGACCGCTTTCTCAACCCATCCGTCGGCGAGGCCATCGAGGCGACCAGGCGAATCCTCGCCGGGAACACAAGGTTGAGGGTCGTTGCGATTATCGATGAATTCGACGGCCACTTGCGCAACTGCTCTGCACCCCACGAAGCCGAAAACATACTTGGCTTCAACAAGCATCTCGTCGAGAGGCGCCCGACGGAACCACACGCTTCTATCACACTCTACCCGAGCCTGACGCGCCTGCCTGAGGAGGACGAGGCCCGTTTCGGGTCACTCTTGATCTCCAAGGGGGAAGTGGTCGAGCTGCTGCCGCTCACTGCTGACGAAACCGAGGAGATGGTCGAGGGGTTGCTCAAAGGCGAGGCAGCGATGACCACGGAAGCGACGGAGCTTTTCTATCATCTCTCCGGTGGGCATCCCTATGTCGCCAAATTGCTGCTCACCCACTTGTTGCCGGGCTATCCACGCCTGACGGCGCATGTACAGATCACGCCGACGATGGTAGAAGATGCAATCCAACCGGCGGCGACGGACCTTCATCCCCATCGAGCCTTGATGAACATCTGGAAAATGCATTTCAGCCCGGAAGAACGGCAGATCATGTTGCTCCTGTCTGTACGCGATGTCGGCCTGACCAGATCGGAAGCGATGAGGTTGTCGCCAGAACAGCGGAGGGCGGCGAAAGTGTTGGCAAAGCGCGGCTACCTGCATCAAGATGGCGACGAGACCTGGGGCCTGCGCATCGGCTTCTGGCGATACTGGCTGCGCGAATGGGAGGACTTCGAGATCGAGCGCAAACGACTTCATCTTGACCATTTGATCGAGGCCCTTTCCCGCCCACCGGAATACTCACTGCCCATAATCGTGGTTGATCCGCAAAAAGGGAAGGTTCATGTCAACGGCCATCCGATTCACGTCGCGCCTCAGGAATTTCGCTTTTTCGTCTGCTGTGCAAGGCAAAGTGGCTTCTTGGTTACCTACGACCAACTTATTGATGTAGTCTGGAAAGATGATAGGCCAGAGGGTGTCAGCCTGGACGCAGTGTACATGCTCATCAGGCGAGTGCGGCTGCGCTTGAATGATTACGCCGACTGTCTCGAGACCATCACAGACCTTGGCGTCATTCTGCACAAAGCACTGCTGAAAACATGAAAGCAATCCTCGACAAGGCCTCTGCACTGGCGCCATTAGCGCACCACCACCCGATCAACCTTGAAAGGACTTCCGCCGCGATGGATCAACTCGATTTTGCGACCCTCCAACGCATCCGTGCAGCCGTTGCCCAGGTCGATGCGACAGACCTGGTGGGGGTTTGGAGCACGGCTGCGGGCGAACAGCTGCTGTTCATCTACAACGCCGAACGGACGCCCAACGTGAGTGGCGTGCAAGGACGGGCCAGCTCCCTGCACGCTTTGGCAGATGACGCTCCCCCCAAGTGCGAGGGGCTCCTGGTGGGAGTCTCCGCCCTTGACCTGCTCCCGCCCTATCCCCTCACCAAAGGCCCTGGCTTCTATCCCCTGGAGCGGGTGCTGGATGAGTTGGGACAGCGCCCGCTCCTGAATCGTAACCTGTATCGGCTAGCCGGCGCCCTCCTGGATTCGATCCCAGACCGCTCGGACGATAACAGTCGCCGCTATCAGGCGCAGAGAAAAGCCCTGCAGTTGGCATTGCCATTTCTGATCGACGAGCATGGCGCCGAAGGACTGGTCGCGATCGCGCCCGGCGAGGACCCCGGCGCCTTTGTCGCCGGTCGCGAAGGCCGCTGGTTGAGGGCGGGCGACGACCTTCACACGCTCTCAGAGCTGGGTCCCGAAGACTGGCTGATCGCCCTGGAGGAACTGGCGTGGCTGAGCGCAGCCATTACACCGGAAAGTGGGCGCTTTGTTTCCTTGCGCCGATCCCTCCTTCGCAGCGGCCAGCACGAAGCGTTGAAGCGAACATGCCGGGCGCTGGCGAAACAATTCATCGCCCACAGCGCCGATTCATCTGCAGCCCACCTCGCTGCTTATCAACTCACCCTGGAATATTGGCTGAGCGGTGAAGATGCCGAAGACCTGGTGGCCATCTTCCCCCACATCGATTTTGCTCACTTTGCCGCCACGGGCGATTGCCTGCGCGTCTATCGCTCGTCACACGGGTTTGCCGCCGCCCAGGCAGAGGGCGACTCCTGGAGTCTTGCTGACCTGCTGAGCACCCCGATACCGGCCGCTTACCAGAGTTTTGCCTTTGCCCTCATTCCTCCCGAAAGCATCACCGGGCTCGAGTTGGGCCGGGCGCAGGCGGCCGATTTGGGGCCGGTCTTGCGGCAGGCCGACCACGACGCCGCCCTTGCCCAGACGATGCTCACGCTCGCCAACGACATCGTGAGCCAGCACAGCGTTGGAGCGGGCCCAATGTCAGCGGCAGTGGCGTCCGAACTTGCCCAACGGGCCTGGATCTTCATCAGCCTGGGCGACCCCTGGCTCTGGCGCCATGGCCGCTACGGGCAACTTCTCAGTAGCGCCTCTGCCATCCTCGAGAGCACCTTACGCTTTCAGATGCAAACAGATGCCCCCTCCCTGATCGATTACCACCAGGCATTGCTGCAGTGGTATGGCTGCGCCGGAGACGATGCCTCGGTCGAAGATCGGCTCCGGACAATGGGGGAGAAGTTGCGTGCGTTCCAGAATGGCGCCATCATGTCGAATCCCTCTGCGCAGGCGCTGATGAAGCCAACGAAGAACTTGTTAGCAGTCGCGCTGGAGGCATTTGGCGAAGTCGCCCAGACCGATCAAAACAAGGAAGCCAGCCAGCGGCCAACACTGACCCCTGATACACGCGGCTTCCTTCGCAACCAGGCTGCGAGCTGGAAACAACCGATCCAAACACCTTCCCCAGTTTTTCAGCGGCACTGGCGCGAGTGGATGTCATTACGCCAGGAACGCCAACGTGAGCAACAGATCGAGCGCGATCTGGAAACCCTGCAGGTCCGCTTGAACTCGCTTCGAGCCAGGCTCGAGGCTCTCCAGCGTGGCTTCTATGCGCCTCCTCAGGAGATGGCTGCCTTGAATTTCCTGGCCAGGCGGGAACTCGCAGAGGTGTCGCGACAGCTTGCCGAACTTCCAAAGCCAAGGCTTACCATCGATGTCCTGAATCCCTATTTGGAACCGGACCGGGAGGTGACGCTGCAATGCAAAGTGACCAACACAGGACGCACTCCGATCGCAGACGTGGAACTCTTCCTCCGCCCTCCGATTTCTGGCTTCGAGTTGCTCAGCACGCCTGACTGGTCGTTTTCCGAGTTGACTCCACATGCGCCCCAGCGATTTACCTGCCGCCTGCGTGTGTCCAAGGCCGACGAGGTCAGATTTCGCTTTGGTTTTCGGCACGCCGAATCGCAGGCTGAAGAGGACAACGAGATACGAGTATCTGTGCGCCGATCCGCCGAACACTCACCCTTTCGCCCGCTGCGAAACCCCTTCAACACAGGCGATATCATCACCGACCCAGAGCAGTTCTACGGACGGGAACAAGAGATGGAACGTCTGCTGCGTCACCTTGCCAGCAATGGTCGCACCAATTTCCTCCTCCAGGGGCCGCGACGCATGGGCAAGAGCTCCATGCTGGCGATCATCGAACAGGTCGTGAGGCAACCAGGGCTTAGGCGCCGCTTCAATATACCGGCCGACTGGGATGAGTCCCTTGACGCCTACACCACCATTAAGCTAAGCGTCCAGGGCTTCAATCCTCGTCCAGACGCTTCTCACATCAACAGTTTCTTCGATGACTTGGTCGATAAAGTGGCTCAGGGTCTGGTTCCGGAACGCAGCAAACAGATGCTGAGCGATTTCAGATCGCAGTTGACAACAAGTGATGCTCAGCGCGCCGCCGTCAAGAGCCTCGAACAGATAGTGATGAAGCGGCCGCAGGCACGTGTGCTCGTCTTGCTGGATGAGTATGACGAACTCTACAAACCGATCTTGAAAGACCTGGATGTGCCTTTGCGCTACGTCGTCCAGCATGTGCCCTCCCTCACCTGGATCATCGCCTCGACGCGGCTCTTGGTCGAGCACAGCCAGTACTATGGATCGCCCTGGTACAACGTCCTCAACCAGGTGCGTCTTGGCTCTCTACCGCAGACGGCAGCCAAAGACCTGGTCATCGATTCAAGCCAGCGTGAGGGCGTAGAATGGCAGGGCGACGCCATCGTGAGGCTCCTGGATGAAACAGGAAGCAATCCCTACTTCCTCCAGCTCTGTTGCTCTCAAGTCATCGACAACCTCAACGCAAAACGGCAGAACTACGTGCGTCCTGAGATGGTCGCTGACCTGATCGACGAAATCAAAGCCGAGCGCACGAACCTTCAGAGCGCTCTGGAGCCTCTGTGGGGCGGCGACATTTCGGGCGTCGGCCAACTGATCATGTTGCTGGCGGACGAGAATGAGGAACGCCTCACGAAGAATAGACTACGCGAGGAGGTGAAGAACTATCTCAGCGAGCGTTTCGGACCGCGGGTGAATCTCAACGTCGATGGCATCGAGCGAGAGCCACGGATGTGGTGGGAACGGGCCTGGGAAGACGGTCTGGCTGAGGTGGTCGAAATACGCAACGTCCTCCAATACGATCGCGATACACGCACCTATCGCTTCGCCGTACCACTCTTCCATCGCTGGCTACAGCAGAAAAGCTGGTCGGAGGATCTCAGGGCGACCGTGAACCACAAGATCAAGGCAGAATTACTGAAGAAAGATGACGTCATCTGACCGTCTCGACCTGCTTGCCCTGTTGGTGCTCGTCTTTTCCTCGGGCGGCGCGCTCGCCGGCATCGTCATCGGGCACTGGCGCACCCGTTTGGGCGCGCGCTTGGCCCTGCTTGGCGCTCTGGCCGCCAGCACAGTCACCGTGATCGGCGCCCTGGCATTCTGGCAACAGCCGATGGCTGAGGGTCTGCTGATCGCAACGTTAGTGACAGACGTGCCCGGCACCTTTCCACCGATTGTCGTCGAACTGTATCTCGATCGCTTGACCGTGTTCTTTCTGCTCTTGACCAATATCCTGGCGATTGCGGTCACGATCTATTCGTTTGCATGGCTGGAGGGGGCCTGGAAACCTCATCGTATCGCCGGGGTCTACAATGTCTTCCTCCTGGCCGTCATCACCCTCCTGGTCATCAACAACGTCTATCTCTTTCTGCTCGCCCTCGAATCCGTGACACTTAGCTTCGGCTACCTGGTCCTGTACCGGCACAATCGTTTGGTCGAGGAATCAGCAGACAAGGCGGATGCGAGGGAGCTGGCCGAGGCCAGTCTTGCTACCAAAGTCTATTGGATCTTCAGCCACACCGGCGCCATCTTCAGCATGACGGCGCTGCTGGTCTTGGCGCTGCTGGCCGGCGGGGATGGGTTCGACTTCGACAGCCTCCGTCGCCTCGCTTTCTCGCAGTCGCATCAGGTCGGCAGCGTGGTCTTCCTCTTGGCCGTAACCGGGTTCGGCATCAAAGGCGGTTTCGTCGGCGCTCATCCTTGGGTCCCGCTCGTACACCCCTACTCGCCAACGACCACCCATGCCCTGACCCTCGGTTTTGTGATCAAGGTCGTCTCGTTCTATATGCTGATCCGTATCTGTTTTCAGTTCCTGGCTCCGGCTCAGGTTTGGTGGGGCTGTCTGCTCCTGGTGTTAGCCGGCGCCACGGCGCTGATCGGCGTCTTCGATGCCATCCTCAGCCGCGACCTGAAGACGGCTCTGGCCAACCACAGCGTCGAAAACATCGGCATCATGCTCGCCGGCGTCGGCGTGGCGTTGGTCATGCTGGCATTGGGGCCGAACCGAAGCGTTTCGGCCTTGGCAGTGGCGCAGTTGGGTCTCGTCGCCAGCTTCTATCACATGCTCAACCACGGTGTTTTCAAGGGATTGCTCTATTTGTGCACCGGGGCGATTGAACACCGCCTGGGCACAGTCAACATGGAACGACTCGGAGGAGTGATCATGACGATGCCGTGGACGGCAGCTGCGTTCATGATCGGAACCATTGCCATCAGCGGCTTCCCACCCTTCAACGGCTTCATCAGCGAGTGGCTGACGTTGCAAGCACTGCTGAGCGGCATCAGGCCCTCAGGTCAGCAGATCTCAGCCAATGGCGCGGCGGCGCCGACCGACTTTGCCTCCACCACCCTGTTGGTGCCTCTCGTACTGGTGGCAGTGCTGCTGGCGCTTGGCCTGGCCTTTGCCCTGACGGCCTTCGCCTTCGTCAAGATTGCCGGCGAAACCCTGCTCGGAGCACCGCGTGATCCGGCTATTGCCTCTCCTGCAGTTCCAAACGATGCGCCCTGGCTCATGCGCGGCGTCTTCTTCGCCCTGGCCGCCCTCTGCCTGGCCCTTGGCATCTTGCCTGGGCTTGTCGTCCGCCCGCTTTCGCTCCTCGCTCAGGATCTGACGTCCCCACACCGCGACATTTTTGGGCCGGGCTGGACGGCGCTTACCATCCATCTGCCCGGCTCAAATGGCCGCTCGATGGGCGTTGACCCGGCTCTGGTGATGTTGCTTGCCGCCGTTCCGCTGCTGCTGGCCTTGTTGATTGCGGCGCGAAACCGGCGTGCATCGCCAGGAAACGTCTGGATCGGCGGCGCCACCCATCGCCCCGAGCACATGCAGATCACTGGCAGCGCCTTTGCTTCATTGGTTTGGGGCCGGTTTGGGCGTCGATGGGCGTCCGAAACCGCCAGCACAGAGCCAGGCCTCCCCTGGCGAATATCTCTTTCCGCCGGGTACTACATTCCCGACCACTTCCGGCGCCTCTTTACCAGGCTAACCACCCTCCTGGTCGCGAGTGCACGCCATCTCAGCAATAGCATCCAAAGCGGCGATATTCGTTGGTACCTGGTCTACCTGTTTCTTGCCTTTCTGGCGCTGTTGGCGCTTTCGAGTGCGAGCGGCTGATGGACATGACGTCGAATTTCCTCTGGTTCGCCCAACTGCAGGGGGTCATGGTGCTGGCCCTGGCGCCATTTGTGATCGGCGCCCTCAACCAAGCCAAAGCCCGCCTCCAGCGACGGCAAGGCCCTTCGCTTTGGCAGCCCTACCGTGATCTGCTCAAGCTGCTTCATAAACGGGCTGCGATACCGTTCGGTCACTCATGGGCCTATGGGTTGGCGCCGGTCCTGACCTTCACATGCTACGGCATCTTGGGTTTCCTAACGCCTGTGTTTCTCTTGCCAGAGACAAAAAGCGCCTGGCCCATAGACGACCTTCTGCTCATCATCGCCCTTCTTGGCCTGGGCCGATTGGCGCTGGCATTAGGCGGCATGTCGGTCGGCGCCCCCTTCGGCAACCTGGGAAGCGGGCGCGAAATGTTCCTACACGTTCTGGCCGAGCCGATTCTGATCCTGGTGACAGCAACACTGGCCCTGACCTGGCGCACGACCGATCTTTCCGAACTGCTGAGCCGAGAACAGAGATCGCTGGCCAGGGTCTACACCGAACCCGCCCTCTTGCTCCTCTTGCCAACGCTGGCGCTGACCATTGTCATCGAAGCCGGTCGCCTGCCGTTCGACAACCCCGAAACCCACCTGGAACTGACAATGCTTGGCGCAGGCATCCACCTGCAATACGCCGGGCCGCACCTGGCTTTGTTGGCATGGGCAGAATGGGCGCGCCTGACCTTCTTGCTTACACTGCTCATCAATCTCGTGGCTCCCTGGTCGCTAGCCGCCGACTGGCAGAGTAGGTGGCTCATTGCCCTCGCCGCCATCTCCTATCCGCTCAAGCTGATTGTGTTGGCCCTGGGAGTCGCTGCTTGGGAAGCCACGCAAGTCAGGATTCGCCTGCGCGCCATGATCCCATCCGCCTTTGTCGCTCTGGCGATGGCATTTCTGGCCGTCTTGCTCGTCATCATCCAGAAAGCATCCGGGTAAAGACGCATGGAAGTCGCCCTCACCATCCTGACTTTTGCCATGGCTTTGTGCGCTATTGGCATCGTTTCCGTTGGAGCCATCCAGCGCATGATCCTGCTCTATCAGGTGCAGTCCGTGTTCCTGGTGATCCTGACGGTGCTGGCTGGGCAGTCCTCCACCGACAGAACGCCCACCGATTTGGTCTGGCGCCTGATCTTCGCCATCTCGATCCCGGGCCTTCTCGCCTACACGATCGAGCCACTCCTCGTCCAGGCCACGGTGCAACCGGCGACGGACTGGACGGCGCGGCTGGCCGGCATCCTGCGCTTCCGAGCCGAACACCGCCATGATGGCAAAAATCGTCGCGATGAGGCGCTCGTCATCTGGCTGGAACAAGGGCTTTCTCCCACGCGGCAGGTTGCGTTCGGCATCCTCAGCCTGCTACTGACGGTCATGGCCTCGTGGGTGGCGCTGAAGCTGATCCCCGATGACCCGAAACGCTCCGCCGCCCTGGCTATCTCTCTGACCTTACTCATGCTCGGCATCCTGGCCATGATCAGCCGCGAAGACCTCATTTCGCAAATCATGGGTCTTCTGGTCATGGATCATGGACTGTTTCTCGGCACCGTAGTCGTGTTGAAGCACTCGAACTTGATCCCGTTTTTTGTTATCAGCCTTTTCTTGTACATCTTGATTACAATCATCATCTTGATTATCATATTACCGGAATTGCATAGTCAATCCAAGTCAATCAGGGTAGGAGAGCAAAATCTATTGAACGGATAGAAACATGAAGAGCGATTATTTTGGTCAGATGTTGGTTGTTTTCATACTTCTTTCTCCACTGACTGCGATGATGATTGCGCTGGCGCTCAGGTTTGGCGTCAGAACCAGCGCAGATGGCGCTGCCGAAGAAAAGTTGCTAGCCTGGAGCACACGCTTGCTCTCTGCTCTATCGCTACTTTGTTCGGTGCTGTTGTACCGCCGATTTCCTGTGGATTCGGGTCTGAACTTCGCCATCCTTTGGGTCGATGTTTACATCGATGCGCTCAGCATCTATTTCGTCTTCCTGGTCAATCTGGTCGCCTTCTTTGCTTCCTGGTATGTGGCGCAGTTCCTGGCGCATGAAGGCAAGTACGAAGCGCAGGGAAGCGATCATAATCCTGCCACTTTCCACTTTTTCTTCAATGCCTTTCATTTGACCATGCTGGTGGTGCCCGTAGTGGACAACCTGGTCATCCTGTGGATGGCGGTTGAGCTGACTACGGTTGCGTCGGTGCTCCTTGTCCGTTATCGGGGACAACGTCGCCGCGTCGAAGCCGCCTGGAAATACATCCTGATCACCTCCGCCGGCATCGTCTTTGCCCTTTTTGGCACGATCATGTTGGCCGATGCTATCGGAGCTGACACCTGCAAGGCGATTCGGGCCGCGTTTGACACTTGCGGCGACCTCCCTCCTTGGTTGCTGATGCGGTGGTCGGAACTCGCCCGACCCGAGGTGGCTCAGACGCTGGATGGGCCGCTTGTGCGCCTGGCCTTCCTTCTGGCCCTGGTAGGATACGGCGCCAAAGCCGGACTGGCGCCACTCCACACCTGGCTGCCCGACAGCCACGGCGAAGCGCCGCCGCCGGTGAGCGCCCTCCTATCCGGCGTACTGCTGAAATCGGGTCTTTATGTCATTTTGCGTTTCTACACCATCGCCAATCTTGCCTTTCGCACAACCGCGACGCAAACACGCTTCACCTCCGGCCTGCTGTTGTTTTTGGGTCTCTTCTCGCTGCTGGTGGCCACGCCTGCCATCCTCAAACAAACCGATAATCGCTTCAAACGCGTCCTGGCCTACCATAGCCTCGAACACATGGGAATAATCTTGTTCGGACTTGGCATCGGCACCGCCGCGGCGTTGTTCGGCGCTCTTTTGCACGCGCTCAATCATGCGCTGACCAAAGCCTTCATGTTCCTTAGCTTTGCCATCATCCGCCGTCAATATCAGAACCTGGCCGGCGGTCCCGAACTCCCAGAAGCCGAGATCACCGGCGTTCTGCACGGGATGCCGATCAACGGCGCCATGCTGATGGTCGGCGGCCTGGGGCTTGTCGGCGCGCCGCCATTCGGCATCTTCCTCAGCATCTTCATCATCCTCTGGGCGGCGCTTGGTCGCGTCCTGGCGAACGATCAGGCAGCGCTTGGGCCATTTCAGCCCCCTATCTACCTGCTTGCCGTGGTGATCTTCCTGCTTACGCTCGCCCTCATTTTTGGCGGGCTGGTCGGGCACTTGGGGCGCCTCCTGCTGGGGCATTCTCGGCTTGACAAGCTCTCCGATCCTCCCTTCGGCGAGTATGCTCCTCTACTCATCCTCCTGGGCATGGTGCTCCTTTTCGGCATCTGGATTCCCACTCAGCCGGTGAACTTCCCCGCTCTACTCGAACGCAGCGTTGCCATTCTGCAAACCGGAGCACAGCCATGACCTTGCATGGCAAAGTAGGTGAACTCTGTCGAACACATGGTCAGCTGCTTCACCTGGCGGCCCCCAACCACATGTTTGTGCGGGTGGAAGACGAAGACAAACTCGGCCGCCTGGCGCGCCATCTGCAAAAGCAGGACTTCCATCTTGTGACATTGATTGCCACCGACGAGCGCGAACTGATCGACGGCTGCTTCAAACTGACCTATCTGTTTTCACCCGCGGACGAAGATCTCTTCCTGTTCGTCGAGCACCCACTTGTACGGTCAGGGCGAACCGACCTGCCAACCTACATCAGCCTCTACCCCTGGTTTCGATCTGTTGATCCATTCGAGCGGGAGATGGCCGACATGATGGGTCTGCTGCCGAATGATACATCATCCGATCGCGCCGGCGATCTCGGCGCGCGCGTGCATCCTGGCGACTGGTTGCACCCCGAATGCTATCCTCCCCATTTGGCGCCCCTCCGTCGCCATCTCCGCACGAACGACATCCGACTGGCCATCGAGCAGTACGGCCGCCATCCCGAGTTGGAGCCCCCCCTGGCGCCTGGAGATGGAGAGTGGTTGTTGCCCGTTGGCCCTGTCCATGCCGCCATCATCCCGCCGGCCCGCTTCCTGTTCCGCTTGGCGGGGGAAGCGGTGGAAGCGGCGGCAATCCGGCTGGGCTATACACACAAGGGCATCGAACGGGTGTTTCAGAGCGACTACACCCTGGAAGGTGGCTGGCAGCTGGCCGAGCATGTGGCCGGCGATTCGGCCTTTGCCCACTCGCTGGCCTATTGCCTGGCCGCCGAAAACCTGGCCAGAGTGCCCCCCCCTCCTCCGGCATCCTATCTGCGCGCCTTGTTCCTGGAATTGGAGCGTATCGCCAATCACATCGGCGACTGCGCCTCGCTCTGCCACGATGTCGGCTCCGACCTGGCGGCCGCTGAACTGGCAGCTTTGCGCGAGGAAATCCTTCGCCTGCTCAACCGTATGGTGGGCCATCGTCTCCTGCGCGGGCTGAACCGCCCTGGGGGTGTCGCCCTCCCCTCCACCTTCGATAGCGAAGACTGCCGGCGCACCGTAACGACAGTGACACACACCTTCGCCGCTGTTACGGCAAGCCTGCGCCAGATGCCTGCCTGGCGCCAACGTTTACAGTGGCAGGGCATTCTCACCCGCCAGCAGGCCTTAGATATCGGCGCGACCGGACTCGTCGCCCGGGCATCGGGCGTCCGGCGTGATGCGCGCCGGCTACACCCCACCGGCGCCTACAACGACGAGGCCATTCAAGTCCTCCTCCGTGGTGAGCCCTCGCCGCATCCCATCGCCGGGCGCGAGGCCACCGCCGGCGACGCCCTGGCGCGCTTTCTTGTCCGCGTGCACGAGGTCGCAAGTTCGGCGCAGATCATCGAATACCTTTTACACAAAGATGAAGTCCGCCATCACCAACCTCAACACCTGACGCCAGCGTTATTTCCTCCTGCTCACAACTATGAATTCGGAGTGGGATGCATCGAGGGATGGCGCGGCGACATCGTCTACTGGCTGATGCAGGATCGGCGTGGACGCATTTTCCGCTGCAAGGTGCGCGACCCATCTTATCTGAATTGGCCCAGCCTGAAGGCAGCAATCGAGCCGCACGAGCTAGATGACGAGTACATCGCCAACCACCGCCCGCCCGAAAAGCGCGCCCTGACGCTGCTTGCCGACTTTCCGATCATCAACAAATCGTTCAACCTTTCCTACTCAGGCAACGATCTTTGAAGCGACCGCCTATGTCTGTCTCATCGCTTGGCTTCTGGGGTGTATTGCGGCGTCTCCGCCACCTGTTTTCGAGTCGCGACTGGCTTACCACACCCGACCATCGCCCACGGTCGCGGGCTTCGATTTTTTGCCGGCATGTGGATGTTGGTTCCTGTAACGATGGCAATGTTGAGCTGGCCGCCCTATGGAATCCGCAGCACGACGCCGAGCGATTTGGTCTCAAGCTCGTCGTCTCACCGCATCACGCCGATGTCCTTTTGGTCGTTGGGCCGCTTGTTCGCAGCATGGAACAAGCCCTCTTGGCAACCCTGCGGGCCATGCCAGAGCCACGGCGCGTTGTCACACTCGGCGATGACTTCGATGACCCGGCCGCCATCTTCCGCAATTCCTACGCCATCATCAGCCTACCCCAAGAATTGCTTCAAGCCCGCGGCGACAACCACATTCCCGGCAACCCTCCCGCGCCGCAGACCATCCTGGAGCATTTTCTCGCACTCCCGACCAGCTGAACTCAAGTCACCTTGAGAACCTGAGTTTCGCTACTACAGACATAGCGGAAACGTAGGTTATACTCTATCTTCTGCCACGGCAGATGTCGCAACCGTCTGAGCGAGCACCTGCCTACAGGCCCCACCATGAGCACACTCAAAGTCGAAGTCACCCGCATCACCGACATCCGCCCCCACAACAACGCCGACGCCCTGGAACTGGCCACCATCGGCGGCTGGCAGGTGTGCGTCAAGAAGGGCGTCTATCACGATGGCGATCCTGTCGTCTATTTCGAGCAGGACACCGTCCTGCCGCGCGAAGTGGCCGACCGCATGGAGGTGACGCAGTATCTGTCAGAAAAAACCGACATCGCCGGCAACCGCGTCCTTGTCATCCGCCGCGTGCGGCTGCGGGGGGAACCCTCGTTCGGGCTGGTCGCCACGCCCGAACCGGGGATGGAGGTCGGGCAGGATGTGGCCGACTACTACGGCGCCGTCAAGTTCTTCCCGCCGGTCAAGCTGCTGGCCGGCGACAGCGACACCAACGACCCGCGCTTCCCCACCTACACCGAGATGGAGAACATGCGCAGCTACCCGAAGGTCATTGCCGAGGGCGAGGAGGTGGTCGCCAGCGAGAAAATCCACGGCACCAACTGTCGCGTGGGCTTTGTCGCCAACGAGGGTGAGCGCCTGCTCATGGCCGGCTCGCGGA
>CAYWPZ010000083.1:0-17148 GCA_964460135.1 uncultured Caldilineales bacterium | reverse complement strand
GGCGCCAAACGGCTCGTCGAGCAACAGCAGTTCGGGGTCCTGGGCCAGCGCGCGGGCGATGGCCGCACGCTGCTGCATCCCGCCCGACAGCTGCGCCGGATAGCGACTCGCAAACCCGTCCAGCGCCACCAATTCGATCAATTCTTGGGCCGCGGCATGACGCTGTTCCCTGGCCACGCCCGCCAGTTCCAGCGGCAAGGCCACGTTGTCGATCACCGTCCGCCAGGGCATCAGGTTCACGTTCTGGAAGACGATGCCCACGCGCGGGCTGGGCGCCGCCACCGGCCGGCCGTCGAGCCAGATGTCGCCGCTGGTGGGGCGCAGCAGGCCGGCAATCATGCGCAACAGCGTCGATTTACCGCCGCCGCTCGGCCCCACCATGCACACGAACTCGCCGCGTCCGACCTGGAAACTGATGTCGTGCAGCGCGTGCAACGGGTCCACCGGGTCGCCGTAGGCCTTGAAAACGCGGCGAAGTTCGAGCAGAGGAGGCATGGCTTCGGTCACGGTGCGGCGGCCTTGACGAATTCGTTCGTCCAGATGCCGTCTGTGGGCACGATGGTATCCACCAGCCCGGCCTCAGCCATCATCGTCGCCGTCGCCGGCCAAATGTCGGGGTCGGTGAAGCCCAGCTGCTGGCCTGCAGCCGGCTGCCAGAGCGCCAACGAAGCGTCGAAAATGGCGCGGTTGGTCTCCAGTTGCTGGGCGGCCTCGGGCACGAAGCGCACGGCGGTGTCGAAGGCTTCGTCAGGATGATCCAGTGTGTACTGGATGCCGCGCAACACCGCCCTGACCATGCGCGCCACCAACTCCGGTTGCTGCGCCAGGGTGGCCTCGTTGGTCAGCAGGCCGTTGGAAGGGATGCGGGCGTAGTCATCGACCACGATTTCGCTCACCTCGTCGCCGGCCAGCCGCAACTGCACCGGTCCATTGACGCTGTAATCCAGGGCGGCGTCCACCAATCCGTCGCTCACGGCCGTCGCCTGCGTGAAACCGATGCTCTCGAGCCTGATCTGGTCTTCGGGTAGATCGGCCGCAGTGACCAGCGCCTTCCAGGCCACGTAGCTGGCCCCGAACGGGCCGGGAATCCCCACCTTCTTGCCTACCAGGTCGGCCGGCCCGTTCACGTTCTTCTCGGCCCGGGCAAAGACGACGACCGGGAATTGGCGATACCAGGCAGCGACATAGGTGATGGGAAGACCCCGGCTGCGACCGAGGATGACCTGGTCACCGCTGGCGACGATGAACTGGCGTTCGTTGGCGCCCAAGAGCTTGAGAAAATCGGTTTCGATGCCATTCTCAAGCTCGACAGCGATGTTCTCATCGACAAAGTAACCCTGGTCGATGGCGACGTAGAAAGGAGCGAATTGGACGCTGGGGATATAGCCCAGACCGAGTTTGACATAAGCAGGCTTGAAGGCGGTTGGTTTCGCCATCGGCAGTGTTTCGCCCGTGGGCGTGACCGGGGCAGGGGGGGTGCAGCCGGCAAAGAGGAGGGCGAAGATCAAGAGGGTGGAGAGAAGGGCGGGGGTCTTCATGGTGGGTGGGCGCAAGATGTGGGGCGTGAGGGGTGAGGCGGCGGGTGAGGCGGAGGGCTAAGCACTCCTGGGTGCGAACGGGCATCGGGCCTACTTCATCCGTTTCCAGGCCAGGAGGCGATGCTCGATGATACTGATGACGGTGTAGAGGCCCAGGGCGATGGCAACCAGCGTGAACATGGCTACGAACAGCATCGGTGTATCCAACAAACCGCGGGCCAGGTTGATGAGGAAACCAAGCCCGCGGTCGGCGCCTACGAATTCGCCAATGACGGCGCCGATCACAGCCAGGGTGGCGCCGACCTTCAGCCCACCCAACAGCACCGGCATGGCCGCAGGAATTTCCAGCTTGGCGAAGACCTGCCAGCGGCTGGCCCGTAACGAGCGCATCAGGGCCTGCAATTCTGGCTCGACCGAGCGCAAACCGACGATGGTGTTGACGAGGGCGGGGAAGAACAGGGACAGGGCGCAGATCAGCACCGTGCGGACGCTGCTATCCCGCACCCAGATGACCAACAGGGGCGCGATAGCGATGATGGGAAAGGACTGCAAGGCGACGATATAGGGCGAGAGCAGACGCTCCAGCGCCACCGACTTGGCCAGGAAGTAGCCGAGGATCGTGGCGCAGCTAAGGCCCAGGGCCAAACCCAACAGGATTTCGGCCAGGGTGACGCCGGCATGACGCCACAGGCTGCCATCCCCCACCATTTGCACCAGCTTGTCCACGACCTCCGCCGGCCGGGGCAGAATGAAGCTAGGGTAACTTCGCCAGGCCACGATCCCTTCCCAGGCCAGGACGAACAAAGCGATGGTGGCCAGCGCCAGCAAGATGCGTCCCGCTTGCAGCCGCAGGCCGTTGGCGCGCAGCCGCGTCAGCAGGCTATCGACCGTGGCCTGTTGCGCCACGTCGGGAGCGTCGATGCGGGGGGATGGGGCCAGGAGTTTGGCGTCTTCGACCATGGGGGGAGGATTGCAGATTGCGACTTGCGGATTGATGGATTACGGATTGGAGAATGAGGTCGTTCGTTGCATTCGGAGGCTGCACTGAACGCAGCGAAGGAACAAGCCGGCAACCTGCAAACAAAAAACGGCGATCAAGTCGTGCCTGATCGCCGCGGATGCGCGAAGATACGTCTCGTCGAGAGACGCCTGAGGTCACGACCTTCTCCCATCCGGACTGTCACCGTCGGCCCTGGCTTCGCACCAGATCTGCTGTCACCTCGCTGGCGCTGGCAATTGCGCCGGGCCATGCCCTGGGAGGGGACAGGCCACGAGGCCGCTCGCGGGCTTGGCCGGCGCCTGCAACCAGGGGTCGTTGCGCCAACCTTACCGCCGGTCGGGAATTGCAGCGCCTGTTTGCACCGGCGCCGCGCACCCTGCCCTGAAGGTCTTCGAACATGATCTTCAGCTTTGATGTTGCTTCTTGATTATGATAGCACAAAGCCCGCTCGACTGTGAACTCACTTCCCCTTCTTGCCAGCAAAAGCCTGCCACGTTATGATTCGCTCACGATGACCACCTGCTACGCCTACGATCGCATCGAACAGGAACATACCCTGGGCGGCCACCCCGAAAACCGGGGCCGGCTTGCCACCACCATGCGCTTGCTCCAGGCAGATGGCATCCTGGGCCGATTGCAGGCCGCGCCCGTCCTGCCCGCCCCTCGCCGCTGTTTGGAGCGAGTCCATCCCCGGCCCTACGTCGAGCGTATCCAGCAAATGGCGGAGCATGGCGGCGGCCATATCGACCCCGACACCTATGTGGTGAGCGGCTCCTACCAGGCCGCCCTGGCTGCGGCCGGTGCGCTGGTGGGCGTGGTCGAGCAGGTCATGGGCGGGGCGGCGCCGAACGGCATGTCGCTGATGCGGCCGCCAGGACATCATGCCCTCGCCGCCCGCGGCATGGGTTTCTGCCTCTTCGCCAACGTCGCCATCGCTGCCCGCGCCGCCCAGTCCGACTTCGGCGCCGAGCGGGTGCTGATCGTCGATTGGGATGTGCATCATGGCAACGGCACCGAAGCCATCTTCTACGACGACCCCACCGTTGCCTTCTTCTCCACCCACCAATATCCCTTCTATCCGGGCACCGGCGCAATTTCTGATATCGGTCGCGGCCCCGGTCGCGGTTGGACCATGAATGTGCCCTTTCCTGCCGGAGTGGGCGACAGCGGCTACGAAAAAGCCTTCGAACAGCTTCTGTTCCCATTTGCACGGCGTTTCCAACCCGATCTCATCCTCGTTTCGGCCGGCTACGACGCCCACTGGCGTGACCCTCTGGCCATGGAGAACCTCAGCCTGGCTGGCTATGCCCGCCTGACGACACTGGTCAAGGCCCTGGCTGCCGAACTGTGCCAGGGGCGGCTGGTGATCGCCCTCGAAGGCGGGTACGACCTCGAAGTCCTCGCCCAGGCGGTGCTCAACACCCTGCGCGTCCTCGAATCCCCCCTGCCTCCCCTCATCTCGGACCCTTTCGGCCCCTCACCCACCCCCGAACGCCCGATAACCCATCTACTCTCTGAACTCCGCGCTTTGCACGATTTATGATCGAAGTATGTTGGTAATTGGTTATTGATCAATAACCAATTACCAATTACTAATTACTGATCACTTCCTACTGATGACCATGATCACCGAACGCACCAGCGGCATCCTCGCCCATCCTACCTCCTTTCCCGGCCCCTTTGGTATCGGCGATCTGGGCAAGGCGGCCTATCACTTCGTCGATTGGCTGGCCGGCGCCGAGCAGCGCCTGTGGCAGGTGTTGCCGCTTGGCCCCACCGGCTACGGCGACTCGCCCTACCAGTGTTTTTCTGCCTTTGCCGGCAACCCTTTACTCATCGACCCGCTCGACCTGGTCGAACGCGGCTACCTCACCCTCGACGACCTCGCGGTACCCCTCTTTTCGCCCCAGCAGATCGATTACGGTCGCGTCATCCCCTGGAAGAACGAGCTGTTGCATCTGGCCTTCGAGCGCTTTCAGGCGGCGCCGCCGCCTGATGCTTTCACCGCCTTTGTGGCCGAACAAGGCTGGTGGCTAGAAGACTTCGCCCTCTTCATGACCCTGAAAGACGAGCACGGCGGCAAGTCGTGGGTCGAGTGGGCGCCGGAGTTGCGCGACCGCAAGCCGCGCCCCCTGGCATCCGTGCGCAAGCGTCTTGCCGGCAGCATCCAATCCCACTACTTTCGGCAATGGCTCTTTTTCGAACAGTGGCTGGCATTGAAGGCTTATGCCAACGAAAAACGGATCAAGATCATCGGCGACATCCCTATCTATGTGGCCATGGACAGCGCCGACGCCTGGAGCCAGCGGGAACTCTTCTTCTTCGACGCCGAAGCCCGGCCCACGGGCGTGGCCGGGGTGCCGCCCGATTACTTCTCGCCTACCGGCCAGCTCTGGGGCAACCCCCTGTACGACTGGGCGAAGATGGCGACCACCGGCTACGCCTGGTGGATCGACCGCTTTCGCGCCAACCTCCGGCTGTACGACCTCATCCGCATCGACCATTTTCGCGGGTTCTACAACTACTGGGAGGTCCCCGGCGCGGCAACGACGGCCGAGAACGGGCGCTGGGTGGATGGCCCACGCCAGCATTTCTTCGACACCGTCCTGGCCCAACTGGGCGAACTACCGTTGATTGCCGAAGATCTGGGCGAGCCGGCCCCCGGCGTCTATGCCCTGCGCGATCACTATGCTTTTCCCGGCATGAAGGTCTTGCAGTTCGCCTGGGCCAGCGATGGCCGCGACCCCTTCTTGCCGCAGAATTACGACCGCAACTGCGTTGTCTATACCGGCACGCATGACAACGACACCACGCGCGGCTGGTATGAGAAGGCGCCCGAGCGCGAGCGGGACTACGTCCGCCGCTATTTGCGCGTCGATGGCAGCGACATCAGTTGGGACCTGATGCGGCTGGCGATGATGTCGACGGCCGCCGTCGCCATCGTGCCGTTACAGGACTGCATGGGCCTGGGCAGCGAGGCGCGTATGAATACGCCCGGCGCCGCCAGCGGCAACTGGACCTGGCGCTTTGCACCCCACCAACTGACCAGCAGCCTTCAGGCTGGCCTGGCTGAGCTTTGCCGTCTGTTTGGCCGCGACGACGTCCCGCCCGAACGGCGGGCTGTGTCGCCGCACGCCCGCAACTAAACGAAAACCGGGGGAGAAACACAAACAGCTCTCTGCCAACCAGAGAGCTGTTTGTGTGGCGAGAAAGGCAGAACGGGTGAGTTGGCGCTTAGCCCTGGCGCACCACGCGAATGACGCCACGCGAGCGGATGAAACCGACATCGAAGCCCAGGTCGTTGGCAGCGCGCCTGAGTCGGTTCTTGACGGTTTGGCGGTTATCACTGTCTTCCAACTTGACAGCAATACCTTCGCCAGGCTCAAGATGCATCAGTTGTTCTTTGTAGCGATCAAGAACACGCTGGCGCTGCGACTTGCTGCGGCCTCGCCGCTTTGCTTCTAGAATGTCGTTCACGTCGTCTTTTGTGAGTTTCTCGAATGTGGGCATGTTGCTTCCTCCATTGCAACGAAAGAATCGGGTTGGTAGAGAGGCATCTGCCGTTCATTATCTGCCTTTTTCTCTATTTGTCAATATTTCATTACAACCCTTTTATCGTGGTAAGTATTCACCTTGTCTGTCATTGCTTTGGCCTACGGCCTGCTTATGAACTTCCGACTTGGGATTTCCTCGCTGGCCGATCGAAGCGACAGAACGCCAGATCGACCCGTTCGGAACACGCCCTGAGTGCAACGTGAGGGAGACAGGGTGGGAGTTCATTATTCGGGCGACATGCTGCAGCGAGGCATGGATAACTCGCAATGACGAATGTGAACAGATACCCTCGCCCGTGCAACCTGCTTCAGCAGGTTTCCCATACCAGACCGTGAATTCATTCACGGGACTTGTTCGGGTTTGGCCGGAACGGGGATGTCAGGTCAGTTGCACCTCTGCCGCCGCGGCCAGACGGGCGCCTTCGTCCAGCAGCAACTGCACGGCCTCCCTCTCGCGGCCTTCGGCATAGACGCGCAATACGGGTTCTGTGCCCGACGGCCGGATCAGCAGCCAACTGTCGTCGGCCAGCAGATATTTCACGCCATCGCGGGTATTCAAGCCCGCCACCTGCTGTCCGGCCAGGCGGCCGGGAGCATTGTCCACCAGCCGCCGCACCAACTCCGGCTTCGAGAAGGGCTGGGTATGATAATCGCGACGGTCGTAGACAAAATAGCCGATGCGGGCCATCAGCCGGTCGATCATGGCCTCGGCGTCGCCGCCCTGCCGCGCCACCACCTCGGCCAGCAACAGGCCCATGAGTACGCCGTCGCCTTCGGGGATGTGGCCGTGGATCGAGATGCCGCCGGATTCTTCGCCGCCGATGAGGACATCGGCGCTCCGCATCAGATCGGCAATGTAATTGAACCCCACCGGCGTCTCGTGGACGACGAGACCATGCTCGGCGGCCAGGCGATTGAGCATCTGCGTGGTGCTCACGGTCTTCACTACATCCCCGCGCCGGCCTGCCTGCAAAAAGTAGTCCAGCACCACGGCCATGATGCGATGCGGGTCGATGAAACAGCCGCTGGGGCCGACGGCGCCGATGCGGTCGGCGTCGCCATCGGTGGCCAGACCCAGGTCGAGTTGGCCGCCGGTCATGGTTTGGCAAAGGGCTTGTAGATGGCGGCCGATGGGTTCGGGGTGCAGCCCGCCAAAGCCTGGGTTGAGTTCGTGATGGAGGCGCGTAGTAGCGATCCCGGCTTCGGCCAGCAGCCGGTCGGTGTAGTTCATCCCCGCCCCATACATGGCATCGATGGCCAGCCGTAGCCCCGCAGCGGCGATCGTTTCCAGATCGACCAGGCGACGAATGTGGGCGGCGTAGGTGGGGTAGGGGTCGAAGCGGGTGATGAGACCGGCGCGACTGGCGGCGGCGAGGTCGCTGACGGCCGGCTGGCGGCCGGCTTGCAGGTTGGCCGCCAGCAAACGCTCCACCTGACGCGAGTCGGCGGAGCTGGCCGAACCGCCGTAGCTGGCCTTGAGCTTGATGCCGTTGTAGCGCGGCGGGTTGTGGCTGGCGGTGATCATCACCCCGCCGCTGGCCTGGTGGCTGACGACGGCATAGGAAACGGCCGGGGTGGGAGCGAAACGCTCGCTCAGCAGGACGCGGATGCCGTTGGCTGCCAGGACGGTTGCCACGGCCTCGGCATAGCGGTCGGAGAGAAAACGGGTGTCGTAGCCGACAACCAGCGCCGGCGCCGTTTCCGACCGGGCCAGTGTCCAATCGGCGATGGCCTGGGCCACCTGGCGCACATTGGCGAAGGTGAATTCGTCGCTGATCACGGCCCGCCAGCCGTCGGTGCCAAATTGAATGGTCATGTAAAGTGTTCCTCGCTCAGAAGCAGATCGGCTGCGAGCGGCCGCTCGCAGCCTGTTGGTTTGTTTGTACCATAGCCCACCAGCCGCCGCCAAGCCGGAGGTGTGTTATGCTATGATGTAGCTGCATCCCCAGGTGCGGTCTGAACGAAAAAAGACTCTCCCCGAAAGCATCCCGGCGAAATCCATCGAGGCGCCCAACCAATGAAGGCTATCGTCATGGCAGGCGGGCAAGGCTCGCGCTTGCGTCCGCTCACGGTCAACCGACCCAAACCCTTGCTGCCTCTGGTCAACAAACCCATCATCGCCCACATCGTCGATTGGCTGCGGCGCAACGGCGTCGATGAGATCGTCATCACCCTGCAACATCAACTCGATTGGTTCCAGAGCTATCTGGCGGGTGCGACCGGCGCCGGCGTGGCGATCGAATATCAGGTCGAAGATATGCCGTTGGGCACGGCCGGCGCGGTGGCGCAGGCCAAGGCGACCGGCCTCATCCGCGACGATGAGACGGTGCTGGTTGTCAGCGGCGATGCGGCCGCCGACATCGAACTGATGCCGCTGTTGGCCTTCCATCGCCAACGCCAGGCTGACGTCACCGTTGCCCTTTATCGCAACCCCACCCCGCTGGAATACGGCATGGTGATCACCGAGGCCGATGGCCGCGTCACCCAGTTCGTGGAGAAGCCGAACTGGGCCGAGGTCGTCAGCGATCTGGTCAATACCGGCATCTATGTCCTTGAAGCCGATGTGCTCGACCTGATCGCAGGCGGCGGCGCCGCCGATTTTAGCAACGATCTGTTTCCGTCGATGTTGGCGCAAGGGCGCCGGATCTTCGGTCTGCCCATCTCGGGCTACTGGTGCGATGTCGGCGCCCCTGCCGCCTATTTGCAGGCCAACGCCGACCTTCTCCACAACCGCATGCAGCACGAATCCCTCGGTAAGCACCTGGCCGGTGACATCTGGGTGGGCGAGAACGTGACCATTGCTGCCGATGCCCAGCTCTATGGCCCGATCTATCTCGGCCACAATGTACACATCAAGCCGGGCGTGATCATCCAGGGGCCGGCCGTGGTGCGGGATGACACGGTGGTCGACCGGCGGGCCACCATCTCGCGCTCAGTGATTTGGCGCGGCTGCTATGTGGGCGAAGACGCCCAAATCCACGGCGCCCTGGTCAGTCGCCAGTGTGTGTTCAAGGCGCGCTCGTCGGTGCAAGAAGGCGCCGTGATCGGCGACCGCTGTGTGGTTGGCGAAGACAGCATCATCTTCACCAACGTCAAGCTGTGGCCGGGCAAAGAGGTCGATTCGGGCGCGCTCGTGCGCGAGAGCATCATCTGGGGGTCGCGCGGGCGACGCACGCTCTTTGGTCGTTTCGGCGTCACCGGCGTCGTCAACGTCGATCTGACGCCGGAGTTTGCGGCCAAGTTGGGCGTGGCGTTTGGCGCCAGCCTGCCCAAGGGCAGTTCCGTCGTCATCAACCGCGACACCCATCCCGGTGCCCGTATGCTCAAACGCGCCATCATCTCCGGTTTGCCGGCGGCAGGGGTGGGGGTGTCGGATTTGCGCACACAACCGGCGCCGGTGGTGCGTTATCTCACCCGCGTCACCGACGCTGCCGCCGGCGTCCACGTCCGCATCTCGCCCTTCGACCGGCGTGTGGTCGATATCCGTTTCTTCGACAGTAATGGTCTCAATCTGAGCCGAACCAAGGAGCGCGAGATCGAGAGATTGTTCTTTCGCGAGGATTTTCGCCGCGCCCAGATCGATGACATCGGCGCCATCGACTATGCGGTGGATGTCGAGCAACGGTACAGCCGCGCTTTTCTGCAGGCGCTCGATGGCGAGGCCATCCGTCAAGGCGACTTCACCATCGCCGTTGATTACGCTCATGCCACTACCGTCGATCTGATGGAGCCCCTGCTGGCCGAATTGGGGGTGGAGGGCGTGGGCCTGAACGAACGGGTCGATCCGCACCTGTTGTCGCTCAGCCAGCCTGACTGGGAGCGGGCAATGATCATGTTGGGCAAGATCGTCCAGGCGATGGGTTTGCCGCTGGGGGCGCGGCTGGATGTGAGCGGCAGTCAGATCTTCTTTGTGGATGAAAACGGGGCGCCGATCGACGACAAACTGGCGGCGGCGGCCCTGGCCGAGCTGGTGTGGCGCGACCGACCCGATGCAACCCTGGCCGTGCCGGTCGATATGCCGTCCCTGTTCGAACAGATGGCGACCAGACACGGCGGGCATGTTTTGCGCACCAAGGTCGATACCCAGGCGCTGATGACGGCTGCGGACGAGAAGGCCGTGACCCTGGCTGTCGACGGTAACGGCCACTTCATCTTCCCCATCCTCCACCCTGTCCCCGACGGCATGTTTGCGCTCGCCTGTCTGCTGCAATATCTGGCCCGGCAACATACAACCCTGGGCGAGGTCGTGCGCGGCTTGCCTGCCTTCGTCTGGCTGCATGAGACGGCGCCTTGTCCGTGGGAGGCAAAGGGCCGGGTGATGCGCCTGGTGAACGAGCGGGCTGAAAGCTACGTTTCCAGCGCCATCGACGGCGTCAAATTTCATCTGGACAACCGCCGCTGGGTGCACATTCGGCCCGACCCCGACCGGGCGTTGTTGCATGTGGTGGTAGAGGCGCCCACCGCTGCCGAGGCGCAAACTTTGCTCGCGAGCCACCTTACCTGGCTGCACGGCCTCATCGGCGCATAGGCGGGGTTCGCTTTTTGGGGCGTTCCGATGCTCACAAAGTTGTTTGACAGAACTTTCGGCGTTATGCTAGACTGCCTGCCCACTCAGAAGTCTCGTTGTTTTTTGTCAGGCGTTGGCCGCGTCCCCTGCTGGCGTCGTCCACACCGCTTTTTTGGCCCTTATAGACCGGCGGCTTTGTCGCTGTCGCAACCGCCTGGTGGCTGTGGTACGTGATGATCAAGGAGTTGGAATGACCACACTGCTCGAGGTAAAAGGACTCGAAACCAAATTCTTCACTCAAGAAGGCGTTGTCCACGCGGTCAACGGGTTGACGTACAAACTTGAAGAAGGCGAGACGCTTGCGATTGTGGGCGAAAGCGGCAGCGGTAAGAGTGTGGGGGTGATGACGCTCATCCGTCTGATTCCGCAGCCGCCGGGGAAGATAACAGCGGGGGAGGTCTGGTTCGATGGCCGGGACCTGACGAAACTGAGCGACGACGAGATCAGACAGGTGCGCGGCAACCGCATCGCCATGATCTTCCAGGACCCGATGACCTCGCTCAACCCGGTGCTTAGCATCGGTCGGCAGATCACCGAGGCGCTGGAACTGCACCTGGGCATGGACAAGGAGCAATCGCGCAAGCGAGCCACCGAACTGTTGGAGCTGGTGGGCATCCCCAGCGCCGGCAGCCGCCTGGAGGATTATCCTCATCAGTTTTCGGGCGGCATGCGCCAGCGCGTGATGATTGCTATGGGGCTTTCCTGCAATCCGCAACTGCTTATCGCCGACGAGCCGACCACGGCCCTGGATGTGACCATTCAGGCGCAGATCGTGGATCTGGTGCGGGAGCTGAAAGAAAAGATCGGCATGGCCATCATCTGGATCACGCACGACCTGGGGGTGGTGGCAGGGATGGCCGACCGGGTGATCGTGATGTACGGGGGCCGGATTGTCGAAGAGGCCCGCGTGCATGACCTCTATGGCAAGCCCCATCATCCCTATACCTTGGGGTTGTTGAACTCGGTGCCGCGCCTGGATGCCGCCCATCAGGAACGGCTTATCCCCATCGATGGTTTCCCCCCCGACCTGATCGATCCGCCGCCGGGCTGCCCCTTTGCCCCACGCTGCACCTTTCGGGTCGATCGCTGCGAGATGGAAACGCCGGTTTTGGAATTCGTGACATCCACCCGTCGTGTGGCCTGTTGGCGGTGGGAAGAAGTTATCAGCGCAAACGAGAACGGAGGCGAACGTGGCTGAAGACGGCAAATTGCTCGAAGTCCGTGATTTGAAGATGTACTTCCCCATTCGCAAGGGGATCATCATCCAGCGCCACGTCGCCGATGTCAAGGCAGTGGATGGCATTTCCTTCGACATCAGGCGCGGCGAGACACTGGGTCTGGTGGGCGAATCAGGCTGTGGCAAATCCACCACCGGTCGCGCCATCTTGCAGCTCTATCATCCCACGGCCGGCAGCGTCAAGTTCGACAACCAGGAACTGACCACCCTGAAGGGTGAGACGCTGCGCCGCCAGCGTCGGCGTATGCAGATGATTTTTCAGGATCCCTACGCCTCGCTCAACCCCCGCATGACCGTGGGCAGTATCATCGGCGAGCCGCTCGACATCCACGGCCTGGCCAAGGGCAAAGCGCGGCAGGAACGGGTGCAGGAATTGCTCCGGCTGGTCGGGTTGAACCCGTATTTTGTCAACCGCTATCCGCACGAGTTCTCGGGCGGCCAGCGCCAGCGCATTGGCGTCGCCCGCGCCCTGGCCGTCAACCCCGATTTCATCATCTGCGACGAGCCGATCTCGGCCCTCGATGTCTCCATCCAGGCGCAGATCGTCAACCTCTTGCAGGATCTGCAGCGTGAACTCGGTCTGACCTATCTTTTCATTGCCCACGACCTGTCGATGGTGCGGCACATTTCCGACCGCGTTGCCGTCATGTATCTGGGCAAGATCGTCGAACTCACCGATTACGCCTCACTCTACACCGATCCCAAACACCCCTACACGCAGGCGCTGCTCTCGGCCGTACCCATCCCTGACCCAACGGTGGAAGAAAAGCGCCAGCGCATCATCCTGCAAGGCGATGTCCCCAGCCCCCTGAACCCGCCCAAAGGCTGCCACTTCCACACCCGCTGCCCGCGCGTGATGGATATCTGCCGTCAAGTCGATCCCGCATGGAAAGACATCGGCGGGGCCGACAAGGAGCACTGGGTGGCTTGTCATCTTTACGATTGAGCCGAATGTCGTCATTGTCGTTTGATTGTAAATTCAATTACAGACCCGCATAGCCTGCTTAGCGTAAAGAACAATCGATGTCACCAGGGCGGGTACTTCCGCTTCGCTCCCTGAGTCGCTCGGAGGCAGGGAACGAACGACTGAAGTCGTTGATTCGAAACTCTTACTACGAGCTACTCAAGACAATCCCATTTGCAAAGGAGGTGAGGTTCAGCCTCTTGATCGAACGCTGTGACGAAAAACGGGCCTGGCTCGCTGGCAGTCCGTCACACCCCCGTCGACATCCCCAACCTGGGGATGCAACCTTTCCCAATCAACCTTTCGGAGGAGAAACTCACATGTTTCGCAACAAATCGCTGTTCGTCCTCAGCGTCCTTCTTCTGGCCGTAGTGGCGCTTTCGGCTTGCGCCCAGGCCACGCCCCAGGTCATCGAGAAGGTCGTGGAAGTGACGAAGGAAGTGCAAGTGCAGGTCGAAGTGACCAAGGAAGTCGTGAAGGAAGTGCAGGTCGAGGTCACACCCACGCCCGGCCCCGAAGTGCGACCCAACGTCGTCCGCGCCAACTTTGGCCCCGGCGATGTCCCCTCGCTCGACCCCAACGTGGCCGAAGACACCTCCTCGATCACCGTCATCGACAACACGTTCGTCGGTCTCACTCGCCTGAACGAAGTCACCAACGAGCTGACGCCCGGCATGGCTACCGACTGGTCGGTTTCAGACGATGGCAAGACCTACACTTACAACGTGCGCACCGACATCCCGTGGGTCAGATGGGATGGCAACCAGGTGGTCAAAGTGCAGACCTGCCCCGATGACAGCGGCGCCACCAAGGATCGCACAGTGACGGCCAAGGACTTCGAGTACGGCATCCTGCGCGCCCTCAACCCCGCCACGGCCTCGCCCTACGCCTATGTGCTGGCCTTCGCCATCGCTGGCGCCGCCGACTTCAACAACGGCGTCGTCACCGACACCGCCACCGTCGGCGTCAAGGCCATCGACGACGCCACCCTCGAGATCACAACCGTCGACGATGTCGCCTACAACTCGATGATCCACGGTCTGTGGACGGCCTATGCCACCCCGCAGTGGCTGATCGAAGGCGACGACTGCACCGAAGCCCGCGCCGAACGCTGGATCGAGCCTGGCTTCTTCCAGTCCTACGGCCCCTTCACCCTCAAGGAATGGGTCCACGACTCGTCGCTGACCATGGTCAAGAATCCCTTCTGGCCTGGAACCGACTCGGTGGCGCAGGCCAAGGTGGATGAAGTTCAGTTCACCATGCTCGACGAGACCGCTGCCATGGCCGAATTCGAGGTGGGCAATCTCGATGCGACCGGTGTGCCGCTGGCCGACATCGACCGCGTCAAGTCCGACCCGAATCTGTCGGCCCTGTATGTCGTGGCGCCCAGCCTGTGCACCTACTACTACGGCTTCAACACCACGGCCCCGTTCGTGAACGATGCCCGCGTGCGCCGCGCCCTTTCCATGTCGCTTGATCGCACCGACTTGGTGGAGAACGTACTCAAGGGCGGCCAACAGCCCGCTCAATGGTTCGCTCGCCCCGGCCTGACCGCCTCGCCCACCATGGACACGCACCCCGACCTGGGCATCAAGTTCGACGCCGCCGCCGCCAAGGCTGAGTTGGACGCCTATCTGGCGGAAACCGGCCAGACCATCGATCAGCTCGACATCACCCTGATGTTCAACACCTCATCCGGTCACCAGAAGATCGCCGAATGGGCGCAGCAGCAGTGGAAGACCAACCTGGGCCTCGATGTCAACCTGACCAATCAGGAGTGGCGCGTCTTCCTGGCCACGATCAAGGGCCTGGACACACCGCAGATCTGGCGCCTGGGCTGGTGCCTGGACTACCCCGATGCCAACAACTTCACCCGCGAAGTGTTTGCCGTCAACGGCTCGTCCAACCCCACCGATGCCGATGGCAACCCGGCCGGCGGTCTGATGTGGAAGAACGATCAGTTCGAGGAGCTGGTCAAGCAGGCTGCGACCGAGAAGGACCTGGCGACGCGCACCGATCTCTATGCCCAGGCCGAAGAGATCCTGGCCAAGACCGACGCCGCCATCATCCCCATCTACTGGTACGCCCGCAACACCCTCACCCAGCCGTGGATCGAGCGCACCTTCTCGACCGGCGGCCATGAGTTCTACTACAACTGGTCGGTGAAGCAGTAACCAGTAGCATCCCGAAGGGTGAGACGGCTGGCCGCAGCGCCGTCGTCTTACCCTGATCGAAGTTGGCGATCGCGGTGAAAGCCGCGATCGCCAACACCCACCAACATAATCGTTCGCGAGGAGGTGTTGCGGGGCGCGTTTCATTGTTCGGCGTTTGCTGTGGATGATTTTGGTGCTCTTTGTCGTTTCGTTGTTGACTTTCGTGATGATGCACTCGGTGCCCGGCGGGCCTTTCGACACCGAAAAGGCGCTGCCGCCGGAAATCATGGAAAACTTGCGGGCCAAGTTCCACCTCGACGATCCCCTCTGGAAACAGTATGTCAGCTATGTGGTCGATGTAGTCGTGCCGCAGATCACGACCGAGAAGCCGAAGATTTCGGTGCTGAACTCGACCCTGATCGATTTCAAGATCGGCAGCGTCTACTTCCGCTGGATGAATTTCGGCCCGTCCTTCAGCAGTAAGAGCCGTTCGGTCAGCGACATTTTGCGCGACCAGTTCCCCGTCTCGATGCAGCTCGGCATCATGGCGGTGATCTTCGCCGTCAGTCTGGGCATCCCCCTCGGCATCCTGGCCGCCCTGCGGCAGAACACGCTCTGGGATTATGTCGGCATGAGCGTGGCCATCTTCGGCGTTTCGGTGCCGGCCATCGTCCTGGGGCCGATCCTGGTCATGATCTTTGCCGTCATCCTCAAGTGGCTGCCGCCTTCGGGCTGGGGCGCCAAGCCGCCTTTCGTGCTTGGTTTCTTGCCTCGCACCCTCAATGCCGACTATTTTCGTTACGCCCTCTTGCCCGTGTTGGCGCTGGGGATGGCCGGCTCCGCCCTCATCGCCCGCTTGACCCGGGCCAGCCTGCTCCAGGTCATCCGCGAAGACTACATCCGCACGGCGCGCGCCAAAGGGTTGCCCGAACGAGCGGTCATCACCAAGCACGCCCTGCGCAACTCGCTCGTCCCTGTCGTCACCATCCTGGGGCCTTATTTCGCCGCCGTGGTGACGGGCACTTTTGTCATCGAACTGGTTTTTGGCATCCCTGGCTTGGGAAAGTATTTTGTCAACAGCGTGTCCAACCGCGACTACCCGGTGATCATGGGCACGATCTTGTTGTACGCTTTCATCCTCGTCATCGCCAATGCCTTCGTAGACATCGTCTATGCTTTCCTGGATCCGCGCATTCGCGTTCGATAAGGAGATAAAAAACATGGCAAGCGCAGAAGTAGCTCAATCTCGAGCCGTCGGCGGCACGTTCAAGGGCAAAGAGACGAACCTGTGGGCGGACGCCGCGCGGCGCCTGTTCCACAACAGGGCGGCGGTCGTGGGTCTGACCATCATTACCATTATGTTTGCAGTCTACATCCTGGCCGATGTCATCGCCCCTTACTCCTTTGCCGCGCAAGCATCACGCGATGCCAACAAGGTGCCGCAATGGTTGATCTCCCTTTTTCCCTTCACCCAGGGCTACGCCAAGGTCAGCACCCTCTACCCGTTGGGCACCGATGACCTGGGGCGCGACCTCTTCAGTCGCGTGCTCTATGGCACGCGCGTCTCGTTGTCCATTGCCCTCCTCGGCCCCTTGCTGGCGATGATCATCGGGACTGTCTACGGCGGCATCTCCGGCTATTTCGGCGGCCGCGTCGACGAGATCATGATGCGCATCGTCGATATCATGTACGCCTTCCCGACCTTGCTGCTCATCATCCTGATGATGGCCTTCTTCCGCTCCTCCTTCGCCGGTCTTGCCGAGCCAGGCACCCTGCGCTATGCCATGAACGCGCTGGATGCAAAGCTAGGCGGGCTGCTCTTCATCTTCATCGGCATCAGCCTCACCTCGTGGATGGGGGTGGCGCGTCTGACGCGCGGGCAGGTGCTGTCGGTGCGAGAGAAGGAGTTCATCGAGGCGGCCCGTTCCATCGGCAGCAATGACCGCCAGATCATGTGGCGGCACATCCTGCCCAACATCATGGGCCCCATCATTGTTGCCGAAACCCTGGCCATCCCCGGTTACATTTCGTACGAAGCCTTCCTCAGTTTCATCGGCCTGGGCGTCAATCCGCCCACGCCTTCCTGGGGCATTATGATCGCCGATGGCGCCCGCAGCATCCGCTCCTACCCGCAC
>CAYWPZ010000082.1:0-17198 GCA_964460135.1 uncultured Caldilineales bacterium | reverse complement strand
GCCGGACGACCCACTGCTGGCCGAAACCCGCGTGGTCAGCCAACGCCAACCCAGTGCCGACGAGTTGACCGACCTGCTATTTGCCTGGCGCGTGGCTAAGTGGGTGAAGTCGAATGCAATTGTCTTCGCCAGAAATCAAGCCACGGTGGGCGTGGGCGCCGGGCAGATGAGCCGCCTCGATGCGGTGAACTACGCGGGGATGAAGGCGGGTGAGCGCGCCTGCGACGCGGTCATGTCCTCCGACGCCTTCTTCCCTTTCGCCGACGGGATCGAAGCCGCGGCGAAGTTCGGCGTCACCGCCGTCATCCAGCCGGGCGGCTCAGTGCGGGACGACGAGGTGATCGCCGCCGCCGACCACTTGGGGCTGGCGATGGTCTTCACCGGCATGCGGCATTTCCGGCATTGACAACGATAGGGGCGAGGTCACCTCGCCCCTACCTACGCCATCTCCGCCCACAAAAGCCCCAACGCCGCCACAACCACGCGCTTGCAGATGCCCCCCGCCCGCACCTGCTCCTTAACCCAGGCCATCTCCTTCCACTCGCAGCGCACCCATTCGGCTTCGTCGTGGCGCTCGCGCCCGTCGGCGCGGGCGTTCTCGGCCAGGAAGTTGTGCACCACCAGATCTTCGAAGGCGGGGTTGTCCCAGAACTGCCCCAGCAAGCGCCAGGAAGCAGCCACATGCCCGGTTTCCTCGGCCAACTCGCGTTGCGCAGCGGCGAGTGGCGACTCGGCCGGGTCGACCAGCCCGCCCGGCAGCTGCCAGATGACGGCATCGACCGGGTAGCGATACTCCTGCTGCATCAGCACCCGGCCCTGAGCGTCGAAGGCAAGGATAGCGGCGCCGTGCTGCGGCCGGCGGAGCACCGTGTAGTCGTAGCTGCGGCCGTTGGGCAGTTCGACCCGGTCGATATCTACCCGCAGCCAGCGGTTTTGAAAGGCGGTGTGGCTGCGCAGGCGGGGCCAGGGTTCGATCGTCGGCATCATCGGCATCCCTGATCGCTGATTGCAGCACAGCCGGGCGACTGCAACCAGGCGTTCGGCCGCTCCTGCAGATGCGCCCCGGCCGAGGTCATCCGCCCGGCCTCACCGCGCTTTGTCCGCCTGACCGGCGCTGGCTATAATGCCGCCAGTGCAGCTTCCCTCCTTCGCAAGACGATTCCTTGGAGATGGACATGGCAGAGTCAACGGGCCGCATCGTCGTGACGGCGCCCACGGGTGAAGAACGCGCTTACGCGCTTTCAGGCGACCGGGTTGCGATCGGTCGCGATGCCGGCAACGACATCGTCGTACCAGAGGCGCGCGTCTCTCGCCGCCACGCCAGTCTGACCTGGGATGGAACCGCCTGGGCGCTTGCCGACCTCGATTCGGCCAACGGCACGCTTGTCAACGGCAGCCGCGTCGAACGGGTGATCTTGAAGCCGGGCGATTTGGTGCGGGTGGGCGATGCCGTGCTGCGCTACGAGACAACACAAGGGGTGATGGCGCTGGCGGCGGTGCGAATCGACACGGCCGCCGACCTGGAGGCCACCCTGGCCGCGGCAACGCTTTCGGCCACCATCAGCCATCTCGTCGCCGCGCCGCAACTGGCGGTTTTTGCCGAGGGCAGGACATGGACGGCGCCGATGCCGGGCGAATCCCTGAGCATTGGCCGCCAGGCCGACAACGATGTGGTGCTCGATCTGCCGCGGGTCTCCCGCCGCCATGCCCGCATCGAGCGCCGGGGCGATGCCTTCATCCTGCGCGACCTGGGCAGCACCAACGGCACCTTTGTGGCCGGCAGGCGGGTGGAGGAGCAAAGGCTGCGGCCCGGCGAAACCATCCGCATCGGCGGCGCTCAACTCGTCCTCAAACTGCCGGCGTCGAGCAGTGACCTGACCATTGTCGACGAACCCCCCGGTCTGGCTCAGGGCCGTCCCCCTGTCGTCATCGTCCCCGGCCTGATGGGTTCGCAGCTGTGGCTGGGCCAGGAGCGCGTCTGGCCGAGCGTCAGGCGCATCTTCACCGATCCCGAGTTGTTCATGCTGCCCGACGGCCCGCCGCTGGAGGCGCGCGGGATTGTGGACGAAGTCGTCGTGGTGCCCAACCTGCTGGAGCAGGAGCAATACAGCCGGCTCACCGCCTTCCTGGAGGAAAGCCTGGGCTATCGACGCGGTCTCGATCTGCTGGAGTTTGCCTACGACTGGCGGCAGGATGTCCGCGAGTCGGCGCGGCGGCTGGCCCAGACGATTGCTGCCTGGGATGTGCAGCCGCCTGTCATCGTCATCGCCCACAGCCTGGGCTGCCTGGTCAGTCGTTACTACGTCGAGCGGTTGGGTGGGAAAGAGGTTGTGGGGCGGCTCTTGCTGCTGGGTGCGCCCCATTACGGCGCGCCCAAGATCGTCTCCCAGCTTTTCAAGGGCATCGAGCTCTTGCCCTTCGGTTTCATGGGCGAACGCCTGCGGGATGTTGTCTCAAGCTTTCCCACCTGCTATCAGATTCTGCCCGTTTACCCCTGTGTGTTTGACCGCAACGGACAGCCCCTCGATCTGCTGCATGATCAGACCTGGGTGCCGGAGAGCCGTCGCAACCTGCTGCATCTGGCGCGGGAGTTCCGGCGGGAGTTGGGCGATGGCACCAGCGTCCCTGCCGTCTCCATCTTTGGCTATGGGTTGGAGACGCTCACCAGTATCCGGGTCGAGCGGGACGCAACCGGAGCCTTTCTGTCGGTGGAAGATATCGTCGACAAAGGCGGCGACGTCACCGTACCCGAGGCCAGCAGCGTGCTGTCAGGCTCCGAAATCCATCCGGTGGAGCAGGCCCACGGCTCGCTCTATGTCGACCAAGATGTAAAGATGCGTCTCAAGCTCGAACTGGCGCGGTAGAACCGTCATCGGCATGGCAACGCAAGCATTTGGCAAATACCAGACGACGCACCTCTTGGGACGCGGAGGCATGGCCGAGGTCTACGCCGGAATGCATCCCGATCTGGGCCGGCGTGTGGCGATCAAGGTCATGCTGCCGCAACTGGCGGAGTCAGAGGGGTTCGAGGAGCGGTTCCGTCGTGAGGCGCGTTTGGTTGCCTCGCTGCGCCATCCCCACATCGTCCAGTTGTACGATTTCGACCTGGTCGAGGGGCGGGCGTTCATGGTGATGGAATATCTGGAAGGCGGCGCCCTGGCCGATCGGCTGCAGGCCGCCCGCAGCCGTGGCGAGACGATGTCCTTGGGCGAGGCCACCCGCATCCTCGATGCCATCGGCGACGCCCTGGATTACGCTCACCGCCAGGGCGTCATCCATCGCGACATCAAGCCCGGCAACATCCTCTTCGCTGCCGACAACCAGCCCGTGTTGTCTGACTTCGGCATCGCCCACCTGAAGGCAGCCGCCGCCCGCCTGACCGCCGCCGGCGGCGTCATCGGCAGCCCGGCCTACATGTCGCCCGAACAGGCCAGCGGCCAGCCAGTGGACGCCCGCAGCGACATCTACTCGCTGGGCGTGGTGCTGTTCGAAATGGCAACCGGGCGCGTCCCTTTCCTGGCCGAGACTCCGACCGCTATTCTCCTTTGCCACTTGCACGAGGCGCCGCCCCCGCCCGCCAAGTTGAACCCCAACTTGCCCGCGGCGGCTGCAGCCGTGATTCTCAAGGCGCTGGCCAAGGATCCGGCGGCGCGCTTCGGCAGCGCCGGGGAGCTGGCCCGGGCCTGGCGTGCGGCGCTGCGGGGCGAGGCGCCGGCCTCTCGACCTGCTCCTGAGAGCGCCGCCGCCACCCTGGCCGATGCCAATTTGGGCACCCTCGCTTCGCCGCCTTCTCCGGCCAGCCCGCCTCCGGCGCCCTCGGCCCCCTCCCCTCCTTCGCCCGGCCCCGGCTGGTTGACGCGCGTCCTCCAGGCCGCCGACCTGGTGGCGCCTCTTGTCGGCAAGAAACCCGGCGAGATGCGCCCGAGCGGAGGCGACCGCCGCGCCCGCCTGGCAGCGCTGATGGGTGCAATCGCCGTTTTCGTTGCCTTCGTCAATTTCGTCAACGACATTTTCGACCTGATCAACCTCGGCGACTTTCCTCTTGCGCGCCTGGGGCCATGGCTGATCGCGGTCTTGTTGTTGCTTGGGGCGGGGCTGTCGGTCTACACCATGCGCCGCGCCGCCTCCAGTCGTCGGCGACTGCAGGCGCTCCTCCTTCTGGCTGCCATCGTCTTGCTCTCGCTTGTCTGGGGGGGATGGACGGCCTACCAGCGGCTGCGACCCGCCAGCGAATTCCTCGTCACCGTCAACCAATTCGACGGCAGCCAGGCATCGATCAGGCTGGATATCGCCCGTACAATCGCTGAAGGGCTGGAAATAGAACTGGAAGGCGTGGACGAATCCATCGATGTCGAGCGCACGGCGCAGCCGCTGGCGAACGAGGACGAGGCGCGCAAGCTGGGCCAGGCGCGCAAATCCACCCTGGTCATTTGGGGCTGGCACGATGACAAACGCTTTCGCTCGTTTGTCGAGCTGTTGAAGCTGCCCGATTTGCAGCAGCAGGTGACGACGGCGAGACTGCTGAGCAGTTCTGTAGCGGGCGCATTGGCCTCGGGTAGGGCGCCTGCCGCCAGTCAGATCGCCCAGATCTCGCATTACACCCGCACGCCTGCCAATCTCTCTCGCGTCGACTTTGAGCTTGACAACACTTCGGGGCAGATGGCTTATGTGACCGAAGCCATCCTCGGCGTGGGCATGTTTGGCAACCAGCGCTACGAGCAGGCCCTGGCCTTGTTCGACAAAGCCCTGGCCAATGCTGATGAGCAGGGCGCCGACGTCCTCAGTCTGGACAAGGTGTACTTTCATCGCGCTGCCACGCTGATGGCCCTGGGGCGAAACAAGGAAGCCCTGGCTGACCTGGAAATGGCTGCGCAGATCAAGCCTGATCTCTATGAGGCCTATCACAACCTGGCCATTGCCTACGCTCAGACGTGCAGCCCGGTTCTGCAACTCGACCGCGCTGTGGCTGCCGCCGAGACCGCAGTCCGGCTGCGACCTGACGAGGCCGGCGCCCGCCGGCTGCTGGGCGATCTCTATCACCAGACCGGCCGCGAGGAGGACGCCAAAGAGGCATTGTTGGCAGCGCTTGATCGCCAGCCGGATGACGCCCTGGCGCAGCGGCTGTTGGGCGATGTTTACACCGCCCTCGGCCAGGCCGACGCTGCGGCCCAGGCCTATGAGCGCGCCCTGGCGCTGGTCCCCGAATCGGCCGCCGGCGACGCCGCGGCCGAGGTGCAGCGCGGGGATGTGTTGGTGAGCGCGGGGCGGTATGCAGAAGCCGTCTCGGCGTATGAGGCGGCCCGAGCCGCCGACCCGGGGCGAAGCGCACCGCTGCGCGGCCTGGGAAACGCCTATTTCTGGCAGGGCGAGGTCGAGAAGGCGGTCGAAGTCTATCAAGCCTGGGCGCAGATAGCGCCGGAAGATGCGGAAGCGCCCCTGTTGATCGGGTTGGCCTATGCCCATGCCGGCCAAACCGAGAAGGCCATCCCGGCGCTGGAAAGGGCGGCCCAGCTGGTGGAAGCGCAAGAGACCTGCGACCCGGCGCCTATGCTTGTCCTGGCGGGTCTGTACTGGCAGCAGGACGACCTTGAGCGAGCGGCTGAAACCTACAAGAAGGCGCTGGCTATCGACCCATCCAACGCCGACGTTCACTACATCCTGGGCAGCACCTATCTGCTCCAGGACAGGTGGGATGAAGCTGTCCCGTCGCTGCGAGAGGCCGTCGATCTGCGGCCGGATTTTGTCGAGGCGCTGCAGGCGCTTGGGCAGAGCTACATAGCCAGCGAGTCCTGGGAAGAGGCCCTTGCGACCTACGAGCAACTGGCCGCCCTGACCCCGCAGGACGCCAGTGTTTACCTGGCCTTGGGCGACGCCCATTCTCAGCTCGGCCACCTCGAAGACGCTGCTGCGGCCTATCAACAGGCGGTTACCGCTGAAGCGAGCGCCGTCGGCTATGTCCTGTTGGGTCTCACAAAGGCGCAGATGGGTGATAGCGAGAGCGCTATCGCCGCCTACCAACAGGCCCTGGCCCTCGATCCCAACCATGCCGGCGCCCACCAGTCGCTGGGACTCGCCTACCAGATGCAAGGCAACCCCGCCGAGGCGGCGGCGGCATACCGCAAGGCCATTACCCTGGCCGAAACCGCGCCCCTGCAAATCCAGTTGGGGACGGTGCTGGGCCGGCTTGGCCGCAGCGATGAAGCCCTTGCCGCCCTCGAACGGGCGCTCGCGCTCGACCCACAGGCCGCCGAGGCGCATTACCAGATGGGCCTCATCTATGCCAACCAGGGCGATCTGGCGCGGGCCGAGGCCGCCTATGGCGCCGCCATCGACCTGGACGATGCCATCCCGCTCTACCAGTTCGGTCTGGCGCAGATGGCCTACCGGCAGTGCAGCCTCAGCGCCGCCGTGCAGGCCCAGAACCGGGCCGTCTCGCTGGCGCCGGATGCGAACGACTACAAAGTCTTCCTGGCTGCGCTCTACGAGGCGCAGGGCCGCGCCGCCGAGGCGCAGACCCTCTACGATACTCTTGCCCAGGCCCCGGCCGCCGACATCTTCGCCCACAGCGCCGCCGGCAACTATTTCTTACGCCAGGAACGCTACGAGCAGGCGGCGGAGCAGTTCGGGCGGCTGGTCGAGGGAGATGCGCCCTCGGCCCTGGCCGCGTACTACGGCCATTACGGTCTCGGCGGCGTCTTTTTGCGCCAAGACAAACTGCTGCCGGCCCGGGCTGAATTCGAACTCGCCCTGGCCGCCCTCCCCCAGCTGGCGTTCGACCCCCAGATGGCAATCGGCGACATCAGTTTGCGCGAGGGGGATGTGGCTGCCGCCCTCGCCGCCTACGAGACTGCTGCCGCCCTCTTGCCTGCCTACCAGTCGGTCAACACGCCCGAGACCGGCGCCTGGGCCGAAGTCGGGCTGGAGGTGCGCAGGGGCATCGCTTTCGACCGTCTGGGTGACGCAACCGCCGCCGGGTCGGCCCGCGATCGGGCGCTGTCACTGGCTCGGGCGGTGGTAGCGGGCACGCCGCGCTCGCCCCTCGGCCACCTGGCCCTGGGCCTGGCTTATCAAGCCCGCGGGGAAAGCGACTTGGCTGAGGGTTCCTACGCCATCGCCGCCCAATGCGACCAGACGCTGGCAGGCGTGCGAGATCTGTTGGAAGCCTATCTGCAGGCGCTTTCGTAGCGGCGAAGGTCAACAGGATGGGAATCGAGAACTGGCGGCGCCAATCTCCAATCCCTCTACGGCATCTCCGCCCAAAGGAACCCCAGCGCCGCCAGGATCACCCGCTCGCGGATGGCGCCGGCCCGCACCTGCTCCTTCACCCAGGTCATCTCTTTCCACTCGCAACGCACCCACTCGGCCTCGTCGCGGTGCTCGCTGCCGTCGGGCCGGGCGTTTTCAGCCAGGAAGATGTGCACCACCAGATCTTCGAAGGCGGGGTTGTCCCAGAACTGCCCCAGCAGCCGCCAGGAATCGGCCACATGCCCGGTTTCTTCGGCCAGCTCGCGTTGGGCGGCCTGCAACGGCGACTCATTCGGGTCGATCAGCCCGCCCGGCAACTGCCAGATGACGGCATCCACCGGATAGCGATACTCTTGCTGCATCAGGACCCTGCCTCGGGCGTCGAAGGCCAGGACGGCGGCGCCATGTTGCGGCCGTCGGAGCACGGTATAGTCGTAGCTGCGCCCGTCGGGCAGCTCGACCTGGTCGACATCCACCTGTAGCCAGCGGTTTTGGAAAGCCGTTTGGCCGCTCAGTCGGCGCCAGGGCTGGAGAAATGAGTTCATGGGCACAGTGTAAAGGCAGGGACTGAAACACGAAAATGCACGCTTCCCTTTTCCCGATCCATGCGGCATAATCCACTCGCCACGCTCCAATTACCAATTACCAATCCCAAATTACCTGCCCCCCCCACCCAAACCCATGAACGTCTACGAAGCCATCCGCAGCAAACGCTCGCTCCGCCAGTTCAGCGACCGGGCAATCGCGGAGGCAGACCTGAACCGCATCCTCAACGCCGGCCGTCTGGCCGGAAGTTCCAAGAACAACCAACCCTGGCATTTCATCGTTCTGCGCCAGCGTGAGCGCCTCGTCGCCCTCAGCCAGTGCGGCGAATGGGCCGGGCACCTGGCCGGGGCCACGGTGGGTGTGGCTCTTGTCACCGGCGACTGGCGCGAACGCTGGCCGGTGGCCTTCGATTTGGGCGCCGCCGCTCAGAACATGATGCTGGCCGCGCACGAACTCGGCATCGGCTCGGTCATGGCCAATATCTACGAGATCGAACGGGCGCGCGACCTGCTGAACCTGCCGCCCGAGCTGATGTGCTTTAGCGCCATCTCCTTCGGCTACCCCGCCAACCCGGCTGATCTCACTCGTCCGCCCAAGCAGGGTGGGCGTCGCCCGTTGGCGGATGTGGTGCACTGGGAGAGGTGGTGAGGCAAAGCGCCCGTGGTCGCTGGCAAGCCGGCGGATTGGCGCTGGCGGCGCTGGCGCTTGTTGGCATCATCTCCAGCCTGCGCCGCCTCGCTGTCGATGACGCCTTCGTCACCTATCGCTACGCCGCCAATCTGGCCCACGGCTTCGGCTTCGTCTACAACCCCGGCCAGCCTGTGCTCAGTACAACGGCGCCGTTCTACGGTCTGCTGCTGAGCCTGCCCGCCCGCCTGGGGCTCGACCTGCCGCTGGTGGGAAATGTGCTGGGGGGGCTGTGTATCGGTGCGGGGGCGGCGTTGCTGGCCGCCATTGCCCAGCACCGGGGGCAACGAACAATCGGCTGGTTGGCCGGGGCGCTGTACCTGTTCTCGCCGTTGCTGTGGCTGGCGCTGGGCATGGAGACGGCCTTGCTCCTCTGCCTGGCGCTGGCCGCCTTCCTGGCCGACGCCCGCGACCGGCCTGGCTGGGCGGGCGCCTGCCTGGGCCTGGCTACCGTCACTCGCTACGACGCCGCCCTCCTCGCCCTGCTCCTCTTTGCCTGGCGAGCGCTGCGGCGGCGACGCCCACCCTGGCGCCTGGCCCTGGCCGCTTTCGCCGTTGCCGCGCCCGTCCTGGTCTTCCTCACCCTCAGCTTCGGCTCGCCTCTGCCGGTCACGCTGGCAGCCAAGCGCGGGCAAACCGCTGTCGGCGTCACCGGCTTCTTTGCCGGCACGACCTACCTGGGCGGGCTGGGCATCCTGATGCGCGGCTGGCTGGCACAGACCCCTCTCTACGCCCTCGGCGGCCCCATCTTGCTCATCGGCTGCCTACGCGCCCTCCGCAGCCAGCGTTGGGCGCTGATCTTCGTCGCCTGGGCAGGGTTGCACACCGCCGCCTACCAGTGGTTGGGCGTTGCTCCCTACTTCTGGTACTACGCGCCGCTGCTGCCGGCGACGGCCCTCTTGCTGGCCCTGGGCGGGGTCGAGCTGGCCGAGACCGCCGGCAAGTTGGCCCCGGCGCTGCGAACCCCAGCTCTGGTTGCCGTTTCGGCTCTGCTCCTGTTCCCGCCCGTCTGGTCGCTGGTCGGCATCGCACGCGGCCTGCACGCTCCCCTGCCCGCGCCAGATACAGCCCTCAGCAAAGTCCTGCCCGAGGCCAAAGTCGATGCCTATCGCCGGGTGGGCGAGTGGCTGGCCGCCGAGACCCCGGCCGCTGCCACCGTCGGCGTCAGCGAAGTCGGCGTCATGGGCTTCATCAGCGGTCGGCCGATGGTTGATTTCCTGGGCCTGATCCAGCCGGACGCCGCTGCCGCCCTGGCGCGCGGCGACCCCGCCTGGACGCTGCACACCTACCAGCCCGACTACCTGGCCCTCACAGCCATCAACCCGCTCTACAACCTCGATCCGCGCCGCGATGCCTGGTTCCAGGCCGCCTACCGGCCCGTGCAACGTTTCGACGACGCCCGTTTTTGGGGCAGCCCGGTCGTGGTCTACCAACGCCAGACCGACTTCGAGCCGCTGCCGCAGGCTGCGCCGCCCTCGTTGCCGCCGTTCCCCGTCCGTTTCGGCGACGCCCTCACCCTGCTGGCGGCTCAGCCCCTGGCCGCCTCGCTGCAACCCGGCCAAGCTCTGGCCGTGCGGCTGTGGTGGCGTCGGCATGGGCCGGCACCGGCCGAGGCCAGGGTCAGCGTCCAACTGCTGGGCGAGAACGACCGCATCATCGCCCAGCGCGACGCCGCCCTCGGCCGGGGCGAGCGCCCGCTTTCGGCCTGGCAGCCGGGCGAGACCGTCGCCGACCTCGTCCTCCTCGGCATCCCCGGCGGCGCCTGCCCGCCCGACCTCGGCTTGCTCAACCTGGCCGTCTACGACCCGGCCGGCGGCGAACGCCTGGCGGCGGTGGCGGCCGATGGCTCGGCCTTGTTGGGCGATAGCGTGCGGTTGGGGGTGTTCGAGTTGCGGCCGGGCGAGGAGGGGGAAAGCGTCGCCGCCTTTGCCGGCGGCATCAAGCTCCGTTCCTTTGCCCTGACGCCGCGCCTCGTTTCTCCCGGCCGGCCGGTCGAGTTGAGCCTGACATGGGAGCTGGAGTCCGCGGCGATGGCGGGCGTCTCGGTCTTCGTCCATCTCATCGACGAGCGCACCGGCAACAAAGCGGCGCAGGCCGATGGCCCGCCCACGGCCCGCGACCGTCGTCTGCTCGCCGTGCCGGGCGATGCTCCGCCCGGCCTCTATCATCCCCTCGTCGGTCTTTATCGCCCGGACACGGGCGCACGTCTGCCGGTGCTCGATGCCGTCGGCCAGGCGATGGGCGACGCCCTGGCGCTTTGCCCGCTGCGCGTCCAATGAGCTTTCCCCTGGCACGTTGCCGATCATGTTGCCATCTGCCATCCTCGCTTCGCCATCGGCGCCTCGCGTCTTCCTGACCCGCGTCTTGCCGCAAGCGGCCATGAAGCAGCTATCGGCGGCGCCCATCGCCCTCGATGTCTGGCCGGAACCGGGGCCGCCGCCGTATGAGGCGCTCTGCGAGCGTGTGGCCGGTTGCGCCGGGCTGTTGTGCCTGCTGACTGACCGCATCGACGCCGCCCTGCTGGATGCGGCCGGGCCAGGGTTGCGCGTGCTCAGCCAGATGGCGGTGGGGGTGGACAACATCGATCTCGCTGCCTGCACGGCCCGCGGCATCCCGGTGGGCCACACGCCCGGCGTGCTGACCGAGGCCACCGCCGACCTGAGCGTGGCCCTGATGCTGGCCACCGCCCGGCGGCTGGTGGAGGCCGCCGACGACGTGCGGGCCGGCCGTTGGCGCACCTGGGACCCTCTGGGCTGGGTCGGCCCGGACCTGCACGGCAGCACGGTCGGGATTATCGGCCTGGGGCGCATCGGCGCCGCCGTCGCCCGCCGTCTGGCCGGATTTGGCGTCACCCTCCTCTATCACAACCCCCGCCCCAGCCCGCTGGCGGCCGAAGTGGGCGCGACCTGGGTCGAACTCAGCGATCTGCTGGCCGGCAGCGATTTCATCAGCCTGCACTGCCCCTACTCTCCGGCCACCCACCACTTGATCGACGCCTCTGCCCTGGCCCAGATGAAGCCCACCGCCATCCTCATCAACACCGCCCGCGGGGGCGTAGTCGATCAGGCCGCCCTCATCGCGGCCCTGACCTCTGGCCGCATCGCCGCCGCTGGGCTGGATGTGACCACACCCGAACCGCTTCCCCCCGGCCATCCCCTGCTGGCCCTGCCCAATGTTGTTGTCCTGCCGCACATCGGCAGCGCCAGCCTGCCCACGCGCATCCGCATGGCCGCGATGGCGGTTGAGAATCTGTTGGCGGGGTTGGAGGGAAGGACTTTGCCGCATTGCGCCAATCGGCCCCGCCTTGCCCCTGGGGTCTGACGGCGTGAACGCCGACGGCTGAGGCCTGAGGGTGCATTTTCGTCTGCCAGCGGCGGTGCAGGCGCGCCTCCAGGATTTGCTCGATCGTCAGGATGCGGGTGAGAAACTGACTGGTCGCGAGCGGGAGGAAGCCGAGGGACTTGTCGATCTGGCGGAATTCCTGTCGCTGTTCGAGTTGCGTTCTCTGCCCAGCAAACGGCCGATTTGTATGCGCCTCATCGTGAACTTGTAGGGATGCCCAAAAGCATAGGCTTGTAGCGTCGGCCAGCTATTTGGCCGAAACGACAAGAAACGAGTAAAATCCAATTGCAGCCTGGCCCTACCCAGGCTGCAATTTCGTCTTATCGCCCTTCCCCTGCCCACGACTGCCCCATGCGCCCGTTCACCAGCGACCAAATCCGCGACGCCTTCCTCGAATTCTTCGAGGAACACGGCCACCAGCGCCTCCCCAGCTCCTCCCTCATCCCCTACAACGACAATACCATCCTGCTCACCAACGCCGGTATGGTGCAGTTCAAGGATGTGTTCCTGGGCATCGAGACCCGGCCCTACCTGCGCGCGGCCACGGCCCAGAAGTGCGTGCGCGGCTCGGGCAAGCACAACGACTTGGAAAACGTCGGCCCCTCGCCCCGGCATCACACCTTCTTCGAGATGTTGGGCAACTTCAGCTTCGGCGACTACTTCAAGCGCGACGCCATCCGCTTTGCCTACGACTTTCTCACCGGCGTGCTCGAACTCGACCCCGAACGCCTGTACTACACCGTCTTCCAGGACGACGACGACGCCTTTGGCTATTGGACGCAGGGTATGGGCATCGACCCGGCGCGGGTCTACCGCATGGGCGAAAAGACCAACTTCTGGTCGATGGGCGATATCGGCCCTTGCGGCCCCACCAGCGAGGTGCATTACGACTGGGGGCCGCAAGCCTGCACCTGCGGCCGGCCCGATTGTTCGGTCTTCATCGACAACGGCTGCGACCGTTGGCTGGAAATCTGGAACCTGGTCTTCATGCAGTTCAACCAGGATGCCAGCGGCGTGCGCACCCCCTTGCCCAAGCCCGGCATCGACACCGGCATGGGCCTGGAGCGTATTGTCGGCGTGGTGCAGGGCACGCCCGTCAACTACGAAACCGACCTCTTCACCTCCATCCTCGATCACATCCAGGCTTTGTTGGGGCACACGACCGACCAGCGCCAGCAGCATCAGACCGCCTATCGCGTCATCGCCGACCATGCACGGGCGGCGGCCTTCCTCATTGCCGACGGCGTCCGCCCTGGCTCTGCCGGCGCGCCCTATGTGCTGCGCACGGTCATACGCCGCGCCTTCCGTTTTGGCCGCATGATGGGTCTCACCACCCCCTTTCTGGCCCAGGTCGGCGAGGCCGTCATTGCCCGCATGGGCAGCATCTATCCCGAACTGAATGACCGCGCCGCTCTCATCCGCCGCACGGTGACGCGTGAGGAGGAGCAGTTCATCGCCACCCTCGACCGCGCCCTCGTGGAACTGGATCGCATCCTGGCGGAACTGAGCACGACCGGGATCACCCTATTGCCCGGCCACAGCGCCTTCGACCTAAAGTCAACCTACGGCCTGCCGCTGCCCATCACCCGCGACATCTGTAACGAGCGCGGCTTCACAGTCGACGAGGCCGGGTTCCAGGCCGCCGAGGACGCCCATCGCCGCACCAGCCAGGGCAAGATCGGCGAGAATCAGTTCGCCGCCGGGGCCGAGCACTATGCGCGGACGCTCGACCGGCTGCAACAGCGCGGCCTGCTCCCCGAAGGCGGCATCGACTACGACCCCTACGGCGCCTTGACCCGCACGACGCAAGTGATCGGTATACTGAGCAAGGGCGAGTTGGTCGAAAGCGCCAGCGTCGGCGATGAAGTCGAGCTGATTCTGGCCGAAACGCCATTCTATGTCGCCGCTGGCGGCCAAGTCAGCGACACAGGGCGGCTCATCGCTGCCGGCTGGGAAGCGCGTGTGACCGAGATGGCCCGGCCGGTGTCGGCGCTGCCCGTCCACCGCGCCGTCATCGTCGCCGGCAGCCCGCGCATCGGCGACAGCGTCGAGGCGGCGGTCGATGCCGGCCGGCGCTGGGACATCATGCGCAATCACACCGCCACCCACCTGCTGCACGAGGCCCTGCGCATCCATCTTGGCCGGGGTGTGCACCAGGCCGGCTCGTTGGTCGCGCCCGAGCGGCTGCGCTTCGACTTCAGCTACGATGCCCCCGTCACTCCCGAACAACTGGATCGGATCAGCCAGACGGTCAATGAGGCCATTCTGGCCGGTTATCCCCTCAAGATCGAACACAAGGCCCTCAAACAGGCCCTGGCCGAAGGCGCCACCGCCCTCTTCACCGAAAAGTACGGCGACATCGTCCGCACCGTCTTTCTGGGCGACTGCATCGAGAGCGCCGAGACGGGCAGCCACGAATTTTGCAGTCGCGAGCTGTGCGGCGGCACACATGTCCACAACACGGCCCAGATCGGCAGTTTCGTCATCATCGACGAGGGTTCGGCTGCGGCGGGCGTGCGCCGCATCGAGGCCCTGACCGGGGCCGGGGCCGAGCACTTGGCCCGCCAGCAGCAGGCCATTCTCAACCGGCTTTCGCGCGTGCTCAACACTCCGGTCGAGTCATTGGAAGCGAAACTGCAAGACCTCCACGGGCAGGTGGGTCAGCTGACGCGCGAGGTGCAGCGGCTGCGCCAACAGGCCATCACCCATCAGGCCGAGAAACTGGCGCTCAAGGCGCAGCCGGTCGCGGGCGTCAACGTCTTGGCGACGGCGGTGGATGTGGCCGATATGAACGGCATGCGGCTGATGGCTGACGACCTGCGGAACAAGCTCGGTTCCGGGCTCGTCATCCTGGGCGCGGTCTTCGACGGCCGTCCGTCCGTCCTGGCCGCAGCCACGCCCGACCTGGTGTCGCGCGGCATCCATGCCGGCGCCATCGTCAAAGCCATCGCCCCACTCATTGGCGGCAGCGGCGGCGGCCGGGCTGATATGGCCCAGGCCGGCGGCAAAGACCCCGCCCGGCTGGCGGCGGCCCTGGCGGCGGCAGTCGAGTCAGTCCGTTCTCAGGCCTGAGGAGGCGGCGATGGAACGGGAAGCGAAAGTATAAGCGTGATTTCTATCGTCGTTGTACTCACAGTAATGCTGCACATTGGATGAAGAAAATCGAGGAATTGGACAAATGGATAAGATTTCGACGACCCCAACCCCTTTTATCGAAGAAATCTTGAACACCGGCATCCCGCTTGTCTAGGCGCAGGCCCGGCTGCGAACCAAGGTATCGCTTTGCGCAATGTCCCTTCACATCATCGATCTTCCTGCGCCGCCCACACTGGCGGCCGCAGGCGTAGGCGTCCGTCAGGCCGTGGCCGGCGAGCGGGTTGCCTTCGTCTTGCCCGCGCCGGCGGATGAATTCGCCAGCGAGGTGAGGCTGCGGCTGCTGCGCCGCCAGGCCGACGCCGCCGGGGTGCAGGTGGGGCTTGTCACCACCGATGCCGATGTCCGTTACTTCGCCCGGCGGGCGGGGGTGCCGACCTTCGCCTCGACCCAGGCCGCCGGTGGGCGCTGGGCCTATCCCAAGCCCGAACCGATCCTTCCCGCGCCTGCTGCCTTCCGCCCGGCCATTGTGCGCCCGCCCCAAAAGGTGGGGATGGGCCTGGCTGCGCCTGTCATCGCCGCCGCCGGCGGGGTCACGGTCTTCGATGGCCTCATCCGCCGGCGGCGAGACGCCTGGTGGGCGCGAGCGCTCGGCTATGTGGCCATCAGCTTGCTGATCGCCGGCCTGCTCTTTGGGTTGGCTGCGGTGCTACTCCCCAGCGCCACCGTCACCCTCACCCCGGCCCACACCCGTTTCGTCAGTTCCGTCGAGGTGACAGCCCAGACCGGCATCGACGAACCCGATGTCAGCAACAGTCTGGTGCCGGCGCGTGTCGTCCAGGCGCGCGTCGAGGGTGCAGCCTCGACCCAAGCCACCGGCTCCGATTTTGCGCCGGCAGGAAAGGCCCGTGGCTTCGTCACCTTGATCAACCGCACCGCCCGCGAGGTCAAAGTCCCCGTCAATACGGTGGTGCGCACGGTCACGGGCAACAACATCCGTTTTCGCACCCAGGCCGAGGTGACAGTCCCGGCCGGGATCGGGCAGCGGGCCGGGGCGTCCGTCGAGGCGGTCGAGCCGGGGCGTCAGGGTAACGTGGCCGCCGGCACGATCAGCGAGGTGGAGGGGCCGCTCGGCCTCAGCCTGCGCGCCAACAACGAAGCCGGCACGGGCGGCGGCACGGTGGCCGATGTCGTCGTCGTCACTCAGGCCGACAAAGAGCGGGTGCTGGGCCAGTTGCAGGAAAGCGTGCAGCGGCTGGCCTACGAGAAACTGGCCGCCAGCCTGCGCCAGGGCGAATACATCCCACCCGAGACGGTGCAGACCTTCACCCTGGCCGAGACATACGACCGTTTTGCCGGCGAGCAAGCCGACAGCATCGGCCTGACGCTGCAATTGCTGGCGCGCGGAACGGCCGTCGATCTGGACGGCGCCCGCAGCCTGGCCGACCGTTCCCTTCGCCGCGCTGTCCCTGCCGACCATTTCCTGCTCGAAGATACAGTGCAAATCGGCCAACCCACCTTCAATCGCTTCGAGGCCGAAGCCGTTGACATGACCCTGACGGCCAGCGGCGACACCCTGACCCCCATCCCCACCGGCCAGGTGCGCTCGCTTCTGGCCGGCGCGCCGCTGGCCGAGGCGGCCGCCATCCTCCAGCGCCGCTTCGATCTGGCCCGACCGCCGCTGATCGAACTCGACCGCGACTGGCTCGGCCGCCTGCCCTACATCCCCACCCGCATCAGGGTGCGCGTCCTGCAAGAGTAGGCGCCACCCGGCCCCGACCGTTCTGCTCCTTTCATGTCCACCTGGCTGGCGCTTGACATCGGTGAACGACGCATCGGCCTGGCTGCCGGCAGCGACGACGCCCGTCTGGCCCGGCCGCTGGGGATCATCACCCGCCATCTCAAGCAGGCCGAATTCGCCGCCATCGCCCGCATCGCCGCCGAAAACCACGCCGACCGGCTGCTGGTCGGGTTGCCCTTCAACATGGATGGCAGCGAAGGCCCGCAGGCGAAACGAATTCGCAACTACGTTCGTCTCCTGGCGCGACAAATTGCGTTGCCGGTCAGCTTCTGGGATGAGCGCCTCAGTTCCTTCGCCGCCGATGAGATCATCGGCGAACTTGGCCGCCGCCGCCATCCCCACAACGACGCCATCGCCGCCGCCCTGATCCTGCAATCGTTCTTCGACGCCCAACCGATAGATGGCTAGCCGAAGAGGCTATGTCTGTCCTAAACTGAAGTCACTGTGAAAACATGAGTTTCGTTTCTGGTGTGACGATGGACGA
>CAYWPZ010000081.1:10120-17227 GCA_964460135.1 uncultured Caldilineales bacterium | reverse complement strand
GACCCCCAAGCAGGAGATCGATCGGCGCGTGAAGGAAGCGGCCGAAATCCTGGGTGAGGCCGACATACTCGCCCGCATGCGCCCGGTCTCGATCCAGATGTTGACGGCGGTTGAGCGCGTGGGGCTGGACAAAGACGGCGGCATGTTCCTGGAATCGACGCGCTTCGGCAGCCATGTGCGCACGCACAAGCACTGGTGGGTGCAGGCCGAGACGCTGGTCGGGTTCATGAACGGCTTCGAGTTGACCGGAAACCCCCGCTTCTGGGAGGAGGTAAAGCTGAGCTGGGGTTTCATCGCCCGGCATGTCATCGACCACGAGCGCGGCGAGTGGTTCACCAAAGTCAGCCGCCTGGGCCAGCCGTTTCTGACCGAGCCGCCCGATGATCCCTCGCCCTACTATCGCAACGACCGGAAGATCGACCCCTGGAAGTGCCCCTACCACAACGGCCGCGCCTGCATGGAGTTGATCCAGCGCATCGACCGTTGTATCTGATGGCGACAAAAGGTGAACACAAGGACTCAAAGAGCGCGACGAAGACACAAAGTTTATGCGGTTGGCAGGATAGGAGATTCTTCTAACCAATCTCCAATAACCAATCTCCAATAACCAATGCCCGCCTCCTCCCTCCCATTCATCAATCTCACTTGGCCGTTCTTCGGCGCGGGGATTGGCAGCCTGGGTGTGAACGGACAGCCGGTGGCCGAGCCGATGCCGGTTTGCGGGCGGGAGGAAATGCTGGTGCGTGTGGATGCGCTGGGCCTGTGCGCCTCGGATGCCAAAATGGTGCGCATGGGCCCGGATTACCCGCTCTTCTACGCGCGCGATTTCGCCGCCAGCCCCGCCCGCCTGGGCCACGAAGCCGCCCTGACCGTGATCGAGGTCGGTGAACGCTGGCGCGAACACTACCGGCCGGGCCAGCGGCTGGGCGTGCAGGCCAATGTCTACAACGGCGGTCGGCGGGCTATTTTCGGCGTCAACATCCCCGGCGCCATGACCCAGTACCTGCTTCTCGATGAGCGCCTGCTGGCCGGCGATGAGGGCGCTTACGTCTTCCCTGTTTCCGACGACTCGCTCAGCTGCGCCGACATCGCCCTCTTGGAACCCTGGGCCTGCGTCGATGTGGCCTACACCCCCCTTCGTCGCCTCCAGCCCAAACCCGGCGGCGACCTTTGGATTCGAGGCCGCCCCGGCGACGCCACTCCTTACCATTTCAGCACCCCCCTGCCCAGCGCCCGCGTCTTCCTCACCGACGTCCCCGCCCCCCTTGCCGCCCGGCTCCGCGCCCAACCCCTCGAACTCATCGACCTCCCTACTCCCTACTCCCTACTCCCTGCTTCTTCCTCCTTCGACGACATCATCCTCCTCGACCCTGGCCGCGCCGAAGTTGTCGCGCGGGCTGCCGACCGCCTGGCCCACGGCGGCGTTCTCAATCTCGTCAGCCCGCGCCCGCTCGATGGCCCTGTCAACGTCGATGTGGGCAGACTGCACTACGAGCCGCTGGCTTTCGTTGGCTGCCCCGGCCCGGACATTTCCCAGGCCTACGGCCCAGCCCGCAACCGCTCGGAATTGCGCCCCGGCGGGGTGACGCTGATCGCCGGCGCGGGCGGGGCGCTGGGGCGCATGCACGTCCAGCGGGCGCTGGAAATGGCGGGCGGGCCGCGGGCGCTCGTCGTTAGCAATCGCGGGCGGGAGCGGCTCGATCACTTGGTCGCCGATTTCGGCCCGCTGGCGCGGGCGCATGGCCGCGAGCTGGTCGGGGTCAGCCCAACAGCCGAACCTGATCGGCTGGGGGCCGAAATCGACCGCTTGACCGGCGGGCGCGGCTGCGATGATGTCGTGGTCGTGGCCCCCGGCGCCGAAGCCATGGCCCAAGCCGCCAACTATCTCGCGCCCGATGGCATGCTCGTACTGTTTGCGGGCGTCGCTGTGGGCACAAAAATCCCCCTGCCGCTCGACCGCGTGGCCCTGTACGGCGCCCAATTCACCGGCACCAGCGGCTCGTCCGTGGCCGATGAGTTGCGCGTGCTCGCAAAAGTTCGGGCGGGGATGCTCTCGCCGGCGCGTGCGGTCGTGGCCATCGGGGGGATGAAGGCGATGACCGCCGGCATCCAGGCCGTCATCGAGCAAAGCTACCCCGGCAAGATCGTCATCTACCCCCAGCTTGCCGATTTGCCCCTCCTCCCCCTCTACGAATTGCGAATTGCTTTACCGAAGGTCTATCATTGTCTCGGAGCGAACGAGATGTGGACGGCCGAAGCAGAGGCAGCGTTATTTGGTTATTGGAGATTGGTTATTGGTTCCGTCCAATAACCAATCTCCAATAACCATTCTCCAATCTCCACCATGACCCCACCCCACCTGATCGGCGTCGATCTCGGCACCAGCGTCGTCAAAGCCACCCTATTCGATACGGCAGGCGTGGCTCTGGCCGATGCGGCGCGTCCGGCCGCGCTGCGCCAGCCCTTGCCCGGTGTGGCCGAACAGGATGGCGAGGATTTCGTGCGGGCGGCGCTGGAAAGCGTGCAGGAGGTGGTTGAGAAAACGGGGGTGGCGCCGGCCGGGGCGGCGGCCATCGCCTTCGCCGGGCAGATGGCCGGGGCTATCGGCATCGACCGGGAGTGGAACGCACTCACGCCCTGGTATCCGTCGGCGCTGGATACGCGCTATCTGCGCTATCAGGCTCGGATGCAGGAGAGAGCAGGTGCCAGGCTGGTCGAACTGAACGGCTCGCTGCCCTTCATGGCTCCGCGCATGTGGTGGTGGAAGGAGGAATATCCCGACCTGTACCATCGCATCGACAAGGTTCTGATCCTGGCGAACTATGTAGCCGGCAAGCTGGCGGGGCTGCACGCCGATGACGCCTTCATCGACCCTTCGTATCTCACCTGGATCGGGCTGAGCGACACCGCCCGGCGGGCCTGGTCGCCCGAGATGGCCGAGCTGTTCGCTTTACCGCTGGCAAAACTCCCAACCGTCGTCCCGGCCACGACCGTGATCGGCTATCTCAGCGCCGAAGCCGCAGCCGAATGCGGCCTGGCGGCGGGGACGCCGTTGGTGGCGGGGGCGGGCGATCAGGTGGCGGGCTGTTTGGGCGCGGGACTGGTAGAGAGCGGCCAACTGGTCGAGGTGGCGGGCACCTTCCCCGTCCTGGCCACCTGTCTCGACCGTTTTCTGGCCGACACCCGCTTTGGGATGTTGCAGCCGTTGGCCGGGCCGCTGGGCGAAGACCACTGGTATCCGATGATGTACATTTCCGGCGGTGGGCTGACGCATCGCTGGTTCCGCGATCAGTTCGGGACCGAGGGGCTGGACTCGTACGCCGCGCTCGACGAGCAGGCTGCCGCCATCCCGCCCGGCGCCGAAGGACTGTTGTTCATCCCACATCTGGTGGGCCGCGCCTGCCCGCCTGACCCGAACGTGCGCGGGGCCTGGCTTGGCTTTACCTGGACGCACACCCGCGCCCATTTCTATCGGGCAATACTGGAAAGCATCGCCTACGATTTTGCCGAGGCGTTGGAGGTGGTGCGCAGCTACTTCCCCGACGCCGCTTTCTCAGAGGTGCGCGTGATCGGCGGCGGGGCCAAGAGCGCGCTCTGGAACCAGGTCAAGGCCGATGTGTTGGGCCTGCCCTACGCGCGGCTGCGCCGCGAGGATGTGGCGGCGCTTGGTTGCGCGCTGATGGCCGGGGCCGCCGTGGGTGTCTATCCCAACCTGGCTGCCGCCGCCCGCCAATTTGCGCCAACCGTCGGGCGGGTCGAGCCTCGCCCGGCCGATCACGAGCATTACCGGCCCTATGTCGCCGCCTATCGCCAGGTTTTCGACCATTTGCGACCTATCTACGAGCGCCTGACGCCGTTGAGCGGCGCCCATTTTTCTGGTCAGAGGGTACAACGATGAAGTGGATTACCCGCGCCGGCGTCAAGGTCGACCGCGTGGCCTGTCCCTGGCTGATCTCGCATTTCGTGGACAAGGAGGCCGAGTTTCTCTTCGTTCCCGCCGAACAGGTGCTGAACGAGGCCGAACGGCTAGGGGCAATCCCCTATGACGTGCCCGGCGTCGATCTGGGACATCACGGCCAGGCGTGCTCGTTCGAGGCCATCCTCGAGCACTATGATCTGACCGGCGATCCGGCCTTGGTGCTGTTGGGCAAGATCGTCAACGGCGCCGACACCGAAAACACCCTCTGGGAACAGCCCGAAGGGCCGGGATTGGAGGCCATTGCCGAGGGATTCCGCCGCCTGGGCCTGGCCGACGACCACGCCATCAACGCCGCTGAGTGGATCGTGTACGACGCCCTCTATGCATATTGCCGCGAAATGATCCGTCAGGGAAAACCCAATGGCGCCTTCAAGAGCTGACATCGGCCTGTTGTTCGGCAGCCGCATCGTGCGGCTGTTCTGTTACGGCTTTCTCTCCGTCGTTTTGGCCTTGTATCTGGCCGAGGTGGGGCTGAGTAGCCGCAACATCGGCCTTGTCTTCACCTTCACGCTCCTCGGCGACGCCGCCATCTCGCTCTGGCTGACCACATCGGCCGATCGCACGGGCCGGCGCCGGACGCTCCTCATGGGGGCGGCGCTGATGATTCTGGCAGCCATTGCTTTTGCTTTTACCAAGAATGTGGCCGTCCTCATGGTGGCGGCCATCGTTGGCGTCATCAGCCCCAGCGGCAACGAAATCGGCCCGTTTTTGTCAGTCGAGCAGGCGGCCCTGGCCCAGCTTGTGCTGGACGAGCGCCGCACCCACACCTTCGCCTGGTACAATCTCGCCGGCTCGCTGGCAACGGCCACAGGCGCCCTCGCCGGCGGCTGGCTGGCCCAGACCCTCCAGGCCGACGGTCTCTCCACTCTGGAATCGTATCGGTTCATCCTGCTCGGTTATGGGATCGGAGGTGGGCTGCTCGTTCTGATTTTTCTTGGCCTGTCGCCGGCAGTCGAGGCCAGGGTGAAGCCAGGCGGAGCGCCGGCCAAACGCACGCTCGGCCTGCACAAGTCGCGCGGCGTGGTCGTCCGGCTCAGCGCCCTCTTTGCCCTCGACGCCTTTGCCGGCGGCTTCATCGTCCAAAGCATGATGGCCTACTGGTTCTATCTCCGCTTCGGCGTCGGCGAGGCCGTTCTCGGCGGCATCTTCTTCGGGGCCAACATCCTGGCCGGCGTCTCGGCCCTGCTGGCGGCCCGCATCGCTGCCCGCATCGGCCTGATCAACACCATGGTCTTCACCCACCTGCCCTCGAACATCCTCCTCTGCCTGACGCCGCTGATGCCCACCCTGCCACTGGCGATACTTGTCCTCCTGCTGCGTTTCAGCATCTCGCAGATGGATGTGCCCACCCGCCAATCCTACACCATGGCTGTGGTCGCGCCCGACGAACGCTCGGCCGCCTCCGGCGTCACCACCATCGCCCGCTCGCTCGGCGCCTCCATCTCTCCCGTCCTCAGCGGCGTCCTGCTCGGAATCTATGCCGCGGCGCCGTTCTTTCTGGCCGGCGGACTCAAGATCGTCTACGACATTCTCCTCTATCGCCGCTTCCAAAGCGTCAAGCCGCCGGAAGAGCGAACGATTCGCCTGCAAACGGAGGTAAGCAATGCCCGCTGACTCAGCCAGAGCGCATTGGTGGCACGGCCTCGTCCGACGGATAGCGACCACCGCCCCTGGCGCCCGCTTCTTTTCCTTCACCGCCCATCATCTCGACCGGCCGGTTCTGCGCACTTCCCACGGCCGCACTTCCCTCACCGCCATCCTCACCGGCCTGCCCGTGCTGACGATCACAACCCTCGGCGCCAAAACCGGGCAGCCGCGCACCATCCCCCTGCTCAGCATCCCCGACGGCGACGGCTTCATCTTGATCGCCTCCAATTTCGGCCAATCCCACCATCCTGCCTGGTACTACAATCTGCGCGCCCACCCCGAAGCCCAAGTGCTGCTGAACGGGAAGACGGCCGCCTATTGCGCCCACGAGACCGAAGGCGACGAGCGCGAACGGTGCTGGCGCCGGGCGGTGGATCTGTATCCCGGCTACGCCGCCTACGCCACCCGTACCGGCGGGCGCAGAATCCCGGTATTGGTGTTGAAGGCGAAGCCGAACCATCCCTCGTAGTAACGACTTTGGTCGTTAATACCATCATAACGACTAAGGTCGTTACTACGAAGTAAGCGAGAATTTTTTCAAGGAGGCAAAAAATATCAAATTACCAATTATGACACTCATGCACCAACACTTTCTATCTTCTCTGGCAAACTCATCCAAAGGAGGATGAACATGCAACGCAAGCGTTACCTATCCCTTCTCGCTTTGCTGCTGGCAGCGACGCTGCTCACGGCCTGCGCCGCCCAGCCCGCCGCCCCCGCCGCGCCCACCGCCGCCCCGGCCGCGCCCACCGCTGCCCCGGCCGCGCCCACCGCCGCCCCGGCCGAAGGCAAGACCCTCATCGCCGGCGTCGTCTTCCAGTCCGACACCTTTATGCAGACCGTGCAAGCGGGCATGCAGGCGGCGGCAGATGAAGCCGGGGTCGAGATGATCATGGGCAACACCGAGAATAAGCTGGACAAAGAAGCCAGCCTGATCGACGACTACATCACCCGCGGCGTCAAGGCCATCGTCATCACCCCGATTTCGGCCGACGGCTCCATTGCCGCCCTGAAGAAGGCGAAGGATGCGGGCATCGTCATCTTTTGCTTCAACACCTGCGTCAATGACGACACCATTCCCTCGGGCTTTTTGGTGACCAAGAATTCGGACCTGGGCGACAAGAGCGGCGCCGCGGCGGTGAAGTTCATCACCGAGAAACTGGGCGGCAAGGCCACCATCGGCCTGCTGAACTGCGACCAGTTCGAGGGCTGTCCGCCGCGCAAGGAGGGCTTCCTGGCCCAGGTGAGCGCGCTGCCGGGCGTGGAAGTCGTGGCGGATCAGGCCGGTTGGCTGGCGGATAAGGCGCAGCCGGTGTCGGAGGCGATGCTGCAAGCCAACCCCGGCATCAACCTGCTGTGGGCGGCCAACGAAGGCGGCACCGTGGCCCACGCCAACGCCGTCAAGACGCTCGGCTTGGGCGGCCAGGTGTTCGTGTTCGGCACCGACATGAACAACCAGATGGGGCAGATGCTCCAGGCCG
>CAYWPZ010000081.1:0-10020 GCA_964460135.1 uncultured Caldilineales bacterium | reverse complement strand
GTGTTCGTGTTCGGCACCGACATGAACAACCAGATGGGGCAGATGCTCCAGGCCGGCGATGACATCCTGCAAGGCGTTACCGGTCAGGCCCCCTACCAGATGGGCTACGATGCGTTCATGACCTTGCTGAAGGTGCTGGCCGGCGACAAGGTCGAGGCGGTGACAAACACGCCGACCATCTTCTTTGGCCGCGGCAACGACGCCCTGATCGAGAAGTTCATGGAGACCGAGGGCAACGCTATCTTCGAATAGTCCCTGCGATTCTCTCACTCCCCCCGGAGCCATGCACCCGCGCGGGTGTGTGGCTCCGGTACCCTCCGACCTCTGCCCATGACAAATATCCTCGAACTGAGCCAAATCAGTAAACAATACCCCGGCGTCGTCGCCCTCGACCACGTCGATTTCAAGCTGGAAAAGGGCGAGGTGCGGGCGCTGCTGGGCAAGAACGGCGCCGGCAAGTCCACGCTGGTAAAGATCCTCAGCGGCGCCGTCCATCCCGATAGCGGCGAAATCCGCATCGACGGCCAGCCCGTGACCATCGCCAGCCCCAAAGACGCCTTCCAGCGCGGCATCTGCACCGTTTATCAGGAGATGAGCCTGGTGCCAGGGCTGACCGTGGCCGAGAATATCCTCCTGGGGCGCTGGCCGCGGCGAAGCCTGCTGGCGGTGTCGGTGATCGACCGCAAAGCCATCCGCCCCATCGCCAAAGCGGCGCTCGACCAGCTCGAAGTCTCGCTTGATCTGGACGAGCAGGTCTCGCGGCTAAGCGTGGCGCAGCAGCAATTGGTCGAGATCGCCAAGGCCATCTCATTCGAGCCGCGCGTGCTGGTGCTGGATGAGCCGACCAGCGCCCTGGCCGCGCACGAGGTCTCGGTGCTGCACAAGGTCGTCCGTCGCCTCGCCGAGCAGGGTCACGCCATCATCTATGTCACCCACCGGCTGCAAGAAATCCCGCACGTGGCCGACCATGTGACGGTGCTGCGCGATGGCAGGCTGATCGGCACCATCACCGCCGCCCAGGCCACGCCTGCCCGCATCGCCCAGATGATGATCGGGGCGGATTGGCAGCGCACCGAATGGGGCGAGAGCGGCGAGGTGGGCGAGGTCAAGCTGGAGGTGAGGCATCTCCATCGCAGAGGCGTGCTCAATGATGTCTCGTTCGAGGTGCGCGGCGGCGAAGTGCTGGGCATCGCCGGGCTGTTGGGGTCGGGCCGCACCGAGTTGCTGCGGGCCATCTTCGGGCTGGACAAGCTCGATGGCGGCCAGGTGCTGGTCAAGGGCAGGCCCGTCGCCCAGCCCAAGCCCACGACCATGAAGGCGCACGGGCTGGCGCTGACGCCCGAAGACCGCAAACGCCAGGGATTGGTGCTGGGTTTCAGCGTCCAGGACAACCTGACGCTGGCCAGTTTCAACCGTTTCAGCGTGCAGGGGATTCTGCAACTGGGCCGGAAGACAGAACTGGCGCGGGAGATGGTGACATCGCTCGATATCAAGACGCCTGGTCTGGGTGTGGCCACACGCACGCTCAGCGGCGGCAATCAGCAAAAGGTCGTCGTGGGTAATTGGCTGAACACGTTGCCGGAAGTGCTGTTGATGGACGAACCGACGCGCGGGATCGACATTCAGGCCAAAGAACAGATCTTTAGCCTGGTGCGCGACCTGGCCCGTCGCGGCCTGGCTGTGGTGTTCATTTCGTCCGAAATCGAAGAAGTGTTGGATGTGGCCGACCGCATCCTGATCATGAACCAGGGGCGCATCACCGGCGAAGTCAAGCCGGATGCAACCAATCTTGAAAACCTATTGGCAATGGTGATGGAGGAAACCACCGTATGACTGCTCAAACCGCCCAAGCCCAATCCCGCCCGACCTGGCTCGGCCGCGCCGGCGACCTGCTGTCGCGCTCCGGCCTGCTGGTGGCGTTGGTCATTCTGTTCCTCCTGCTATGGCGATTCGCACCCAACTTTCTCAGCCAGCGCAATCTGTTCAACGTCTTGCGGGCGGTGGCCATCAACGGCATGATCGCCTGCGCCATGACTTTTGTCATCATCTCCGGCGACATCGATGTCAGCGTCGGCTCGGCGGTGGCGTGGGCGTCGTCATTGCTGGGTGTGCTGGCGATCAAGAAAGACCTACCGCTCTTGCTGGCGGTCGTCATCGTCATCGCTTCCGGCGTCCTCATCCACAGTCTGGCCGGGGCGATCCGGGTGCGTTGGAGCATCCCGGCCTTTGTCGTCACCCTGACGATGTTCATGAGCTACAAGGGTCTGGCCAAGGTCATTACCCAGGCCTACCCCATCACTCCCTTCCCGGATTCGTTCAGCTTTTGGGGCCAGGGCTACATCTTGAAGATCATTCCGGTGCCGGCCATCCTGATGCTGATTACTGTGTTCATCTTTCATTTCCTCAGCACACGCACGGTGTTTGGTCGTTCGGTGTACAGCGTGGGCGGGAACGAGGAGGCGGCGCGGTTGTCGGGCATCCCGGTCGGGTGGACGCGTATCCTCGTCTTCGCCATCAGCGGCCTCATGGCGGCCATCGGCGGCATCGTCGTTTCTTCGCGCATCATGGCCGGGGCCTACAACGTGGGCGAAGGGCTGGAGTTCGAGGTCATCGCCGCGGTTGTGATCGGCGGCACCAGTCTGGCGGGCGGCTCCGGCTCGATGTTCGGCACCTTCCTGGGTGTGCTTTTCATTGGTCTGCTGGGCAACGGCATGACGTTGATGGGCGTCGATCCCTACTGGCAGGAGGTGGCTCGCGGTTTGATCGTCTTGTTCGCCGTCCTGATCAGCGTAGTCCGCAAGCCGGCAACGCGGGCGTAACGGCCGTTGTGTTAGAATGCGCGATCAAGGAGACCGATCATGAGCATCACCATCGACATCCAGGACGCCAAACCTCAATTGCAGCAATTGCTCGCTCTTGCCTTGCGGGGCGATGAGGTCGTCATTGCCGAAAACGGCGACCCGATGGTGAAACTGGCGCCGGTGCGCAAGCCGTCCAGCTGGCGCACCCCTGGTCTACATCGTGGGGCAATGCGAACGCACGACGACTTCGACGCACCCTTGTCTGATGAGTTCTGGCTTGGCGCAGCGCCATGGAGAACTTGGTTTTGCTTAGCGTCGATGGCAACCTTGCTCAATATCCTGTGACCATCATCAGGGGCTGATCGCATTTAGCCCTGTACATAGAAATCGTGGGAAAGGCAGAGAATGACAATTGGCTTCATCGGTCTAGGCATCATGGGCGGCGGCATGGCCGCCAACCTGCTCAACAAAGGCTATCAGTTGGTGGTGCATAACCGCACGCCCACCAAAGCCGAGGCCCTCATTGCCGCCGGCGCCACCTGGGCCGAGACGCCCGCCGAACTTGCCCGCCAGTCGGATGCCGTGATCACCATGCTCGCCCACCCCGAAGCAGTGTCGGAGGCCGCCGGGGGCGAAGACGGCTTCCTCGATCAGATGCAACCGGGCAGCCTCTGGATCGACAGCAGCACGGTGAACCCGTCCTTCACGCGCGAGATGGCGGCCTATGCGCAGGAACTGGGGCTGCGTTTTGTGGATGCGCCCGTCACCGGCAGCAAGGCGGCGGCTGCGGCCGGCGCACTCCGCTTCCTGGTCGGGGCTGAGCCGGAAGACCTGGCCCTCGCCCGCCCGCTATTGGAGGCGATGGGCGCGCAGATCGTTCATGTCGGCGGCGTGGGCATGGGCAGCGCCGCCAAGATCGTCAACAACCTCGTCCTGGCCGAGATGATGGCCGCCTTTGCCGAGGGGCTGGTGCTGGGCGAGGCATTGGGGATCGAGCGCCGCCGCTTGCTCGACCTGCTGATCGAAGGCCCCGGCGGCGCGCCCATCTTCAGGCTCAAACGCGCCCGTCTCGAGGCCGGTGACTTCGGCCACGCCGACTTTCCCCTGCGGTGGATGCAGAAAGATGTGCACCTGGCCGCCCTAACCGCCTACGAGTCGGGCGTGGCCCTGCCCGTGGGCAACACCACCAAAGAGACCCTGGCCCTGGCCATGCGCTACGGCCTGGGCGACGAAGATTTTTCGGCCATCTATCAGTTTCTGGCCGGGTGAAGGCGGGTGTCAGTAGCATTGCAAACACAAAGGTGTCAAGGACACAAAGGAAACACAAAGCGACGATGGACATTTCTCCCTACAGCGTCCCCCAAAACCGCCGCCAGCGTGTGCTGGCCGCCATCCGGCACGAAACCACCGATTACGTGCCCTACAACTTCCACTCCATCCCCATGGTCTATCACGCCATCCGGGATTTTTACGGCCTGCGGGACAGCGAGGAAGTGGCCGATTTCATTGGCAACCATGTCGTCAAGATCGGCACCGATTTCAATTACAACCCCTGGGCCAGCGAGATCAAACAGCTTGACCTGACCCCCAGCGGCGGCCCCGTCCACACCAATCTCGACGCCAAGGGCGAACTGCACATGGACGAGTTCGGCTGCGTATGGGACCGGCAGTCGGGTATGCCCCATCCGGTGGCCTACCCCATCGCCGATGACCACCGCAAGCTGAAAACCTACCAGATGCCCGACCCCCACCGGCAGGGCCGCTTCGACCCGGCCCGCGCCCTGGCCGACCGCTGGCGCGACAAGGCATTCATCTTCGGCAAGTTGGGCATGGTGCTGTTCGAGCGCGCCTGGAGCATCCGCAGCATGCCGCAGTTGATGATGGACATGAAAAAGCGGCCGGAATTCGTCCACGAGCTGATGGACCGCATCCTCTACGAGTGGGACCTGCCCATCATCGACCTGCAATGCGACATCGGCATCGACGGCATGTACTTCGCCGACGATTGGGGCACCTCGGCCGGGCTGATGTTCAGCCCCGACTACTGGCGCACCTTCATCAAACCGCGGCTGGCCGTCATCTTCGCACACTGCCACCAGCGCGGGGTCTATGTCGGCCTACATTCGGATGGCAAAATTGCCCCCCTTTTCCCCGAACTGATCGAGATCGGGCTGGACATCTTCAATCCCCTGGAGCCGGCGGCCATGGACCGGCTGGAGATGAAGCAACTGTACGGAGACCGCCTCACCTTCTACGGTGGGCTGGATGTCGAGCACACCATGCCCTTTGGCTCGCCCGATGACGTGCGCCAGGAGACGCGATGGCTGGTGGAGCACCTGGGCAAGGGCGGCGGCTACATCCTACAGACCAGCCACCAGGTGCTGTGGGACACGCCGATGGCAAACATCATCGCCTACATCGAGGAGGTGCGGGCGATGGCGGGGTTGGAGACGCCGCGCCCGGCCTAGTAGTCGAGCGCCGCCTCGCAACCCCGCGACGGACAAGGCTTGTCTGCTGGCGGCCTTCTCCGCTACAATCTCGCCCATGTCCACCCCCATGCGCCAGCAGTACCTGCAGATCAAACGCCAGTACCCGGACGCCATCCTCTTCTTCCGCCTCGGCGATTTCTACGAAACCTTCGACGAGGACGCCAAGATCGTGGCCGAGGTCTGCGAGGTAATGCTCACCAGCCGGCCGATCGCTGCCGGGCAGCGCGTGCCCCTGGCCGGCGTGCCCTGGCACAGCGTCGAAACGCATATCGCCCGACTGATCGGCGCCGGGCACAAAGTTGCCATTTGCGACCAGGTGGGCGAGGTGGGCAAGGGGCTGGTCGAGCGCGAGGTCATGCGGGTGGTGACGCCGGGCACGCTGGTCGAGCCGGGCCTGCTGGACGAGCGCCGCAACAACTATCTGGCGGCGCTGATTTTCGAGGGCGGCAAGCGGGCGGGGCTGGCCTACGCCGATGTCAGCACGGGCGAGTTCGCCGTCACCGAACTCCAGGGCGAGGACATCGCCCGCCGCGTGAGCGAGGAGATGGCCCGGCTGACCCCGGCCGAAGTCCTCGTCCCCGATGCCTTCGCTGCCGGCCGCAAACCCTCCGACCCATCCTTGCCCCAGGGCCGCGTTGTCATCCCCGGCCTCGCGGACGCCTACACCGTTTCCCCCTATCCCGGCTGGCGCTTCGAAACAGAGACGGCGCGCCAAAGCCTGCTGAACTACTACGGCGTCGGCTCGCTGGCTGCGTTTGGCATCGAAGGCCAGCCGCTGGCCATCGCCGCCGCCGGCGCCCTCGTGCAATACCTGCGCGAAACGCAGAAAACCGCCGTCAGCCACCTGGCCCCGCTGCATTCCTACAGCCTGGATGGCTTTATGATGCTCGACTCGGCCACCCGGCGCAACCTGGAACTGACCGAGACCCTGCGCGACGGCCAGCGCCGCGGCTCGTTGCTGTGGGTGCTGGACAAAACCCGCACAGCCATGGGCGGGCGGCTGTTGCGGCGGCGGATCAACCAGCCATTACTGGATATCAAACAAATCGATGGGCGGTTGGATGCGGTGCAAGCCTGGGTGCAGGAGCCGTTGGGTCGAGCCGAGTTGCGCGAGCGTTTGCGCTCGGTGGGCGACATCGAACGTTGGCTGGGGCGCTGCACACAGAAGATCGCCACCCCTCGCGACCTGGCGGGGCTGCGCGAAAGCCTGCGGGCGCTGCCCGAAATCCGGCGTCTGGCGGCGATGGTGGGACAAGAGGCCGGCATCGACCTCTGCTCCGAGATAGTGGTTCTGCTTGACGCGGCCATTGCCGAGGACCCGCCCGCCACGCTGCAAAATGGCAGCGTCATCCGCAAGGGCTATAACGCCGAACTCGACGGCGTCGCCCTGGCTGCCAAAGATGCCCGCGCTTATATCGCCGGCCTCGAGGCGCGCGAGCGCGAGCGCACCGGCATCAAGAGCCTGAAGGTGGGCTACAACCAGGTCTTCGGCTACTATCTGGAAGTCACCAACCCCAACGTTCACCTGGTCCCAGCCGACTACATCCGCAAACAGACCCTGACCAACGCCGAGCGTTATCTGACGCCGGAACTAAAAGAATACGAATCGCTGATCCTCAACGCCCAGGAGCGGCTGCTCGACCTGGAGACGGCCATCTACCGCCAGGTGGTGGCGCAAGTGGCGGCGATGGCGGCCCGCCTGCTGGCGACGGCCGCCGCCCTGGCTGCACTGGATGTGCATCTCGCCCTGGCCGAGGCGGCCGTCGATCGTCGCTACACCCGCCCGGAACTGGCCGACGACCTGGCGCTGGCCATCCAGCGCGGGCGACACCCGGTGGTGGAACTCACTCAAACGGCCTCCCGCTTCACCCCGAACGACGCCTTTCTCGACGCCGAGCACGCGGTCGTCATCCTCACCGGCCCCAACATGGCCGGGAAATCGACCTTTTTGCGCCAGACGGCCCTGATCACGCTCATGGCCCAGATCGGCTCCTTCGTCCCGGCCGACGCCGCCCATATCGGTCTGGTGGACCGCATCTTCACCCGCATCGGCGCTCAGGACGAGCTGCACAGCGGCCAGAGCACCTTCATGGTCGAGATGGTGGAGACGGCCAACATCCTCAACCACGCCACTGCGCGCTCGCTGCTCATCCTGGATGAGTTGGGGCGGGGAACCAGCACTTACGACGGCATGGCCATTGCCTGGGCGGTGATCGAGTTCATCCACACGCACCCGCGCCTGGGGTCGCGCACCCTGTTCGCCACCCACTATCACGAACTGACCGCCCTGGCCGAACGTCTGCCGCATGTGGTCAACTACCAGGTGGCAGTGGCCGAGCAGGGCGACGAGGTGGTGTTTCTGCACGAGATCCGGCCCGGCGGCGCCGACCGCTCCTATGGCATCCATGTGGCGCAACTGGCGGGGCTGCCGCGACAGGTCATTGGTCGGGCGACCGAGATCATGCGGCAGCTGGAGCAGCAGGCCGCGGCCAACGACACGCTCAGCCTGGAGCCGAAGGGGGCGGTGCAACTCGACCTTTTCGCTGCCGGCCCCGACCCCATCCGTCAGGAGGTAGAGGAGGTGGACATCGATACGATGACGCCGTTGGAGGCGCTGAATTTCCTGTACGCGCTGAAGCAGAAGGCAAAACGATTGTGATGGCTGCCTTGCATGTTCGGGACGAGGAAGACACGGTTGCCTACAGCTACCGGCTGGGGCAGGAGATGCTGGCGCGGCGCGCGGAAGCCAGCCGGAAGGACCTCGGCATCTATGCGCTGTTCATGGCTCTGGGCGCCAGTTTGTTGCGCGAACATGGCCTTGCCTGTTTCCTCGTGCCCCGCAGCTTTTGTTCGGGCGCCTATTTCTCTGCCTTTCGGGCGGACTTCATCGCCAACAATGTCCCCACGCACGTCCATGTCTTCGAGGCGCGGGATGCGGCTTTTCGCAGCGACGCCGTCCTGCAGGAAAGCATCGTTTTCGCTTTCCGCAAACGCCTGGTGCACGAAAGTGGCAAGGGCGAGGTACTCATCACCGCATCGACAGGAACCGAGCAGTTGGCGGGAGCGGTTTGGGGACGGTGCATCGACATGGGGCATTTCTTGGCCGACAAGAGCGGCGCTCTTTTCTTCCGCCTTCCCGTCACCGAGCTTGACGAGGCTATCGTCGCCGCTATCGACGCCTGGCCAAATTCACTGGCCCGATCCGATCTGAATACCTCGACCGGGCCGGTGGTGGCGTTTCGGGCTGCAAGCGCGTTGATGGATGCGCAGGACGTGAGCACGGGCAAAGCTGCGCCCTTTTTGTGGATGCACAATGTCCGCGCGCAGGAGGTAGCGTGGCCGGTGGAGCGCGAGAACAAGCCGCAAGCTATTGCAGTTGGGGCCAAGCGTTTGCTGACGCCAGTCTGCAACTACGTTTTGTTGCGTCGTTTCAGCGCCAAAGAGGAGCGGCGACGATTGATTGCGGCGCCGTTGTTGCGCCAGGATTTCGGACATGAGTGGGTCGGGCTGGAGAACCATCTCAATTATCTGTACAAAGAGCGCGGCGAACTCAGCCCCAACGAGGCCATCGGCTTGTCGGCTTTGCTGAACAGCGCCCTCCTCGATCGCTATTTCCGGGTTGCCAATGGCAACACACAGGTCAACGCCCAGGAAATCCGCTCGCTCCCCCTACCGCCGCTCGGCGTCATCTGTGAGATTGGCCGCTTGGCGGCGTCGCTGCCCGACCGCGGCAGCCTGAACTCAGTCGTGTTTTCCGTTTTGCGAGCAGATGGCCGCATCAAAGCCCGATATGGTCGCGACTATGCCGAAAATAGGCGTAAAACGATACGCCGGCAGGTGCTTCATCAATTCGAGCAAGCCGGGCTGGTGGAGCGAAACCCGGATGATCCATCGTTGGCGACAAACAGCCCGCGCACGCACTACGCGCTTGCCGTTGCGACCATCGAAGCCTTGCGCGCCTATGGATCCGCAGCCTGGTCAGAGGCAGCGTCTCGTTTCTTGGAAGAACAACGGAACCTGATCGAGATTTATCGGAAAGAGCGAGAACAATTACGCATCCCTCTGCACATTTCTGATGACGTTGAATATCATCTTTCCCCAGGCCCGCACAACCGGCTTCAAGCCGCGGTCATCGAGGAGTTCGGGCCGCGCTTTGCGCCGGGGGCACGCGTTCTCTACGTCGGCGACGCCGCGCGCAAGACACTGCATTTCGACCAACAGGCCTCTGCGGCTCTTGGCATGGTCATTGACAGCCATGACAAGCTGCCCGACATCGTGCTGCTCGACGAGGAGCGGAACTGGCTGTACTTGATCGAGGCCGTAACTACGCACGGTCCCATTTCGGCCAAACGCCGCCTGGAACTGGAGAAACTGGCCGCAGGTTGTGATGCCTCACTCGTCTTTGTGACGGTCGTTCCCGATTTTTCGGCCTTCAAGGACTTCGTGGCCGCGATTGCCTGGGAAACCGAGGTCTGGATCGCCGACACGCCCTCGCATCTGATCCATTTCAATGGCGAGCGTTTCCGGGGGCCAAGTTGATGATGCTCTCGTCTCAACGCGCTTGTCTGCTTGGTCTGCTCTTGTTGACCATTTGCGGCCTGGGGGCCTGCGCTTTGCAGGCCACACCTATCCCCACACCCACATCCGCGCCTACCGCCACCCCACTCCCCACTATCACTCCCACCCCGCTCCCCCCCAACCGGCGCGGTGGCCCGACTGGCGCGACCACG
>CAYWPZ010000080.1:0-17541 GCA_964460135.1 uncultured Caldilineales bacterium | reverse complement strand
CAATCTCAACGAGTGGCGACATGTGGGCATGTTCATGAAGAGCCGGCCCGACCCCCTGGCTCCTTTCCCGGCGGCAATTGCCATCGGCCTCGACCCGGCCATCACCATCGCCGCCGGGGTGCGCACCGAGGCCGACGAGCTGACCATTGCCGGCGCCATCCGCGGCGAGGGGGTGAGGGTGGCGCGCGGTGTCACCGTCGATGTCGATATCCCCGCCGAAGCCGAGATCGTGGTCGAGGGCCTGATCCGGCCGGCCGAACGCCAGCCCGAAGGCCCCCTGGCCGAATTCCACGGCTATCATGGCGAATTGTGGCACAGCCCCACCTTCGAGGTGACGGCCATCGGCTGGCGCAGCGACCCCATTTTCCAAACCATCATCCCCGGCTGGTACGAGCACATCTACATCGGCAATGTCTTGCCGCGCGAGCCGCTGCTGCGGCGTTTTGTTCGTCATATCGAAAAGACGGCCAACGTTCACATCCCGCCCTACGGCAATGGCTTCCTGGCGGTGGTGCAGATCAAACGCGACAACCCCGGCCAGCCCAAGAACCTGGCCATGGCCGCCATGGCCGCACACATCAATATCCGCAATGTCATTGTCGTTGACGAAGACGTGGATATCTACGACCCGGCCGATGTGCTGTGGGCATTGACCAACCGTGTCGATTGGACGCGCGACATCTTCATCGCCCCCGAAGCCCAGGGCCACGAGATGGACCCGGTGGCCAACCAGCGCGGGGTTGGCCCTAAGCTGGGCGTCGACGCCACCTACAAGCGCGAACGACGCGAATACGGCCAGCGAGTCCGTTATGCGATGGTTGATTTGAATAAGTACATGTAGTTTTGTTGCGTATTTCGTATTGCGTAAAATCGACTGCAAACAATACGGAATAGGCAATACTTCACTCGGAACCCAGAACCCGAAACGCGGAACACACCATGGAACTCGTCATGCCCCGATTGGGCCTCACTATGACCGAAGGCACGCTGACCGAGTGGTTGAAGCGGCCGGGCGACCCCGTGTCTGCGGGCGAGGTGTTGTTTTTGTTCGAGAGCGAGAAGGCGACGATGGAATACGAGGCTCCGGCGGACGGCGTCATGGGCGAACTCCTCGTGGCGGCGGGTGCGACCGTGCCCTGCGGGGCGGCGGTGGCGACGCTGCATGATCGGGCCGAGGCCGTGAACGGCGTTGGCGTGATCGCAGCGGCCGCGCCTGCCCCGGCCCAGCGGCCGGCGTCCCTGCCGCTATCCCTGCCGCCGGCGACGGTTCTGGCCACCCCCGCGGCCAAACGTCGGGCGCGCGAACTGGGCGTGGCGCTGGCAGACCTGTCGGGGCGGGGGCCAAACGGCCGTGTGCAGGCGGCGGATGTGGAAGCGGCGGCAGGTCGAAGCCAGCAGCCATTCGAGACCTTGAGGCTTTCGGAGCGCGCGGTCACGCCCATCGCCCGCAAGCTGGCCGCCGATCTGGGCATCGATCTCGATCGGGTGCAGGCGAGCGGGCCGGAGGGGCGCATCGAGCGGGCGGATGTGTTGGCAACGGCGCGACGGCTGCTGAGCGAGGGGACGGCCTCAGCGCTCGCCCCCAGGCCGCCCGCCGCCTCCGAGCGCCCAACCTATGCCAGCCGCACACCCCTGGCCGGCGTGCGTGCGGTCATCGCCCGCCGCATGAGCGAGAGCGCCTTCACTGCCCCCCATGTCACCCTCTTCAGCGAGGCCGACGCCACGGCTCTGGTGGCAGCCCGGCAGCAGATCAATGACGAGTTGGCCGGCGCCGCCAAGATTTCCTACAATGCCCTGTTGGTGGCGCTGGTCGCGAGGGCGCTGCGCCAGCATCCGAGCCTGAACGCCTGCCTGGTCGAAGGTGAAATTCGGGTCTACGAGGCGGTGAACATCGCCCTGGCAGTGGACACCGAGCGCGGGTTGGTGGCCCCCGTCATTCGCGACGCCGACCGGTTGCATCTGCTCGCCATCCAACAGCTGGGGGACGAGTTGATCGCGCGGGCGCTGGCGGGCACGAGCCTGCCTGACGATTTCAGCGGCGGCAGCTTCACCATCACCAATCTCGGCGGCTTCGACATCGACGGCTTTACGCCGATCATCAATCAGCCGCAGGCTGCCATCCTGGGCGTGGGGCGGATTGCCTCGCGGCCGGTGGATGTGGGCGGGGTGGTGGGACTGCGGCAGATGATGACGCTGAGCCTCAGCTTCGACCATCGCCTCGTCGATGGCGGCCCGGCGGCGCGCTTCTTGCAGCGGCTGAAACAGTTGATCGAACGTCCGTTTGCCTGGGCGATTGCCTCAATAGTACCGTGATACCCGAACTCTCGTTCACGTCGGATCATAGCTCCTCACATCACCCAGCAAATCCGCATCTGTCTGTACAAAATCCATCTGATCATGCTATGCTCTTCGAAACAGACGCCGCTCTAACGCAGTGACACAAGGAAAGCAACAACCGTGGCGCGCAAAGACATCTATCATGACGCCGTCCGACAAGCTCTGCTGTGAGACGGATGGACGATCACCGCCGATCCCTTGATTCTACCTGTTGGCGACTAAGAACTCTACGCCGATCTTGGCGCTGAAACGATCATCGGCGCGGAGAAAGGGGAACATAAAATCGCGGTGGAGATCAAGAGTTTTGTCGGTCGATCGGACATTGTTGAGATGGAACGGACCATCGGTCAGCACCTCCTCTATGAAAGCGTTTTGGCAGAGCTTGAACCAACACGCGCTCTATACGTTGCTGTCACACAAGTTGCACTGGAGCGCGTCTTCACCGGGCGTCTTGGCCGTCTGGTGTTGGCGCGCACCGGCATGCGACTCTTGGTCTTCGATCCGGTTCAAGAGGTGATCGTACAATGGTTCCCGTAGATGAATTTCGCAAGGTCATAAAACAGATCATCGCCGAGTACGCCCGCTACAGACCGTCTTACGGTGATATCGACAGCGAAGTGGTCTTGGGCGACCAAAGAGACCACTACGAATTGCTGCGCGTAGGATGGCAAGGGACGCGACGTGAGCATAACACGCTCATCCATGTCGATATCATCGATGACAAGGTCTGGATTCAGTATGACGGCACTGAGGAGGGCATTGCCGATGACTCGATGGAAGCAGGTATTCCTCAACAGCGCATCGTTCTAGCATTTCACCCCCAGCAAGAACGACACTATACCGGTTTTGCTGTCAATTGACCGGGGTAGGGCTGCGGTGACTCTCCTCATCACCAACGGCTGTATCCTCACCATGAGCCCGGCCGGCGATGTGCATTGGCCGGGCTGGGTGCTCGTGCTCGGGGACCGCATCGCCGATCTGGGCGCGGGTGAGCCGCCGGCCGAGATGCGGGCGCAGGTCGGGCGCGTGATCGACGCCTCTCACATGGCCGTGCTGCCGGGGCTGGTGAACGCCCACACCCACCTGGAACAGACCTTCATGCGCGGGCTGGGCGATGATAAGCCGCTGCTGCAATGGCTGAAGCAGGTGATGTGGCCCTTGCAGGCGGCGATGACGCCCGACGACATGCATCTGGCCAGCCTGTTGGGGCTGGTGGAGAACTTGCGCTGCGGCGTCGCCGCGGTCAACCAGCACCATAAATTGCCGGGGCCGGACTTCACCGACGCTGCCCTCGCCGCCGCCGAGACAGTGGGACTGCGCTTCCAACTGGCGCGGGGGTGGGTGGACGCCGGCGGCGGGGCCGAACGCCCGGATGACATCCTGGCCGAAATGGAGCGGCTGCACGGGCGCTGGCAGGGCGCCGGCGATGGCTGTATCACCATCAGTAACGGCCCCATGGCCCCCTGGCGCTGTTCGGACGAGACCATGCGCCAGACGGTGGCCCAGGCCCGCAGCTGGGGCGCGCCGACGCATATCCACGTGGCCGAAACAAAGGACGAAATCGATCTCATGATCGAACGCACCGGCAGGCGGCACCTCGAATGGTTGGACTCACTGGGCGCGTTGGGGCCAGACATCCAGCTCGTGCACTGCGTCCATGTCAGCCCGACCGAGATCGACCTGATCGCCGCCAGCGACTCGGTCGTCGTCCACTGCCCCACCAGCAACATGTATCTGGCCTCGGGCATTGCGCCGATCCCGGCGATGGTGCGGCGGGGAGTGGCCGTGGCCCTCGGCACAGATGGTTCGGCCTCGCACAACTCGCAAGACCTGTTGGAGACGATGAAGACGGCCATCCTCCTGGCCAAGACCGGCAGCGCCGACCCTACCGCCCTCTCTACCCTTGACATCCTGCGCATGGCCACAACCGTCGGGGCGCGGATCATGGCTGGGGGTGATGGCCCCGACCTGGCAGGGCCTGGCCATGACACAGGCCGGCTGGCGCCCGGCTGCAAGGCTGACCTCACCCTCGTCAACCTCAACCGTCCGCATATCCAGCCCGTACACCGGCCCGAAAGCGCCCTCGTCTACAACTGCAACGGCCCCGATGTCCACACTGTCATCGTCGCTGGCCGCATCCTCCTCGACGCCGGCCGGGTGACGATGCTGGACGAAGCGTCGCTTCTGGGCGAATGCCGCCGCGCCGCCCGCAAGCTGTTGCATCGCGCCGGAATGTAGTAATTGGAGATTGGCGCCAATCTCCAATCTCCAATCTCCAATCTCCAATTACCAATAACCAATAACCAATCTCCCCCTCCCCCCTCCCCCCCATGAACATCCCCAACCGCGTCATCCTCATCACCGGCGCCGCCCAGCGCGTAGGCCGGGTGATTGCCCTCACCCTGGCCGGGCGCGGCGCCCACATCGCCTTCACCTATCTCGATGACACCGAGCCGTGGCGCCAGACCCTGGCCGAGATCGAGGCGACGGGCGTGCGCGCCCTGGCCCTGCCCCTGAATGTCTTGCAGCCGGAGCAACCCCAGGCGGTGGTGGACAGGGCGGCCGCCCATTTTGGTCGCCTGGATGTTCTGGTCAACAACGCCTCGGTCTGGCTGTCGGCCCCGTTCGATGCCATCAGCTACGCTGCCTGGCGCGCCGCCATCGACGTGAACCTGACTGGGCCATTCCTGTGCAGCCAGGCTGCGGCCCGGCACATGAAGGCCCAGGGCGAAGGCGTCATCCTCAACCTCACCGACCTCTCCGCCTTTCAGACCTGGCCGGGCTACGCCCACCATGCCGCCAGCAAGGCCGGCTTGGTGGCCCTGACGCGGGTGATGGCGGCGGAACTGGCCCCGGCCATCCGCGTCAATGCCATCGCCCCCGGCACCGTTCTCCTCCCGTCCAACGCCTCAGACGAGAAGCGGCGCTGGGCCGAACAGAACTCGCTGCTCAAGCGCGTTGGCGCGCCCGAAGATGTGGCCCGGACGGTTGTCTTTTTGATCGAGATGGATTTTGCCACCGGCGCCGTCTACTTCATGGACGGCGGGCGGGCGCTAGTTTGAAGATGCGGAGGTCGGGCTTGTGGAACTGAAAGACTCGGTTATCCTGATCACAGGCGGCGCCATCCGGTTGGGCCGGGCGCATGGGCTTTATCTCGCACGACGCGGGGCAAATATCGCCTTCAGTCATCTGCCGGGCGAACCCTGGGCGCAGACACAACGCGAGATCCAGGCTTGCGGCGTGCAGTGTACGGCTACGGAACTCGACCTGATGGATGTACCCGGTCTGCAGCGTTGGGTAGCAGCCATCTACCAGCGCTTTGGCCGCAGAGATGTGTTGATCAACAATGCCTCGCCGTGGCTGGTGCGCCCTTTCCTCGAACTGACCGAGGCCGAGTGGGATATCAGCCTGGGCGTCAATGTCAAAGCCGCCTTTTTCTGCGCCCAGGCTGTGGCGCCTATCATGCTCGGCCAGGGCCGCGGAGTTATCATCAACATTACCGATCTCTCCGCCTACAGGGTTGCTACTCATCTCAGTCACCACGCCGTCGGCAAGGCCGGGACCGTGCAGCTAACGCACTGTCTGGCTGCCGAACTGGGACCGGCGGTGCGGGTGGCTGCCGTGGCGCCAGGGCCGGTGCTGATGCCACCTTCGTTCACGGCCGAGCAGTGGCAGGCGGCGGCCGAACACACTCTTCTCAAACGAACCGGTTCGCCTGAGGATGTCTCGCACCTGATCGCTTTTTTGATCGAGCACGACTTCATGACCGGCCATGTCTATTTCGTGGATGGCGGCGACCTGCACGGCTAACGGTGAGAAACATGCACGTCATCGAACTCCTACGCATTCGCTGCCACCCCGGACGCCGAGCCGAGTTTCTGATCAAGGATGCGGCGGTGTGGACGCCCGCCCTGGCCAGCCATGAAGGTTTCCTGGGCAAGGAGGTCTGGCCCAGCCGCGAAGACCCCGATCAAGTCACACTGGTCATTCGCTGGGCGTCGATGAACCATTGGCAGTCTTTCCCCGTAGACCATTGCGCCGAGTTGACAGCTTTGATGGAAGATGTGCAGGCCGACGTAAGTTGTGAAGTCTATGAAACGGTGGATTGAGCAGATGCTGGAAGTCCGCCCCGTCCCTAGCTCCCTCCCGCATACTCCGCCCAACAAAAATACCCACGGCAGGATTTGAACCTGCGACTTCTTGCTCCGGAGGCAAGCGCTCTATCCGCTGAGCTACGTGGGCTGGACAATCACACGGGGTTCCACAGGCGGCCCCCACTTGCGCCGACTGTAGCACAGCCACGGTGGGGTGTCAAGCAAGATGGGGCCTATGCTATCATTGTCAGCGTGAACGACACCCCCGGCAGCGACAAAGTCATCCACTCCTTCGCCGACCGCCTGGCCCTGGATCAGGCCGTGCGGGCGCTGGCCGACGCCCCCAACAGCTACGAGCTGGAACGGCGGGCGCAGGAGCTGGCCGGGAAGGGCGAAGCCGCCCTCAACTCCCTTGTCCGCTACCTCGACACCGCCAACCCCACCCTGCGCGGGGGCCTGGGCCTGCTGGCCAAACACCTCGGCCGCGACCGCGCCATCCCTGCCCTGGTGCGCGCCGCCGCCGACCCCCGGCGCCCGCCCGAAGCCCGCTACACCGCCGTCATGATCCTGGAACGCTATCTGGACCATGCCATCGACCACAGCCGCCTCCCCCCCCTGCCTGACCCTGACCAGGTGGCCCGCCGCAGCGCTGAACAAGCCCTGACCCTGGCCGAAAACTCACCCCTGGTGCTGGTCGAATACGCCACCCAGCTCCTCGCCGAACCGCCGGAAGTCATCGAAGCCGTCATCGCCGTCCTCGGCGGCCTGGAAAGCCCCCAACGCGCCCGCCTGCTGATGGCTGTCGCCTGTTACGCCCCCCCTGCCATCGCCGAGCAGATCCTGCCCCACCTCAACGGCATCCGCCACCCTGCCGCCCTGACCGCCTGCCGCACCCTCCGCCATCTGGCCGCGCCCCCCCTCCGCCCCACCTGCGAGCGGCTGGCGCAAAAACTCCAGCTGGCGGGCATCCGCACCGAGCCGCTCGGCCCCCTGCGCGCCCTCTGGTCGCCCATCAACGCCCAGGGCCAGAGCATCCTCTGGCTGATGCGCAGCCATAGCGCCGCCGCTACCGGCAGCCTGCTGGCCCTGGGCCTACACGATTCGCTCGGCCTCACCCAAACCCAGGCCGTGGCCGATGTCCCCCTCAGCGGCCTGCCTCTGCCCGCTCCACCCGGTTTCGTCCACCGCCTGCGCGTCCCCAACAGCCACCAAATCGTCCGTCTGGCCGAGATCGACCCCGCCCTGGGTCTGACCCTCGTCAACCAAACGCTCGACGCTCATGCCCAGGCGGCCCTCCCCTGGCCGCCCGAGATCGTCGTCTACGGCGAATGGCTGTGGAACGAAGACCCCCGCCGCAGCCCTGACTGGCCTGCCTTGCCCCCGCCCGTTATCTCCGGCGATTTCGAGGCCCTTCTCAAACATGTCGCCTTCGCCTCCTGGGCCTGGGACATCCCCGACCTGCCCTTCCTCCTGGCCGGCCAGCGTCAGGGGCCGGAGATCCGGCAGGGCGGCCCGGCCCACCGCGAAGTCGCCCGCCGGCTGTGCGCCGGCGACGCCGCCCGCCTGCTGGCGCAGCGGCTGGAAACCCAGGCCCGCTGGCTCGTCCTCAGCCACGACCCCGCCGCCGGACTGGCCGTGGCCGCTCGCCAGGCCATCATCGACGGCGACGCCGACCATCCTTTCGTCCTGGGCCTGGCCCTGCGCAGCCTGCTCACGGCCGCTGCCGACCGCGCCGCCCGGCAAGCCCTGCGCCTGACGCCGCCCGAACAACAATCATGAATCTATCCCATCTCTACCCCGTCATCCTGGCCGGCGGTGTGGGCAGCCGTCTGTGGCCGCGCAGCCGCCGCCGCACCCCCAAACAGTTCCTCGACCTGGCCGGGAGCGGCCGCACCCTCTTGCAGGCCGCCTGCGACCGCATGACGCCGCTCGTCCCCGCCGGCCAGGTTCTTGTGGTTACCAACGCCGAATATGGGGGAACTGTGGCCGCGCAGTTGCCCGACCTGCCCCCTGCCAACATCCTGCGCGAGCCGGCCGCCCGCGGCTCCGCCGCCGCCATCGGCCTGGCCGCCATCCACCTCCAGGCCCGCGACCCGCAGGCCGTCATGGCCGTCCTCACCGCCGACCATCTCATCGAGCAGGACGAAACCCTGCGCCAGATCCTGGTCGGGGCAGCCGAACTGGCCCAGGAGGGCGTCCTCATCACCCTGGGCATCCGGCCCACCTATGCCGAGACCGGCTACGGCTACATCGAGATGGGCGAGGGCGTGGGCGTCTTTGGCGGCCACCCCGCCCATCGCGTCATCAGCTTCCGCGAGAAGCCCGATCAGAGCACGGCCGCTGCTTTCCTGGCCGCAGGCAACTATGCCTGGAACAGCGGCATGTTCGTCTGGCGCACCGACGCCATCCTGGCCGAGTTCGAGCGCCAATTGCCACAGCACCACCTCGCGCTCATGGGTCTGGCCGCCGCCCTGGGACGAGAGGACGAGTCCGCCGCCTACGACCGCTTTTGGGCGCCGCTGCCCGGCAACGTCACCATCGACTACGGCATCATGGAAGGCGCCCGCCGCGTCGCCGTCTTCCCGGCCGAGCTGGGCTGGAACGACATCGGCTCGTGGGCGGCCCTGCTGCAAGTCCTGGCCAAAGACGAAGCCGGCAATGTGACGCACGGCCGTCATCTCGGCATCGAAAGCCGCAACACCCTTGTCTACTCGCCCGACCGTCTGGTGGCCACCATCGGCTTGCAGGACATGGTCATCGTCGACACCGACGACGTCCTCCTCGTCATGCCCGTGGCGCGCGCCCAAGATGTCAAGGCCCTGCTCGCGGCCCTGCGCACCCGCGGCTGGGACGAACTGATGGAGTAGGGGGGCGGGCGGGTTTCGGGGTTCCGGGTTCCGGGTTTACTGGCCTCCCGGTCTCCCGGTCTACTTTTCTACCTGTCTACCTGCCTACTCCTAACCTCCACCGCGTGCTCATAGGCATGGCGATAGGTCTCGAAAATGAGATGGCAGAGCGAGCCGCGGCCCGGCCAGGGATAGTCACCCAGGCGCTGCAGAAGGGCAGGGTCGGCGCGGTCGATCAGTTGGGCGGTCTTGCGATAGACGGTGACGATGGCATCCGCCACCGCCACCATGTCGCGGCCATCATACACCTTGCCCACGTGCCGGTTGTGTTCGCCCACCACCGGCAGCGACCGCCACGAGCGCGAGGTCGAGGCCTGGCCCCACTGCCGGGCGATGTCCAGCACCTGCTCGTTCACCGCCCACACATGTTCCAGCACCTGGTAGGTGTTCCACTCGCCATACCACGGTTCGCCCATGATCTCGGACTCGCTCATCCCCGCCACACTGTCCATGACCTGGTTGTAGACGAACAGCAGCCAGCGCTTTAGCCCCTGCTTTCCCAAGCGCTCGAAACTGCCCAGGTAGGCATCCACTGCGGCCACCGCCGCGGCGCAGGCGTCGTTCCCCAACCCCACCCACCCGGCCAGCGTCGTCCCCCCATCACTCAGGCTCGGGGCCGGCGCCTCTGCCTGCCATTCGCCATTGTTCAGTCCCTGCAGCCGCGCCAACAGCTGCTGCGCCGTCGCGACCCCCTGCTCCATCATCGCCTCGAAGCTGAGGTTGGGCCTGGTCGCCGCCGGGCTAGCCGAGAGCGCATCCAGCAGGGCCAGGTCATCCGCCAGCCGGGCGGCCAGGACATCTTGCGGCGAGGCGCCGGCGAGGATGGGCGCGGTCCATTCGGCGGGGGCAAGGAGCGAGAGGCTCTCCCACAGGGCCTGGCGGCGGGCCTGGAAGGTCGTGAGCAGATGGGCGGTTGGGGTCGAGGGGGGCATGGCAGCGGCAACAAGCGGGGCAAAGGATAGGGAGGCAGTATCCGGCCTCGGCGGCGCGGTGTCAAATCTGGGGGGCCTGAATCGGTCCCTATCGATCAGAAACCCGGTAAGGATCGAGGCGCCGTGATCGTCTTACGGCTGGCGTCATGCTATACTGGTTGTCCGCCCGTGGCGATGTCATTCGCCGACCTGTTTCAGAGCCTTGCCCCACCGAACCCTGCCCCGCCTGACCGTTGTCCTGGAGTCTCACATGTCCACCCAACCCAATCGCCTACCCTGGATCATCGGCGCCGTCCTTGCCGGCCTGTTCATCTTCCTTTGCGCCCTGGTTGTCATCGTTGGCGCCGCTCTGGTTCCCTTCGCGGTGCGCCGCGACAGCGCCCCTGAGATCGTGCGCGAGATGGTCATCCCGCAGCCGCAACGCCCCACCGATGCCGCCACCCCCGCGCCGGCGCCCACCCTGCCGCCCATCGACCCCAACGACGACCAGGAAACGGCGATCTACACCCGCATCTACGAATTTGCCAACCCCAGCGTCGTGGCCGTGCGCACACTCGACGCCGCCGCCGCCGAGCAGGTCCCCGACCTGGACCCGTTCTTCCTGGACACGGGCGAGGGTTCAGGCTTCGTTTACGACGCCAGCGGCCACATCATCACCAACCGCCATGTGATCGCAAACGCCGGCAAGGTGGTAGTCCAATTTGCCGACGGCGCCCAAGCCCCGGCCGAGATCGTGGGGTCGGATCGCGACAGCGACCTGGCCGTGCTCAAGATCGACCCGGCCGGCTTCGACCTGCGCCCCTTGCCCATCGGCGACACCGACGATCTTCGCGTCGGTAGTCGCGTCATGGTCATCGGCAACCCCTTCGGCAATGCCAACACCCTCACCACCGGCATCATCTCGGCCCTGGGCCGGCAGATCAGCCTGCCCGATTCGCAATTCACCCTGCCCGAAGTCATCCAGACCGACGCCGCCATCAACCCCGGCAACAGCGGCGGTCCCATGCTCAACGCCAATGGCGAAGTCATCGGCATCGCCTTCATGATCCAGTCCGAATCCGGCTCCAGCGCCGGCATCGGTTTTGGCATCCCCGCCTACTTCGTCAAGCGCGTGGCCAACGCCATCATTGCCAACGGCGTCTATCAGCACCCCTGGCTGGGCGTGCGCGGCCAAAGCCTCTCGCCCTTTGTCAGCCGCGAGTTGAACCTGTCGGTCGATCGGGGGGTGATCGTGGCCGAGGTCATCGGCAATGGCCCGGCCGCCAAGGCGGGGCTGCGGGGCGGGGCTGAAAACGTGGAGGTCGAGGGCTTCGACTTCGCCATCGGCGGAGACATCATCACCGCCATCGACGGCCAGCCCGTGACCGTTTTCGACGACCTGCTTGCCTATCTCAGCCGCTACACCGAACCCGGCCAACAGGTGACCCTGACCGTCGTGCGCGAGGGCGAGACGATGGCACTCACCGTCACCCTCGAGGCGCGTCCGGCAAGGCTGGGAGAGTAGACAAGGAAACAGGTAGACAAGGCGTTGGCGAGGGATGGCGTACCACCCGCCCCTCACCCCATGCCCCGTTGACTGTTGACCCTCCTCACCGCCGCTGCAACTCACCCCCACAGCTGGCCCGGTAAAAGGCCGCTTCCTGCTCGAAGCTGGAGGCGGCCTGTTGTTTGGCCTCGTCGCCGATGGCCGCCGCCTTGCCCAGTTGCTCGATGATGCCGCGGCTGCCCCAATAACGCGGAAGCACCAGGAGCGGGTCGTTCATCGCCCGTTCTTCCTTGCCCAGCGGAACCCAGTTGTACAGGATCGGCCCGCGGGCGAAGACGGTGAAGCCGAGCTTGTACCCGGCCTCGTGCGCTATCTCCACCGTCTGTTTGGTGAAATTCCCGCCCGGCCAGACGAAGACCACCGGGCGGTAGCCCACATGTTGTTCCAAGATGGGGATGGGGCCGAAGATTTCCTCGCGAATCTGTTTGATCGGCGTGTTGGGCAGCATGTAGAGATGTCGCAGGCCATGCGCTTGCACATCCAGCCGGCCGGTAGCGTGCAAACGTTCCAGCCGCTCCCATAGCCCCGCCCGTTTGTCGGTGTCGGCGATGATCCAGCCCAACGTTACCGTCCAGTCGTATTTCTCCAGGATGGGCAGGAAATAGCCCTCGACCGTGCCCAAGCGCCGGTCATCCACGATCAACAACAGCGAGCGTTCTGGGATGCGGGCGTTTGTTTCCAGAAAGGCCGCCGCTTGGGCCGCCGTCACCGTCTGATAGCCCAGCCGCCTGGCCTCGGCCATCGTCTGCCGAAAATAGGCCGGCGATACGCCCTCGCCTCCGCCGGCGCCCGCTCCCTCGCCCACGCGGTGGTACATGACCGGCGCCAGGATCGTACCGGGAGGGCTGTTCTGTGGGTCCCAGCGCCGGCGCAGATAGTCGCAGCCATCGTCCACATAGGTTTCGGGGCGGACGCCGCGCAGCAGGTGTTTGGATGTGAACGGGCGCGGCGGGGTGTGATGGTCGGCGTTTGGCGCAACGGCGACGGTGGGGGTCGGCGCGGCGGCAGGGAGGGGGGGCAGCGCAGCGGGGGGGGGGGGCCCGGCGGCGGCGGGGGTCGAAGCGGCGCAACCAAGCAGCGCCGCCAGCAGCCAGCCGATGGCCAGGGCAGATGCAGCCCGCCCGCTGCGCCCGAAGCCGAGATAGATCCTCATCTGTGTTCCTCCGCGCCCTTTGCCAGCCGCATCGTCCATCGTCTGCCGTCCTCAATAAACGAAATCGCGCAGGTTGTAGGGTGCGCGCTGAGGCCCCCCCAAGTCTGGGCCCGAAGGCGGTAGGGTGAGTGCGGCGCGAATCGCCTTTTCCTGCGCCAGGGCCAGGGCCGGGTCGGGCGCACCCACGCCGTCGGCTGCGGCCAGGGCCAGGTAGGGGGCATCTGGGTCAGGCTGAAAGGGGCTAAAGTAGATCAGATCGCCCGCCGCCAGGGCCATGGCATCGAGGATGGCGGCGGTATCGGCGATATGGCCGCGGTCGAAGCGCCGCCCGCCCACGCCCGTGAGCACGATCACGCCCACCTGCACCCCCGCCGTCTTGATCCGCCGCACGGCGTCGAGCATGGCGGCGGCAGGGCTGGGTTTGCGCAGCCAGGCCAGCAGCGGCTCGTGCCCACTTTCCAGGCCGATGTAGACGCGGCGCAGCCCCAACTGTCTCAGAACCCGAAAATCGTCCACGCTCTTGTGCTCGGCGCTGAGGCCGTCGATGAAGGCGTAGAGGCCGCTTATGCCGGTGGGGTGGGCGGCCAACCAGGGGCGGCGCCGACCGGGCGGCAGGTCGTCGGGCATGATCGCGAAGGCATGGTGGATGACTGCCAGCAGGGACAGCAAGCGCGGCTGGGGCATGATCAGGGCATTGGCGTCGGCCAGGAAGATGCTGCGGCGCAGAAGCAGGCCGGGGCCGAAGAAATCCCGCACGGCGGCGATATGGTGGGCGAATTCGTCCTCGGTCTTGATGCGGAAACGCAGGCTGCGGTAGAGGGCGCAAAACGTGCAGCTATTGAACGAACAGCCCTCGGTGGCCTGCAACACCAGGGCCTGGTATTGGTCGGGCGGCAAGATGGCGACGGGGCGATAGATGGCGCCAAAGCGGGCGACATCGGCGGCGTAGTCAAAGCCCAGGCCGCGCCCCACCACCTGGGCAAACTCTGGCGGCAGGTCAACCGCGACCAGCCGATCCAAATCGGTGCGCAGCCCAGCCAACAACACCCCGGCCTCGTCATCGTCCAACCAGAGATGCTGCCGCGGGCCGCCGCTCTGGCGCCAGCGCGCCAGCACCCGGCCATCCAGCCCTCGCCGCAGGTTGCGTCCGTCGCGAAAGGCGCCGATGAGCCGCCCGGAGAGGTCGAGCGTGTAGACGACGCCGGCGCTGAGGCTGATGTTGAGGGCGTCATCGAGGCGAAGGTGGGCCTGGCGACCGTCGGCGAGGTGAAGGTCGAGGTGCATGAGCTTCAGGTGCGAGGCGCCGGCCACATGCGCTGCACTCCCGGGTCGCTCGCCTCCGCCGCCGTCTCTTCCTCGCTCGCAATCGCTTCCTCCTCTTCCTCGTCCTCTTTGCCGGCGTGCAATTCCTGCATGCGGTCGTGCGCGGCCTGGAGCGCCGCCAGCACCCGGCCGTTGATCGAATCGGCGGGATAAGTGCCCTCCTCGTCCGCCTTGCCCATCTCCAGCCCCGTCAGCAATTCCAGGGCCTCATCGACCGTGGTCGCCGCAAACAGGTGGAAGCGTCCCTGCGCCACGGCTTCCACCACATCTTCGCGCAAGACCAGATGTTCGACATTGGCCTGCGGCACGATCACGCCCTGGCTGCCCGTCAGTTCGCCCAGGGCCTGGCAGGTGTCGAAGAAGCCCTCGACCTTCTCGTTGACGCCGCCGATGGGCTGGACATCGCCGTGCTGGTTGATCGAGCCGGTGATGGCCAGGTCCTGACGTAAGGGCAGGTCGGCGATGGCCGAGAGCAGGACGCACAACTCGGCCGCCGAGGCGCTATCGCCCTCGACCCCCGCGTAGGACTGCTCGAAGACCAGGGTGGCGTGCAGGCTGAGCGGCAGGAGGCGGGCATAGCGGCCGGAGAGGTAGGAACTGAGGATCATCACCGCTTTGGAGTGGATGGGGCCGCTGAGCCGGGCCTCGCGCTCGATGTCGATCACCCCCCCGCGCCCGAGAAAAGTGCGGGCGGTGATGCGGCTGGGGATGCCAAAGCTGCTATTGCCCAGTTGCAGCACCGAGAGACCATTGACCTGACCCACGCGTTCGCCCCTGACCGACATCAACATGATCCCGCGCCCGGTTTCCTCGCGCACCCATTCTTCGTAGCGGTTCCCGCGCCGACGTTTTTCGTCGATGGCCTGCTGGACATCGGCCGCCGTCACCAGGTCGCGGCCGTTCTGCCCGGCCCAGTAGCTGGCTTCAGTCACCAGGTCGGCGATGTCGCGGAAGCGGGTGGACAGATAACGCTGGTCGCCAACGAGCCGCGAGCCGAAATCCACCGCCCGCGCCACCGCCGCCGGCAGGAAATGGCGTTCGTTCTGCTGCCGGCAGAGGGTGGCAATGAATTGCGCATACTCCTGGATTTGCTCGGCAGTGCGCGGCATGCGGTCGTCGAAATCGGCTTGCACCTTGAACATTTCGTCGAAATCTTCGTCGTAAGACGAGAGCAGGTAATAAAGCCAGGAAGACCCCGACAAAACCACTTTGACGTTCAGGGGGATAGGCTCCGGCTCCAGCACCGAGGTGGAGATCAGTCCCAGCGATTGGGCATACTCCTCTACCCGCACCACGCGCTCTTTCAGCGCCCGCTTGAGCGCATCCCAGGCTTGCGGTCGTTCCAGCACGGCCGTGGCGTCCAACACCAGGTAGCCGCCGTTGGCCCGGTGCAGCGCGCCCGGTCGCACCATCGTAAAATCGGTGAAAAGCGCCCCCATCACCGCCTGGTGCTCCACCCGCCCGACCAGATTGGCGAAATTGGGGTTGCTCTCGTACACCACCGGCGCGCCTTTGCCATCGCCGTTGTCGACGAAAAGGTTGATGCTGTAGCGGCGCAGCAGTCCCTCGGCGCCCACGGCCTGCATCGCCGCCTGCAGGTCGCCGGCCTGGCCATTCCCACCCTTGAAGGCATCGACATTGGCGACCAGATCCTCGGCCATGGCCTGCAAGTGGCGTTGGACGTCGGGCAGGTTGTCGTAGCGGCTGTGCAGTTCGGCCAGCGGGTGCTGGATGGTGAGACGGGCGACGCTTTCATCCAGGGCCGCCATCTCGGCGTTGGCCTGGTGCTCGCGCTGGCGCATCTTGACGATGGCGGCATCCAGTTCGGCCTGGAGTTTCTCGCGCAGTTTCAGCAGCTTGTCGCGCTGTTCTTCGGTCAGCTGTTCGAACTGGGCGTCGGTGATCGGCTTGCCGGCGATGACCGGGGTGAGCATGAAGCCGCCGGGCAGCCGGATGAGCGAGAAGTTGTACTTCTCCACCTGCTCGCTGATCTGGCGGAAGCGGGTCTCGTGGTCTTCCTTGAGGGCGGCGATGATCTTGTCACGCTCTTTGCTATAGTCTTCGCTCTCGAATGCGGCCGGGATGGCGCGCTGAAGTTCCTTGACCAGGGCTTCGAGATCGGTTCGCAAGGCCCGGCCTTTGCCGGCCGGCACGAGGATGGCGTTGGGATGCGACGGCTCGTGAAAATTGTGGACGTAGATCCAGTCGCCGGCCGGGGTCAGGCGGGCGGCGTCGGCCTGGATGAACTGGCGCACGGCGGTAGATTTGCCGGTGCCGGCTGGCCCGACGACGAAGATATTGTAGCCTTTGGCGCTCATCCCCATGCCAAATTGCAGGGCGCGCAAGGCTCGCTGCTGGCCGATGATGCCGGCGAGGTCGGGCAAATCGGCGGTGGAGGTGAAGGTGAATTGGCCGGGGTCGCAGAGTGGGCGGATTTGGGCGGCGGTGAGGGCAGTGACAGACGACATGCTAGGCTCCTGCGGGGCGTCTTGTCCTGGCGCGGCGCGCCCATTCGGCCAGCCCGGCCAGCCCGCCCGCCACCAGCAGCACGGTGGCCGGTTCTGGGATTTCGGGCGGGGGTGGCGGCCCGCTGATCACCACCTGTACCCGGTTGGAATCGCGTTGGTTGCCCTCGGCAAAGGTGACAAAGGCGCTGTTGGGCAGTAGGGCGGGGGTCGGGACGGGGAGAGACGCCATGACCCGGGCTTTGATCGTGACCACAACCTGTTGGCCTGGGTTCAGTGTCCCGATCGTGACCATGACTTTGTGGGCGGCGGCGTCATAGCTGGCGCTTCCCTGGCTGCTGCTGGCGCTCACATTTTCGAGAAAGCTGCTGAGTGGATCGCTGAGGATAACCTGGGTGGCCGGGGCGTTGCCCAGGTTGGCGACCGTCAGGGTGAAGGTGATGGCCGAGGTGGTGAAGACGCTGGCGCTGCTGGCGATCTTCGTCACCGCCGGGTTGGCGATCGAGCTGAAGATCAGTTCGTGCCTGGCCGTGGCTGTGGCGGCGTTGGCGGCGCTGAGGCTGGCGTTATTGACCAGCAACAACTCGGCCTGGTTGCCCGTCCCACCCAATTCCGGCAGATCGTTGCGAGCCACCCGCGCCTCGAAGCTCAGGCAAGTCTCCGGCCCCGCCGCCAGATCGCCCAGGTTCCAGGTCAGGCGATGATGGCTGGGGTCATAAACGGCGGTGGTGGAGCCGGGCAGGTAGTCGAGATTGGCCGGCAGGTCGTCGCTCAGCATCACCGCG
>CAYWPZ010000079.1:0-17575 GCA_964460135.1 uncultured Caldilineales bacterium | reverse complement strand
GTTCCGAAGTGAAAGCTACTTTTCGTCTCACATCCGAGGTTTTCGACCGCTATGAGCATGGCGTCATCGCTCTTGGCACCTTGCTCGATGTCTCCGTCAGGAGTGAGCTATTGGTAGCCGTCGCCTATGACGATCCCGCAGGCTGGTATAGCCGCCTGGACGCGCCGCAGCCGCCGCTGCTTTGTCCATTGGGGCTTGATCTCTACGCCTTCAGCGGCGAGGTGCAGCACACGCGCGTCGAGCAGAGTGGTTTGGCGCTCTATTACGATGTGCTGGTGGATTGCGGTCTGCCGATTAGCCTGTTGTTGACCGATCTGGCAGCAAAACCGGGCGAGGGCGACTTGGGCCGACATGTGCCCGACCCGGGCGCCTGGTTGCAGGGTATCGCACATCTTGGTTTGGAGTGGGGCGACCAGCAGGCGTTGCCAGCGGGACAGAATCTCGCCGCCACCGTGATCGGCATCGACCGCCTGGTGCTACGCCCCGGTCCCGGCTTCGGCGGCCTGCGTTCGGAAGGCGAATTGCCCCTCACGCCGTTCAGGCCAGACCAGATCTATCTGACTTTGCGTCTTCAGGCTGACTGACTCGCCATGTTCAAGAAAGTCCTCATTGCCAATCGCGGTGAAATCGCCGTGCGCATCATCCGAGCCTGCCAGGAGCGCGGGATCAAGACTGTGGCCGTGTTTTCGGAGGCCGATCGCACGGCGCTGCATGTGCGCTACGCCGATGAAGCCTATTTCATCGGCCCGCCCGCTGCTCGCGACAGTTACTTGCGCATTGACAAGCTCATCGATGTCGCCAGAACTGCCGGCGCCGATGCCGTCCATCCCGGTTATGGCTTCTTGGCTGAGAACAGCTCGTTCGCTGCGGCCGTGCGTGATGCCGGACTTGTCTTCATTGGGCCTTCGCCTGAGTCCATCGAGCTGATGGGTGACAAGGTGACGGCGCGCATGACCGTGGCGCGCGAGGGGGTGCCGCTGGTGCCGGGAACGCCTCGCGATCTGCGTGATGATGATTTGCACACCGCTGCCGACCGTCTGGGCTACCCCGTGCTGGTGAAGGCCAGCGCTGGCGGCGGCGGCAAAGGAATGCGCCTGGTGCGCCAGCCGGATGATCTGCTTGGCTCGCTGAGCGCTGCTCGGCGCGAGGCGCTGGCCGCGTTTGGCAATGATAGCGTCTACTTGGAAAAGGCCATCGAGGGCGCCCGGCATGTGGAAATCCAGGTGCTGGCCGATACGCATGGCAACACCATCTATCTGGGCGAACGGGAGTGTTCGATCCAGCGCCGGCATCAGAAACTGGTGGAAGAGGCGCCGTCGGTGGCGGTGGACGAGGCTCTGCGAACCAGGATGGGGGTGGTGGCGGTGGCAGCGGCGCGAGCTGCCCATTATACCTCGGCCGGCACCATCGAGTTTCTGTTGGATAAGGATGGCGGGTTCTACTTTTTGGAGATGAATACCCGCCTCCAGGTCGAACATCCTGTGACCGAGATGGTGACAGGTGTGGACATCGTCAAAGAAATGATCTCGATTGCCGATGGCCGGCGCCTGCGCTACAAACAGGAGGACATCAAGATCAAAGGCTGGTCGATCGAATGCCGTATCACAGCCGAAGACCCTGACAACAATTTCATGCCGTCGGGCGGGCGCATTGTGGCCCTGCGCGAGCCAACCGGCCCCGGCATTCGCGTCGAATCAGGGTTGTATGAGGGCATGGATGTGCCGCTGTTCTATGATCCGATGATCGCCAAGCTCATCGTCTGGGGCGAGACGCGTGCCGAAGCGATCCTGCGTATGCGCAGGGCGCTGAGCGAATATCGCATTGGCGGCATCAAGACCTCGCTTCCCTTTCACGTGGGTTTGATGGACTCGCCGCGTTTTCAGTGGGGCCAGTTCGACACCAAGTTTATGGAGGGCTACGCCGCCACCTGGACGCAAGCCCAGGAAGAAGAAGCGCGTCTGGCGGCCCTGGTGGGGGCAATGTTGGCCCACGAGCGCGGCCTGCGCGCCATTGCCATCTCGCACGGCGCCGAGCAGGGGAGCGCCAGCGCCTGGCGTCGCGCCGCCTTGTTGTCGGGCATACGCGCCTAAACTTGATCTTCAAGGGTCGCCACCGTATGAAATACCAGTCTCAGGTTGAAAACAGCACCTACGCCGTCGAAATCGACGCTGACGGCCAGATCTTGATCGAGAACGAAAGGGTCGATGCCAGTCTTCTTCAGGTCGGCCCACTTGGGCTGTATTCGTTGCTGATCGACCAGCGCTCGTTGGAGTTGGTGGTCGAGGAAACCCAACACGGCTATCGTGTTAGCTTCGGCAGCCGCACGTTCGATGTCCGGGTGGCCGACGAACGCCAGTTGAAGCTCGCAGGCAAGCGCAGCGACCTGGGCGCGACCGGAGGCGAGATCCAGGTCAAAGCCCCCATTCCTGGCTTGGTCGTTCGCGTCCTCGTCCGCACCGGCGACGCCGTCATCACAGGGCAACCGATTGCCATCCTCGAAGCAATGAAAATGGAGAACGAGCTACGGGCGACGCGCGAAGGTGTTGTTGGCGAGGTGAGGGTCAAGGCCGGTGAGCGGGTCGAACAAGGAGCTGTCTTGCTGGTGATTCATTGATGCTTTTGACGCCTGCAACGCGCATGAGACGGTATCTCTGCTAATTGGAGGCTGGAATCATTCAAGTAACGACTCAAGTCGTTACGACAAGGGTTATGATGAGATTTGACATGCCTACTCTCTCCCTCTCTCAGACCGCAGCCGATTGGGACGCCAACTCGGTGCAGCCACTTCTCCGGCGCTCTCCCGAACGCAAGACCGCCTTCGAGACGTCTTCTGGCATTCCTGTCGAACGCCTCTACCTGCCCATTGATGAGTTGGCAGGCGACTATGCAGAGCGCCTGGGCTTCCCCGGCGACTTTCCCTTTGCGCGCGGGGTGCAGCCGACGATGTATCGGGGTCGCTTCTGGACCATGCGCCAGTACGCGGGCTTCGGCTCGGCCGGCGAGAGCAACGAACGCTACAAGTATCTCATCGCTCAGGGCCAGACGGGTCTTTCGGTTGCCTTCGATTTGCCCACGCAGATCGGCTATGACGCCGACGACCCCATGGCCTATGGGGAAGTGGGCAAGGTGGGTGTCGCCATCTCCTCGCTGGCCGACATGGAAACCCTCCTCGCCGGCATCCCGCTTGACAAAGTCTCGGTCTCGATGACGATCAACGCGCCGGCAGCCATTCTGTTGGCGATGGTGATCGGCGTCGCCAACAAGCAGGGGGTGCCCGAATCGGAGTTGCGCGGCACGGTGCAGAACGACATCCTCAAAGAATACGTCGCCCGCGGCACCTACATCTTCTCACCCCAGCATTCAATGCGCTTGATCACCGATCTGTTCCGCTACTGTGGGCAGCGCCTACCCAAGTGGAACACCATCAGCATCAGCGGCTATCATATCCGCGAGGCGGGTAGTACGGCGGTGCAAGAGGTTGCGTTTACGCTGGCCGATGGTATGGCCTATGTACGGGCGGCGCTCGAGGCGGGGCTGGACATCGACGAGTTCGCTGGTCAGCTTAGCTTCTTCTTCAACGCCCACAACAACTTTTTGGAAGAAGTGGCCAAGTATCGGGCGGCGCGGCGTCTGTGGGCGCAGATCATGCGCGACCGTTTTGGGGCCAAAGACCCGCGCTCGTGCAGTCTGCGCTTCCACACCCAGACCGGCGGCTCGACGCTGACGGCACAGCAGCCCGAAAACAACATCGTGCGCGTGACGATGCAAGCCCTGGCGGCCGTCCTGGGCGGCACCCAGAGCCTGCATACTAACAGCATGGACGAGGCCCTGGCCCTACCCACCGAAAGGGCCGTGCAGATCGCCCTGCGCACACAGCAAATCATCGCTTATGAGTCTGGCGTCGCCGACACAGTCGATCCGCTGGCCGGTTCGTACTACCTCGAGTATCTGACCGATGAAATCGAAAGCCGGGCCGCGGCCTACATCGACCGCATCGAGGCCATGGGCGGGGCCGTGCGGGCGATCGAGGAAGGTTTCATCCAGCGAGAGATTCAGGACGCAGCCTATCGCGCCCAACAGGCCATCGAGGCCAATCGCGAGGTGGTGGTGGGACTCAACCGCTTCCAGGTCGAGGAGGCGCACGAGCGAGAGTTGTTGCGGGTGAATGAGACGGTGCAGGCAGAGCAGATCGCCCGCGTCCAGGCCGTGCGCGACCGCCGCGATTCGGCCCGCGCTGCCGCCTGGCTCGACCGCATTGCCGCCGCCGCCCGCGACCCGCAAGCGCCGTTGATGCCACTGTTCGTCGGGGCCGTGCAAGAGTACGTCACCCTGGGGGAGATCTGTGGTGCGCTGAGACGGGTGTTCGGCGAATACCAGCCTTCGACCTTGCTCTGACCGCCATGACCATCCCTTTCGGCCACATCGACGCCCAATCTGCCGCTAAACAGCCCAACTCGCGCATGTGTTTCGTCTGCGGGCTAGAGAATCCGGCCGGGCTGCACGCCCATTTCTACCAGCTGGACGAGTATACCTGCCTGGGGCGCTTTCTCCCTGCACCCCACCACCAGGGCTATCCCGGCCGGGTGCATGGCGGCATTGTGGCAGCCATGCTGGACGAGACGATGGGGCGGGCGATCTGGTCGGACCAGACGGCCTGGGGTGTAACCGCTGAACTGACCATCCGTTACAAGGTGCCGACGCCGATGGGCGAGATGCTGACGGTGGTGGGGCGGATCACCGAGTCGAAGGGCCGCGTGTTTCTGGCAGAGGGCTCGCTGATGCTGGCCGATGGCGCTGTGGCCGTGACGGCAAGCGGCAAGTTCATTCGCCTGTCCCTGGACACGATCTTGCAGGAAGGGGCCGACAGCCTCGATCCAGCCCTGGAGTTGTTTGTAGTCCCGGAGGAACACAACCTATGATTCGTCGCATCAACCACATCGCCATCCTCGTCGCCGATCTCGACGAAGCGCTACGCACCTACCAGGAGCGCCTGGGCCTGGCCATGACCAAGCGCATGCTCATGCCCGAACAGGAAGTCGAGATTGCTTTTCTGCCTGCAGGCGAAAGTGTGATCGAACTCATCCAACCTGTCACCGAAACCTCGGGCGTGGCCAAGTACCTGGCGAGCCGCGGCGAGGGGCTCCACCACATTTGCCTGGAGGTGGACGATGTCAGCGAGACGATGCATGAACTGGCAGGGCGCGCTGTGCGACTGATCAATGAGCAACCTATTCGCGCCGCCGAGGGCTACGGTGTTTTTGCCCATCCCAAGGCCACCCATGGGGTATTGATAGAGTTTTTGCAGCCGTATGAAGGGGTGGATGAGGAGACAGGCGAAGAAGCTGTCGCCACTCGCAGTTAGAGAACCTGAACAGAACCCGTTTGTGTTTGGTCTTCGCATATGTCTTTGATTCTCGGCATCGAAACTTCCTGCGATGAGACGGCCGTGGCTGTGGTCGAGGATGGACGGCGCATCCGTAGCAATGTCATCGCGACGCAGATCGATCTGCACCGGCAGTATGGCGGCGTTTTCCCCGAAGTAGCAGCGCGGCAGCATGTCCTGACCCTGTTGCCGGTGATCGCCGAGGGGCTGGAGCGAGCGGAACTTGGTTGGGGGCAGATCGACACTGTGGCCGTCACCTGCGGGCCGGGTCTGGCTGGGTCGCTGCTGGTGGGCGTCAATGCGGCCAAGGGGATCGCCTGGGCGCGCGGGTTGCCGCTGGTGGGCGTCAATCATCTGGAAGGGCATGTCTACTCCAACTGGGTGGAGGTGGGGGGAAGACGAGTGGAGGAGAGCTTCCCCGTGCTGGTGCTCATTGTCAGCGGCGGCCATACCGAGCTGATTGCCATGAGCGGGCACGGGCGCTATCGGCGCCTGGGGGGGACGATCGACGACGCCGCTGGCGAGGCATTTGACAAGGTTGCGCGTTTGTTGGGCTTGGGGTATCCTGGGGGTCCGGCCATCCAGCGCGCCGCCACCGCCGGCCGCGCCGACGCCTTCGATCTGCCTCGCGCCTGGCTCCCTGGTCGGCACGATTTCAGCTTCAGCGGCCTCAAGACCGCCGTCCTGCGGGCCGTCCAGTCGCAGTCGTCCGGCCACGATGCCGTCGCCGACCTGGATGCGCAGAGTGTGGCCGATCTGGCGTCTTCGTTTCAGCAGGCGGTGGTCGATGTGCTGGTCGGCAAGACGTTGTGGGCAGCCGAGGCCATCGACGCCACGCAAATCTGGGTGTGTGGCGGCGTGGCCGCCAACGCCGCCTTACGCCAGACCCTCATCGACCGCTCCCCCCGACCAGTATTCGTTCCCCCTCTTTCGCTGTGCACCGACAATGCAGCCATGATCGCCGCCGCCGGCTTCTATCGCTGGCAGCGGGGTCAGCAGGATGGCCTTGACCTCGATGTCAGCGCCAACCTGGCCCTGGCCTGATCGCTTCAGAGGAGTCCATCATGAAATCCATTTCTGTAGCGCAACGCGTCGAGCGGACGGGCGAAACGGCGCTCGGCCCAAATGAGACCGGCAACCTGACAACCTATTTGATCTATGGCAAGCTGGCCCCCAATGAGGCGGGACGGCGCCTACGACCGGGCCAGGGGCGCGAGGAGATTTTCTACGTCATCAACGGCCGCGTGCGCATGGAGACATCGGGCCTGGGCGAGGAAGTGGTGGATGAAGGCAGCGCCGTACCCATGCCTGAAGGATCGGACTGCTGGGTGAGCAATATCACGTCGACGACGGTGCAGTATGTCATCGCCGGCGGCTTCACCGAGCCGGTGCACTTCTTCCATCGGGTGCAGCAGGCGCAGGCGGCCACGATCTATCCGAACAGGCGCTAGAACTCACGTCAGGCAGTTGCTCTGCTTAAACGGCCCGAACCGCACGCGGTTCGGGCCGTTGCTTTGTACCACCCTTGTCCCACGTGCGAAGTCATTTGACAGCGATACCGTATCATGGTAAGTTCCACTCCCTATTCTTTCGGCCTTGTCGATGCTGCCCGTTCATCATCGGGCGGCCCGGAGACAAGGACTTCCGCTCTGCGCACACAAGGAGAAAAATGATGGTTCGGCGCCACCTCTCGCTTCTGTTCTTCGTCCTGCTTTTCGCTCTCTTACTGGGGGCATGCGCCGGCCCTGCGCCAGCGCCCACCGCCGTCCCCACCGCCGCCCCGGCCGCCACCGAAGCGCCCGCGGCCGAGCCGCAGCCGGCGGTGCAGACCGAAGCCGGCAAGAGCACCCTCGACGCCGTCAAGGAGCGTGGAAAGCTTGTATGCGGCGTCAACAGCAGCGTCCCTGGCTTTGGCTTCCTGCAACCCGACGGCAACTTCGCTGGCTTCGATGTCGATTTCTGCAAGGCAGTGGCCGCCGCTATCTTTGGCGACGCCAGCAAAGTCGAGTACCGGCCGCTCACGGCCAAGGACCGCTTCACCGCCCTGCAATCGGGCGAGGTCGATGTCCTCATTCGCAACACCACCTGGACGCTCTCGCGCGATACCGAACTGAAGGGCAACTTTGCCCACCCGAACTTCTTCGACGGCCAGGGAATCCAGGTGCGCAAGGATAGCGGCATCGCCAGCCTCAAGGACCTGGAAGGGGCGGCCATCTGCGTCCAACAGGGAACGACCACCGAGCTCAACCTGGCGGACGTGATGGCGGCGAATGGCGTCAGCTACACCCCAGTCGTCTTCGAGACCAACGAAGCCACCACCCAGGCCTATCTCGAAGGCCGCTGCGATGCCTGGACGACCGACAAATCGGGCATCGTCGCCACTCAGACCACCTTCCCCACCCCCGAAGACCACATCATCCTGACCGAGACGCTCTCGAAGGAGCCGCTGGCCCCGATGGTGCGTCATGGCGACGACCAATGGTTCGACATCATCCAGTGGACGGTCTACGCCACCTTCCTGGCTGAAGAACAGAACGTCAATTCGGGCAATGTGGACGATCTGAAGGCCAATTCCCAGGACCCGAACATCAAGAAACTGCTGGGAACCGAGGGCGACATGGGCTTGAAGCTGGGCCTGAGCAACGACTGGGCCTATAGTATCATCAAGTTGGTGGGCAACTATGAGGAGATCTACAACCGCAACCTCGGCCCCGACACAGCCATCAACCTCCCGCGGGCGCTGAACTCCACCTGGACCGAGGGCGGCCTGCTCTACGCCCCGCCGATCCGCTGACCCCTGGCTTTCTCCTGGCGCGGGCATCCCAACGCTCTGCCCGCGCCAGGAGAGGCCCCCTGGGCTGCTCGTCAGTTTGAGGAAGACACCCATGGCCAGCCGCAGGTCGCACGAGCACAAGACGGCGCCGTTTTGGCGCGACGAGCGCGTGCTGCAGACGGCCTTGCAGGTGATCGTGGTGGCGGCGGTGGTGGTCGTTCTGGGGGTGGTGCTCGCCAATCTCTATCGTTCTTTGGACAAGCAGGGCCTGCTGCCCAGTTTTCGCTTTCTACAGCAAACAGCGCAGTTCGACATCGGCGAGAGTTCAATCGAATACACACGCAACGACAGCTATCTGCGGGCTTTCCTGGTAGGTTTTCTGAATACCCTGCGCGTTTCGGCTGTGGGGATCGTCCTGGCCACCGCCCTGGGCATCCTCGTTGGCGTCGCCAGGTTATCAGCCAACTGGCTTGTCAGGAAAATCGCATCGGTCTATGTCGAGCTGCTACGCAATATCCCGCTGTTGGTGATCCTGTATTTTCTCTCGACGGCGTTCTTTTTCAAGTTGCCGCGCGTGCAAGAGGCCGTGCGCTTGCCTGGAAGCATCTTTCTCAGCAATCGCGGTGTATTTGCGCCCTGGCCCCAAGCCGGCCCTGGCTGGGGCGCTTACCGTTGGCTGCTGCTCGCAGGGCTGGCAGCGGCGCTGGTCACGGCCGCCGTTCTCATCCGCCGTGGCCGCCGGACGGGGCGCATGCCGTTGGTGGGGGTGTGGGCGCCGGCAGCTTTTCTGCTCGTGGCTGCGGCCGGCTGGATGCTCATGCCTTCGGCGCCTCTGCAGCTCGAGCTTCCTGTCCTGGGTCGGCGCAACTTCGAGGGCGGCGCTGCTTTTACACCGGAATTCATGGCCCTGCTGATGGGGCTGGTGATCTACACCGCGGCTTTCATCGCCGAAATCGTGCGAGCTGGGCTGCTGGCTGTCTCCAAAGGTCAGCACGAGGCCGCCACAGCGCTGGGGCTTAGCCCCTTTCAGACGCTGCGACTTGTTACCTTCCCCCAGGCTATGCGGGTGATCATCCCTCCGCTCACCAGCCAGTATCTCAACCTGACCAAAAATTCCTCCCTGGCGGTGGCGGTGGGCTATCCCGATCTGTTTGGCGTGGGGAACACGATCCTCAATCAGAGTGGCCGCGCGGTCGAGACCATCCTCATCGCCATGTTGGTTTATCTTTCGTTTAGCTTGCTGACCTCGGGCCTCATGAACTGGTATAACCGGCGGACAAGGCTGGTGGAGCGCTGACCGTGACGACCTCCTTGCGCCCGACCGAAACCCTGCCGCCGCCCCTACTGCGCTACGGGCTGGTGGACTGGCTGCGGCAGAACCTGTTCAGTTCCTGGTTCAACGCCCTCCTGACGCTGCTGGTGGGGCTTATTGGACTGGCGGTGTTGATTCCTGCGGCCAACTGGGCCCGCACCCAGGCCGACTGGTCGGCGGTGAGCGACAACTTCGTCCTGTTCATGAAGGGACAATACCCGCTGAGCGAGGCATGGCGGCTCTGGCTTGGTCTGTACCTGCTGGCCATCGTCATCGGCCTGATCTGGGGTGTGTTCGTGCGCCGGGTGGATGGCATCTTGTGGGCGATCATGGCTGCGCCGCTGCTGTTGGCTGGGTTGGTGCTGGGGCGCGGCGCGACCGGCTGGCCCCAGCTCGTCGCTATCGATGGCGTGATCCTGCTGGCCTATGGGCTTGGACGGCTGCGACCGGCCGGGCTGCGGCGACCGGCCTTCCTCCTGCTGCTGTTGTACTTGCCCCTGTTGGTTCTGTTGGTGCGAGGCTTCGGCGAGGATGGTTTCTTGGTGCGGGTGCCCAGCAATCTATGGGGTGGTCTTCTGCTCTCGTTGCTGATCACCATCATCGGCATCCTGGTCTCGTTTCCGCTGGGTGTGCTGTTGGCGTTTGGCCGGCGTTCATCGCTGCCGGCGGTGCGCGGGCTGAGCGTTGTTTACATCGAGGTCATCCGCGGCGTGCCTCTTGTCACCCTGCTCTTCCTTGGCCAGGTGATGCTGCCCTTCGTCCTGCCCGAGGGGATGACGGTGGACCGGGTGTTGCGGGCGATGGTGGTGACGATCCTGTTCTCGGCCGCCTACATGGCCGAAAACGTGCGCGGTGGGCTGCAAGCCATTCCCAAAGGCCAGTACGAGGCTGCCTACGCCGTGGGGCTGAACGGCCTGCAAACTACCGTCCACATTGTCCTCCCCCAGGCGTTGCGCGCCATCATCCCGGTGCTGGTGGGGCAGTTCATCGGCCTGTTCAAGGATACATCGCTAGTCGCGCTTGTCGGTCTGCTCGATCTGGTCGGCATCGCCCGCGGCGTCCTCGCCAATCCCGACTATCATGGACGCCAGATCGAGGTCTATGCCTTCGTCGCCCTGGTCTATTGGCTGTTCAGCTATGGCATGTCCTACGCCAGTCGCCGGCTCGAGGGCAACCTGGGCGTCGGTAGACGATAGCCCAATCTCGTGCTAGACTAAGCGCCGCTTTCTTCCTTCACCTTACCCCTTTTCCCTCACCCACTTCACCCCCGGCCTTTGGAGGCGCCGTCACCCATGAGCGAACCCATCATCATTGCCCGCGATGTCCACAAATGGTTCGGCCATTTCCATGCACTGCGCGGGGTGAACATGGAAGTGCAGAAGGGCGAGGTGATCGTCATCTTTGGCCCGTCCGGCTCCGGCAAGTCTACGTTCATCCGCACCCTCAATCGGCTCGAAGACCATCAGAAGGGCACGATCATTGTCGATGGCGTGGAACTGACCCATGACACGCGCAACATTGCCACCATCCGCCGCGAGGTGGGGATGGTGTTCCAGCAGTTCAACCTCTTCCCCCACCTCACCGTCCTCCAGAATGTGACCTTGGGGCCGATTCAGGTGCGAAAATGGAACAAGGAAAAGGCCGAGGAAGTGGCAATGCAGTTGCTGACGCGGGTTGGCATCCCCGACCAGGCCGCCAAATATCCCGGCCAGCTTTCTGGTGGACAGCAACAGCGCGTGGCCATTGCCCGCGCCCTGGCCATGCAGCCGAAGGTGATGTTGTTCGACGAACCTACCTCGGCCCTGGACCCGGAGATGATCAAGGAGGTGCTGGAGGTGATGATGGAACTGGCTCAAAGCGGGATGACGATGCTGGTCGTGACGCACGAGATGGGCTTTGCCCGCGCCGTGGCCAGCCGTATGTTCTTCTTCGACCAGGGCGCCATCGTCGAGAGCGGCCCCCCGCGGCAGATCTTCGAAAGCCCGCAAGAAGAACGCACGAAGCTGTTCTTGTCACAGATTTTGCAGCACTGAGATGGCGTTTGGGATAGGCGGATGAACGAAGACTTGCTGCAGAGCGAAGACACAGCAGGCGCGGCGCGCCAGGCGCCCCTGGCCTGCGACACCGCCTACCTGCTCGGCTGTCTGGCCGATCTCCTGGCCATTCCTAGCCCCAGCGGTCTGGCAGGCCCCGCCCTTGACTATGTGGAGGGGGCGCTGACGGCGTTGGGGTTGCAGCCGCGCCGCCTGCGCAAGGGGGTCTTGACGGCATCGTGGGAAGGCGCCGCCGCTGCTGCCCCGCGTGCGCTGACAGCCCATGTCGATACCTTGGGGGCCATGGTCAAGCGGATCCGACACAACGGCCGCCTGCAGCTCACCCGCCTGGGCGGTTTCGATTGGACGTCGGTCGAGGGCGAGGGCTGTTGGGTGTTGCTCGGGGATGGGCGCAAGCTGCGAGGGAGCCTGCTGCCTCAGCACGCATCCAAGCACGTCTTTGGGCCTGCGACCGAGGACTTCCCGCGCGCGGATGAGACGATGGAGGTGCGGTTGGACGCAGCCATCACCGGGCCGTGGGATGCCCAGGCGCTGGGCGTCGAGGTCGGGGATTTTGTGGTCTTCGACCCCCGCCTGGAGACCGGCAGCAACGGCTTTGTGCGCGGTCGCTATCTCGACAACAAGGCCGTTGTCGCCTGTTTGTTGGCGGCGGTGCGCGCCCTGAACGATGCCAACCTGCCGCCGGCGCAGGCCACCCTGCTTCATTTCTGTGATTTCGAAGAAGTGGGGCACGGCGGCGCCCACGGCCTGCCCATCGACCTGGCGGAGCTGGTGGCGCTGGATATCGGGCCTGTGGGCGAGGGCCAGGCTTCGACCGAGCACGCCGTTAGCATCTGCGTCAAAGACCTCAATGGCCCCTATCACGTCGATCTCACGCGACGGCTGCGCGATCTCGCCCGCAGCGAGGCTATCCACTATCGCACCGACATCTACCCCTACTACGGCTCAGACGGCGGGGCCTATTGGCGGGCGGGGGGTGGGGCGCAGGTGGCGTTGATCGGGCCGGGCGTCGATGCAACCCATCATTACGAACGCACGCACGAAGATGCTCTCGAAGCCACAACACGTTTGATTGCGGCTTACATCAGCCGCGCCTAAGCCCCCAGCGCTGGCATGGCCCAAATGACGGTGGATGGACGGTTGACGATGGTGATCTTTATTGCGCTCAAGGCGCTATCTGAACACCGTACAGCCCCTTTTGGTGGATGTAGTGACGCACGGTTTCGGGGAGCTGGTAGCGCACGCTGTGTCCGTTCTCCATTTTTTGGCGTAGATGGTGGGAAGCAATGCTGACGCCGGGCATCGGCAGCAGCGTGACATCGTGGATGATGCCGGGGAGGGCGTCTTCGAGGGGAACCCAATCGACTACATATCCCGGTCGGGTGGCGGCGGCCAACCGGGCCAGACGGCGAATCCGCTCGGGTTCACGCCAGTTGGGGAAGTCGATGAGCGAGTCTAATCCCATCAAGAACCACATTTCCACCCCTTCGCCGATCTGCTGGCGCATGATTTCGACCATATCGGCGGTGAAGTGTGGCCCAGCGCGCTCGAGGTCGATGGCCGAGATGCTGAAGGCCGGGTTGTCGTCGATGGCAAGGTGAAGCATGGCCAGACGATCGTCGGCCAATGCCTCCACCTGGCCGCGCTTGTGGGGCGGATCGGCAGCGGGGACGAAGAAGACGTGGTCGAGCTGGAGTGTGTCGCGGGCGGTTTCGGCCAGGATCAGATGGCCGATATGGACGGGGTCGAAGGTGCCGCCGAGGAGTCCGATTCGGTTCATGATCGTGGGAATCAGGCCGCGGCCAGGATTGCCGCCAGGGTGGCGCGCAGGCGCTGGTAGGTCTCACCCAGCCATTCGGGTAGGACGCGGGTGTTGGCAACGATGGGCATGAAGTTGGTGTCGCCAGACCAGCGCGGGACGATGTGGACATGGAGATGGTCTGCCAGCCCGGCTCCGGCCGCCTTGCCCAGGTTGAGACCGACATTGAAGCCATGTGGTTGCAGGGTGCGTTCGAGCAGGTGTTTGGCCAGGGTGGTCATCTGCATCAGCTCGAGCTGGGTGGCGTCGTCCATGGCTTCCAGGTCGGAGACGTGCAGGTTGGGCAAGACCATCAGATGGCCGTTGTTGTAGGGATAGCGGTTGAGGATGATGAAGGTGCGCTCACTCCGCAGGAGGATGAGGTTGTCGGCGTCGTGCGCAATGTCCTGGGAGAGGTAATCGCAGAAGGGGCAGTCCACGGCTTTGGGGTTGACGACATACTCGCGGCGCCACGGGGTGTAGAGTCGTTCCATCATTGGCATGGGCGGGGGTCAAAGCGGGTTATCTTACCAGGATGCGACCGCGGTTTGGATGGCGGTCTCGACATTGACAACGCCCATGATCACGTCCAGGGCCGCCCGGTGGAGGCTACGGATGAACGGCGCATCGCTGGTCCAGGCGGGCGGACGGGTGGCGGTGTCAAGGGCGTCGGCGGCAAAGGCGGTGTAGTTTTCGGACGGCCAGGCAGCCAACGCCGAGCGACGGGCAGGGAGGTAGTGCGCGCTCAGGCTCCAAGCCGAGAGGAAGTCAGGGGCCGTCAGGTGTTGGATCAAACGGGCGCAGAGCGCCTGGCGTTCTTCGTCGGCGCTGATGATGGCAAAGGCCCAGCCGTGGGCAATGTAGCGGGGGGTGCTGTCGGCGGTGGGGATGGGACCGAAACGGAGCAGGGTGGCCTGCTGGCGGTCGCGTAGCCACAGCTGGCTGGTGGCGTCGGCCATGACCACCGCCCCCTGCAAGACGCGCGGCCAGGTGTCGGCAGCGCTGGCCGCCTGGGCCGTGCTGCTATCCAACAGGGCGTTGGCGCGGGCGCTTTGATAGAGGCCGAGCAAGCGACGTAGCGCGGCTTCGTTGCGCAGGGGGTCTTCGCCGGGCTTGACCGTGCTGAGGTAGTGAATGAGGATGGCATCGGGCAGGGTGGTTTCGGCGCCGGCGGCAGGAAAGGCATAGGTAGCCTGGGTCTCCAGCAGAATATCCCAGTTGAGCGGGGGATCGCCGATGGCGGAGGGCTGGAAGGCCAGGTGCTCGACCGAGGCGACGAACGGCAGGGCGTACCAGCCGTGGTCGGTGCGGGCCACCGAGCGGGCAAAGGGATAGAGATCGGCGGCCAGGTCGGGATCGATCAGGCCATCGAGCGGTTGCAACAAGCCCTTGCTGGCTGCCGCTTCGGCCCCTTCCAGCGGCAGGGCGATGAGATCGGGCAGGATGGCCGGCGCCACCGGCTGGCTGACCATGAGGAAATCGAGCAGGCCCCCTTCGCCGGCCGATGGCTTGGCAACGATTGCGATCGCTGTTCCTTCTTCGTCGCCGAAGCGCTTCAACATCTGGCGCAATTGGTCGGCGGCTGCACCGTCTGCCATCACCATCCAGTCGGGCAACCAGAGCACGAGCGGTTTGGGCTGGGTGGGCGCGGGTGTGACATCGGCCAAGGAAGACCGGGGCGCTGCCGTGCTGGTGGGCGTTGGCGTGGCCGTGGGAGCCGGCAGCGGCGCCTCGCAGGCGGCCAGCAGGAGCAGCAGAGCAATCAGGAGGGCGAGGACGGCGCGAGGCATGGGGCGATTATACTTGCACTGGGCGCAATCTGCCGAACATTGCTTCAGACATGACGATGGAAGCAGGAAAAGCGATGTCTGGAGGGAACGGGAGGCGGGGGGAGCGGGCCGTGAAGCGCGAGGCGTGACGATCTCCGACGCCGGTCGCATTATTGGCTCCGCCCTTTGTCGTGCCCGCGTTTTGGGCAGGTGGTTGGCGACTGCGATCACAGATCAAGCCGGTGATCAATAGGCGCTGACCGGCTGCTGATGGTATAGTGGGCCGGTTTTCCTTGACTCCACTTCATCTGCTTCTGCTCGCAACTTCGTATGTCCACCTTGATCCTCTCCCCCAGCCCCTTGCTTGGCGCCGCCCGCGTTCCGGCCGACAAGTCGATCACGCATCGGGCGCTGCTGTTTGGCGCCATCGCGCACGGGGTCAGCCGGGTGCGCAATTTTCTGGATGGCGGCGATTGCCGCGCTACCCTGGGCGTGGTCAGGGCGCTGGGAGTGGAGGTGGAGGAGCCGGCCGCAGGCGAGTGGCGCATCCATGGCCGCGGGCTGGCCGGCCTACAGGAGCCGGAGGTGGCGCTGGACTGCGTCAACAGCGGCACCACGGCGCGGCTGCTGGCCGGTCTGCTGGCCGGTCAGAGCTTCCACAGCGTCGTCGTGGGCAGCCCACAACTGCGTAAGCGCCCGATGGCGCGGGTGGTGGAACCGTTGCGGCAGATGGGCGCCGACATCGGCGGACGTGAGGGCGGCCGCCTGCTCCCCCTCTCGATCCGTGGCCGTGAATTGGCCGGGTTCGATTATTCCCTGCCGGTGGCCAGCGCCCAGGTCAAATCAGCCCTGTTGTTGGCGGGGCTGTATGCGAGCGGGCTGGTCATCGTGCGCGAACCTGGCCCCTCCCGCGACCACACCGAGCGCATGCTGGCGGCCATGGGCGCACCCATCGTTCGCCGCGGCCGCGTTATCACCTCCGAGGCGCCTTCAGGCCCGCTTAGCCCCTTCGATCTATCCATCCCTGGCGATTTCTCGTCCGCGGCTTTCCTTGTGGCCGCAGCTGCCTGTGCGCCCGGCAGCGCCGTCACCATCCCCGATGTGGGGGTGAATCCCACCCGTCGCGGCCTGCTGGATGCCCTGATCGAGATGGGCGCCGACATCACCATGAGCAACTGGGCCGAGCACGGCGGTGAACCCACCGGCGATCTGCACGTCCGGCCGGCTGCGCTGCGCGGGGTCACGCTGGGCGGCGACATCATCCCCACCCTGATCGACGAACTGCCGGTCTTTGCCGTCATCGCCACCCAGGCGCATGGCCGAACGGTGGTACGCGACGCCGCCGAACTGCGGGTGAAGGAAACCGACCGCATCGCCACCACCGTGGCCGAGCTGGGCAAGTTGGGCGCAGCGATCGAAGCCACGCCCGATGGCTTCATCATCGAAGGCCCTACCCGGCTCAAGGGCACCCGCGTCGATTCGCATGGCGACCACCGATTGGCGATGGCGCTGGCTGTGGCCGGGCTGCTGGCCGAGGGCGCCACTGCGGTCGAGGACGCTGACTGCGTCTCCGATTCGTTTCCGGGCTTCGCCGACGTGTTGGCGCGGTTGGGCGCCAGATTGAGCTAGTGGACGAGCAGTCGCGTTTGATCTATATTCCACCCGGCCCCTTCCTCTATGGCCCCGAAGTCGTTTACGAGCGCCAGAGCGGGACGCGCCCCTTGCGCCCACAGACCACCCTCGATCTCCCCGGCTTCTTCATCCAGGAGCGGCCGGTCACCTATGCCGAGTGGAAAACCTTCCTCGACGTCACCGCCTATCGCTGGCCCGGCCGTTGGTGGGCGGTGCGCAGGCGCGGCCTGGCCCGTCATTGGCGTCGCTTTGCCCCGGTTGGCGGCTATCCGGCGGCGATGGCCGACTACCCGATCGTCGATGTCTCGCAGGCCGACGCCTTGGCCTATGCCGGCTGGCTGGGCGAGGTGGATGGCCGGCAGTACACACTCCCCACCGAAGAGCAGTGGGAGAAGGCAGGCCGCGGCCCCGACGGCCGCACCTATCCCTGGGGCCAGGCCGCACCCCGCCCGGAACTCATGCACCTGCGGCCCACCCACACCCTCGGCCTGGATTACTATTGGCTGAACCTGTTTCGGCCCCCGCAGATGGAACTCGCGCGCAGCGGCTGGTACTGGCGCATCGGCCATCCCCTGCCGGTGGGCAGCATCGCGGCCAATCGCTCGCCCTACGGCTGCCTGGACATGGCGGGCAACATCTGGGAGTGGACGCTCAGCCCTTACCATCCCGCTGACCCGCGCTTTCACGTGGTCAAAGGCGGTTCGTGGGGCTACAGCCCTCATCACACCGCCTGCAACGTCCGCAGCGCCTGTAGCATCACCATCCCCAGCGCCGATTATCGCGCCCAGGGCACCGGCTTTCGCCTGGTTGTGAATCAAGAAGCAATCCCCATCGTGGACCGGAAAGAATGACCT
>CAYWPZ010000078.1:0-17641 GCA_964460135.1 uncultured Caldilineales bacterium | reverse complement strand
CGCGGGCAATCTGGCCGTTGTACTCTGCCGCCTGCGCCCGCACCTGCCCACTCGCCAGGTCTACCAGCCAGATGGTGACGGTGGTGGTGCCGATATCGATGGCCAGCCCCCACAGCGGCGTCGTTTCAGCGACAAAGCCAGGGCGGAGGTCGATCAGCCGGGCGGGGCAGTTGGGCGCGCAATCCCAATTCGGGATGTCGAGGATGGCCGTGACCTGCCAATCGCCCTGGCGCAGCACGCTGCCGATCCGCCGCAACATGGGCAGCGAGATGGCCACGTCGCTCCAATCGCTCTGGCGGCGCAGGGCCTTGCGCAGCCGGCTCCAATCGTCGCGCTGGTCGTCCAGGCTGGGTGGGGTCAGGCTCAACGACAGACGGTGGATGGTCTGATGGCTGTGGAAGTGATAGCCGGCCGGGACCTGCACCTCAGCGGCCACGCGGTCAACGGTCAGCCTGCGCTCGACCTTCTCCTGCGGCGGGACGAGCACAACGGCGTCGCCTTCGACCACCGTCTGGCAGGCGAGGGTGAAGCCCTGGGCGATGTCCTCGGCCGCAAGCCGCAACGAACTCCGGCGTCGCACCCTCCCGGACGCCACTTGCACCGTGCAGCGCCCACAACGCCCCTGTCCCCCACACGGCTGGTTGATTTCGACCCCCGCCAGCCGCGCAGCCTCGGTGAGCAGCGCGCCGGTGGCGACGCGAGCGGCGTTGGTGGAGTCGAAGAGGATAGAATGTTGGGTCATGCCTGGCTAGACTCGGTGGATTATTGAAACCCATGTTTGCTGTTTGCCGTACTCAACTCGGCAGCCGGCCCATCACCCCCATCATCCACTTCATGCACTTGTGCCCGAAGTCGAAGAACATCAGCGGGCAACCGGCGGCGATGACGGTGATGCCGTTGTCGCGGCCATACTGCGCTGCCGCTTCGGAACTGCTGCCGGGCATGAAAGTGTTGTCGTGCATCCACACGCGGGTCACGCCGGCCTGCTTGGCGTCGCGCACGATCCCCTCGACCAGCGCCGGCTTGGTGCTGATGACGACGCCATCGACGCCGCCGGGGATGGCGTGCAGGTTGGGGTAACAGGGGTCGCCTTCGACCGCCTCGGCGTTGGGGTTGACGGCGAAGACCTGGTAGCCTTTGCTGCGCAGTGTCTTGTAGATCAAGTTTGCGGCGTCCTGCTGGCTGCGCGAGACGCCTACCACAGCAATGCGTTTTTGGGCCAGAAAGTCCTGGGCCAGGGTGTTGAAAGTGGACATAAGGATTCTTGCTTGCAAATTGCGAATTGGCATAAAATGAAGGGCCAATACTACTTTGTTTCGGTTCTTGGTGATTACAGTGCTTCTTTCATGAAGCGGGGCAGGTCGACGGCCTCGCGCGGGCCGACGCGGATTTCCCAGCCCGGCAGCTCGGCTTCCAGCTCACCGGAGAGCACGGCCACATGGCCGGGGAGGATGATGCGCTTGCGGGCGACTTTGTCGGCCACGCCGAAGCGCTTCACATCTTTAGCGATGCGCTCGGCGTCGAATTTGCCGGCGGCCCAGGCTGTCAGTACGCTCATGCCTTCGGCGTCGGCCACCACCAGCCAGGCCGGCAAGCCCGACCCTTCGACCTCGTTGGCTACGCTGAAATAGGTGATGCTGAAGTTGGTTGTCACCAGCACCGGGTCTTCGGGCTTGGGGGTGTTGACCTCGTACACGCCCGGTTGCACCTGGATGGGCTTTTGCGGGTCGGTGAAGATGTTCTGGCGCAAGACGAGCAGCGGATAGATGGTTTCGGGCGCAAAACGGTCGATGACGACGAAACCAGCGTACTTGGCGATGGCCTGCGCCGCCAGCATTGACTCGGCGGCGGCGTCGGGGGCAGCCGAGGGGAAGGCGATGATCGGGAAACCGAGCGGGCGAAAGTTCTTCTTCAGCGCCAGGCGGCGGATTTGCGTGCTCAGGGTGAGCGAGGCGCCGAAATCGCGAACGGCCGGATCGAGAACCATGTCTTCGACGCCCTTGCCCTTGATCTTCTCGGTCAGTTCGGCCAATCCATCCAGGTCAGGCGCGCTGACGATCAGCGGCGCCTTGTTCTGTGCAGCCAGTTCGGCCAGTTCGGCCCAGTTGCCGGCGTCCGCCAGGCCGATCAGCGGCGTCTCCCCGCCCAGCGCGGCCAGCCCGGCCGCCAGCGCGGCCGCCTGGCCCAGCAGGATGAGCGGGCGCTGGCTGGCGGCCCGCACGGCCTTCACCGCCGCCGCAAATGCCGCCGGGTCGCCTGCAACCGACTCGACGGCAAAGCCGTCGATCGTGAGGTCGATGCCGACATAGTTGACGCGATAGGCGTCGGCCGCGGCAATTTTCGCCCGCATCGCCTCGGCGCCCAGGGTGTCGGCCACGCGCACGAACAAGCCCGGCCGGTTGTAGAAGGTCTTCTCGTGGCGGAAGAGCACCACTTCGTTGCCGGCCTTGACTTCGTTGCCATTGGCGCGCAGCGAGATCAGGCGCACGGGCGGGGCCGCCGATTCGGAAAGTTGGGCCTTGGCGTCTTCTTTGACATGCGGACAGGCCGCCAATTCGACCTGTTTTGCCGCCAATTTCATGGCAAAAGCCAGACAGGTTGGGAAACCACAATCCTTGCAGTTTGTTTGGGGAAGGAGTTTATAGATTTGGATGCCGGATAGAGCCATTGAATATCTCCTCTCGGGTTATTGCGTTTCACGTTTCATGTTTCACGTATCACGTTTCACGCAAGTAAAAACGACTCAAGTCGTTACTACGACAAGTCTTTGCGTTTCACGCCATCATCAAACCATCGATTGCCACGCGCACCCGCTTCACGCTTTCGGGATGGCGCAGGACGGCGATGTCGGCGCCGGATTCGAGCAGCGAGACGGCCGTGAGCGTCTCCCAGGAAATCCCGCGCTCGGCCCAGTCGCCCCAGGCCGCGGGCACGCCCACACCGACCTTCGCCTCCTTCGTCTTCCAGGCTTCGAAGCCGGGGGTGACAAGCATGGGCAACTGCGTCATGCGGTCGCCTTGCAGCGCCGCCAGGCGTAGCCGCTCCATCACCGAGTAGCCGTACTCGATGCCGTAGCCGACGGCGCCGGTGGTGGGGTCCATGATCACACGGTCGAGCGGCATGCCCATATCGGTGATCAGGATGTTGAGCTGCTTGGCCAGATTGACATCCATGGGCGTGCGGGCGCTGACCAGGTGGCCGTTGGCCATCGCTGTGGCAACGATGGTGCGATAGTTCTTGTCTTCGCAGATGCCCAGGAGCAGGCGCTCGCCCTTCGTGGCTTCGGCCACCGCCACCAGCAATTCGTTGTCGGCCTCGGCCTGGCCCGGCCCAAAGACGGCAAGTGGCAAGTCGCAAGTGGCAAGTACTTGCTTCACAGCGGCAACGGCGGCAGCGGGAGTCGTCGGCTTGCCGTTGGCGTCGTTCAGGCTGAGGGCGAGAACGATGAGATCGGCCCCGGCTTGGGCGGCGGCGCTGGCCCAGCTGCCAGGGTCGTTGGCGGCCTGGCCCCAGGCTTGCAGCAGCACCGGCGACCAATCATCCGGGCGGCGGTCTTTGATCTCGATGGCGATCACCGGGCGATGGGGCGTGGGCGCCTCGAAGTGCATGAAGGGCAGCGTCTTCTCGCCGCCGACGGTGACGGTGTGGCCGCGGGTGCCACCCTCGCCGGCCGTGGCGCCCAAGGTGATGGCCTGGACGGAGCCGGGCCAGGCATCTTTGAGGATTTCGATGGGCATGTGGACTCTCCTCTGGGTTTATTCGCTCAAGCCCCGTTCCGGCTCGGCGAGCGACAGGGTGATTGGGTTGGGTTCGTAGGCAGTGCAGTAGACCAGTAGACCAGGGTTGACATTCGTCCGGCCTCCCGGCCTACATGTTCAGAAGATCGGATCCATCATCAGCGCCGGATGATTGTGCTCCTCCATCCAGGCCAGCAGCTCGTCCACGGTGCTGACGGCGCGCTCGTCGGCGATCTTGTCGATCAGATCGGGGTCGCCCTCGCGTATCGCCGCCGCCTTGAATTCGTCGGCCATCGATTCCTTGAGGAAGCTGCTCATCCACACCACGCGCTTGAAGCCGCCGTCGGCATAGATGAACTTGGGGCTGATCAGATAATACTTGCCCACGCCCATCACGCCGGGCGTCTGCAGGCCGCCGCCGGCGATGCCCGCCAGCGTGCTGAAGGTCATCCCGGCTGGGGTCATGCTGGTGTCCTCGCGACTGACGACCATGACGCCGTTGGCCTCGGGGATGAGCATGACGATGCACTCGAAGCAGCCGCAAGCTGTCATCGGATTCTCCATGATCGAGTACATCGCCACTTCGTTGACGACGCCATGCGAGCCGATCTTGGCGTAGTCGTTGGTGCCGGTCCAATAGCCTTTCTTCGTGTCCAGCGACCGGAACAGCTTGATCGGCTGGTTGGGACCGGTGGGGTTGATGCTGAACGAGGCTTTGCAGTCCAGCCAGTTGTAAGCGCCGCACAGACCCAGGCGTTCGGGGCTGATCACACAGACGTGGTTCGGGGCGAAGGACTGGCACAAAGTGCAGGAATAGAATTCCTCCACCTTGTCATCGGTCAGGTCGGCCAATCGCTTGTTGCGATAGTCGTAGGCTTCGCGCGCCGCATCGAGCCAGGCGTGGAACTGGCCCGGATCGGTGTAGATCGTCACCTGCACCTTGTCGACGATGGCGCCGAAATCGGTCTTGAAGCGGGCGTGCAGGATCTTGCCAAAGTGCTCCAGGTCGAAGCCTTTGTCGGCGGCGGCGGTGGAGATGCGAATCCAGGCAATGTCGCGCTGACCGATGTGCTGGATGCCAGAGGCGCCGTTGATGAAGTAGTGGATCTGGCGCTCCAGCACCGGCTCGAAGTCCTTCTGCATCTGCCGGCCGGCCACATCGACGACGATGCCCATATCCATGTGTCCCTGGGCGGGGAGATCGGCGAACTTCGGCCCCACCACATCGATCTTGCCATCCACCACCTCATCCATCCCCACCATGCGCAAATACTCGAACGCCCGACTGTACTTGCCGCCGAACTCGACCCGCATATCGGCCTTGCGCACGACTTCGCCTTCGAAGGCGGAGCCGTAGGGCACAGGCACGGGCACATTGGCCACCTTCACCTTGACCCCGCGCACCTCGATGCACTTCTCGACCAGCCGTTCGGCCCGCTCCAGGTCGTCTTTTCCGTCGATCTCGTTCCACGGCAGGCTGACGACATGTTCGTAGCGGGTGACGCCGGTGGGCAGGATTTCGGGGATGATGGTGTCGGCGATGACCGGGAAGCCGAAGTTGATCGCCCCGGCCGCAGCTGCATACTTCAGGTCGTCCACTTCGCCCAAAGCCAGGACGAAGGCGAACACGCGCTCGCGATTGTAAAGCAGGATGTCGCGCGCTTGCCCGGCCTTGAGGCCGCCAAAGGTGAGGGCCGAGCGGGTGGCAAAGCCCAGGGCGTAGATGGCGCTAAGGGTGTCGGTACCGAAAGGCACGGTGTAGGTGTCATAGCCCAACTCCACGCCTTCTTCCATCAGTTGATGGATGATGCTGCGGCCATTGACATTACCCGACAGGAAGGTGAGGATATTGCGGCGCTGTAGTTCGCGCACCAGTTTCACCGCCACTTCGTTCGATTTGGCGCAGCCGACGATGGCGGCAAAACCGGGCATACGGCCATCCACCAGCTGGATGCCCCACGAGCGCAGTTGGATGTCGTCGATGGGGCCGTTGAGATGACCATCGGCGCCGACGCCATTCCCGCCGTTGGCGCCCATGTCTGGGCTGGTAAACGACGTTCCCCCCGCCAGATGGAAGCCCGGCATCGGCTCTGGCTGCAGGTCGTAAACAAAACGCACGGCCTCGATGGCCTCGGCGGCCAGCAGGGTAGCCATGCCGCTGTCGAGTGTCTCGCCCAGGTAGGGCGTCCAGTGGTGGGGGGCAGGCACGGGGTGCAACAACTCGCGGGCGTGTTTCAGCACCGGCGGCAGGTCGCCCAGTTTTTGCACGGCTACGCCGGTCATGCCGAAGATGAGCGGGAGATGGTAGGCGGTATTGGGAAAAGCCACCGGCGTCTCTGGCCCCTTCTCGCGCAAAGCCTTGTGCAGCATGACTTCGGCTTCGTTGACGAGGGCGTTGGCCCCGCGAATGGCTCGGGTTGCAATGTATCGGGACATTTGATCATGCCTCCACTTTCTGAATGGTAGCGATACGTGAAGACGTGAAGCGTGAGCAGAGTGCGATACCGTGCATCTTCACGCCTCACCCATCACGTTTCACGCCTCAGTTCAAACTCGGCGTTCCATACAGCGCCGTTCGTTTCTCGCTCAGCGGCAAGATCTCGAGTTCCATCATGCGCGCATCGCCAGAGCGACCAAATCGTTTGGCTTCGTAGGCGGGCAGGCCCAGGGCAGCGCGCTTTTTGTCGATGTGCTCGAGCGTGCGGCGGATCATCTCGTCCGCATCCTTGACGAACTCCAGCTTGCCGCCGTAGACATTCTCCCAGCCCTCGCCGATGTACTTGAGGACGAGATCGCTGTCCTCCACCTTGTCGGGCATACCGCCCACCGGCGAGGAGCCGCCAAAGATGACATAGGCGCCGGAAGCGACGCAGTAGGTGGCGATGGCCAGAGCCTTCTCGCTCATCCATTCGGGGGCCAGACCGACGGCCGGAACCATGTCGATGTCATCGCCCAGGCCGCCTTCCTCCACCATCTGCGTCAGCACCGTCAAGATGCGGGTGTTATCGACGCACGAGCCCATGTGCAGCACGGGCGGGATACCCACCGTCTCGCAAACCTCGCGCAGGCCCGGCCCCACCTTTTCCAGCCCGGCCTCGCCCAACATCAGGCCCAGCTTGGCGCTGGCGATGGCGCCGCAGCCGGTTTCGACCACCAGCACATCCTCCAGCAGCAGTTTCTGCGTCACATAGGTGTGCAGCCAGTCCTGCTTGCTGCGCGGGTTGTTGCAGCCAACGATGGCCGCCACCCCGCGGATGCGACCCGACATGATGGCATCGTTCAGCGGCCGGAAGGAAGCCCGATAGCTGCCGCCGAGCATATAGTTGATATATTCGTGCGAGAAACCGGGCACCAGGCTCTCCCTCACCTGCGGGATATGCACCTTGCCCCTATTCTTGTAATTGTCGATCGCGGCCTTGAGGATGTTCTTCGCCACCGTCAGGGCGTGCTTTTCGTCGAATTCGATATGCGTGGCGCCCTTGATCCGCACTTTCGGCGACGTCGTGATCACCTTGGTGTGGAAGTTCTCGGCCAGCTGCACCAGCGCCTGCATCACACACTGCACATCCACCACCATCGCTTCGACGGCGCCGGTGAGGATCGATAATTCCTGGTGCAGGAAGTTTCCGGCGGCGGGGATGCCCTGGCGGCTGAGGATTTCGTTGGCCGTGCAGCAGATGCCCGCCAGATTCACGCCCGTCGCCCCCGCGGCTTTGGCATAGTCGATGATCTCCGGGTCCTGCGACGCCGCCACGATCATCTGGCTGAGGGTGGGTTCGTGGCCGTGGACGACGACATTGACCATGTCCTCTTTCAGCACGCCGAGATTAGCCTGGCCGAGCACGGGGGCCGGGGTGCCGAAGAGGATGTCGGAGATGTCGGTGGCGATCAGGCTGCCGCCCCAGCCATCAGCCAGAGCCGTGCGCACGGCGTGGCTGAGGATGTGTTCGGGGTCCTGGTCGTCGCCGATGTGGGTGCGATGCAGGGCCTCCACCACCTCGCGGTCGATGCCGCGCGGGATGACGCCGTTCTCCTGCCACAACTTCTGCCGTTTCTCCGGCGCTCGTTTGGTCAAGACGACCTGGCCTCGCTGTTGCCCGAACTGAGCGATGTACAAATCCGCCAAGTCGTTGGCGATCTCCTTGGGATGCCGTCCCTCGATGGCGATGCCGTAATACTGCGCCACCGTGCGCAGCTTGGCCACATCGCGGATCACGTAGCCCTCGGTCTGGTCGTTGGCTACGGCCTTGAGCGTGAAGGCCATGTCGCGGCCATGATCCGAGTGGGCGGCGGAGCCGGCGGCGATGGCCCGGATCAGGTTGCGGGCCTGGATAGTGTCGATGGTGGCCCCGCAGACGCCGGTCTGGCCATCTTTGGTCAGCCGGCACGGCCCCATGCCGCAGAGCTTGCAGCACATCCCCGCCCCGCCGATGTTGCAGGGCGACATATCGCTGGCCCGGGTGAAGGCAGTGCCAATGCCCAGCTCCTCGGCCCGGATCAGCATCATCTGCGCCGCCGGATCGGCGCTGTAGTCTTCGGGACGAAGGTCTTTTTTTGCCATGTTGTAGCCTCCTTTGCATTCAATGATCAGTGATTAGTAATCAGTAACTAATCATTTGCAAATGTACTGCTTTCTTCCTACTTCCTACTCCTTACCTCATACTTCCTACTCATCCATCCTCGCCACCGGCCCCATGCCAGGGCACGGCCAAAGCGGGCGGCCTTCGTAGGATACGGTCTGGCCGAAGCCGACGGCGCGTCCGGTCTGGGCATAGACGGCCGTGTGACGGAAATACTTGGCCGAGCCATTCGACTCGGTCACAGGCTTGCCCGATTCCACCGGCAGCGCCAACTCGCCCAGATAGCCGGCCTCGGCCAGCTTCTGCTCGATGGCGGCCGACTCAATCTGGGCCGGGTCGAACGTGACCTCGACCGTCTGGAAGGCGCTGCTGGCGTAGACATCCTGCACGCCGGGTAGGGCCAGCAGCAGACGGCGCACCTCGGCTACATGGTGGTCGCCGTACATGGCCGGCAATGCGATTGACATTGTTTGCATCCTGAATCCCTCCTTTTCGGTACCGCGAGGCGCCCAATGAAAAGAAAACGACCGCCCACGCGTCCGCTTTCGGGCCGTGTGACGGTCGTGATGGCGATAACGGCCGGCGTCACCTTTGGCGCCGGCCCATAGGGTTTAGCTGACATGAGACGGTAGGGGCATGGTCAAACAGTGGGCGCCCAGCTTGCGCGCGGGCAAAGGTGGTGGCGCCGCTGTCATCCATTGTACTGATTCGTTGCCCGCGCGCCATGATCTAAATCATGCTACGGTTGAATTGCTTCCCATCTTGCTCCGAACTACCCTGACATTGGGCCTTGATCCGACTTGACAGGCATCTTCGCTGACGCTTATAGTCCCTTTCGGCGCCTGCTACCTGTACCCTCCTTGATTCGGCCATGCTCCTCGCCATCGACATCGGCAACACCAACACCTGTTTTGGCCTCTTCGAAGGCGATTCCCTTCATCACGAATGGCGGCTGAGCACCGACGCCCGCCTGACGCCCGATGACTACCGCGCCAGCCTGCGCTCGCTGGCCGCCGACGCCCGCCTGGATCTGCCCCTGGCCGTCGCTGGAATTGTCATCGGTTCGGTCGCCCCGGCGCTTACAGCCACGCTCGCCCGCCTGTGTGTAGGCTGGTTGGGACGCGAGCCGCTGCTTGTTCATGCCGGGCTGGACTGGGGGATGGCACTACGGGTGAAAGAGCCGCGGCGCGTTGGCGTCGATCGACTGCTGAATGCCATCGCTGCCCGCTCGGCCCTCGGCGCGCCCTGCATCTCGCTCGACTTCGGCACCGCCACCAAGTTCGACGTCGTCGGCCCGGACGGCGCTTTTTGGGGTGGGGCCATCGCCCCCGGGCTGATGACCGCCGCCGAATCGCTGGTGCGCAACACCGCCCAACTTCCCCGCATCGACATCATCGCCCCGCCCGGCCCCATCGGCGATGACACCGCCAGCGCCATGCAAGCGGGCGTTGTCCTCGGCTATGTCAGCCTGGTCGAAGGGCTGTTAGCGCGCATCCAGGCGGCCCTGCCCGGTTCGCAGCCCGCGCCCGTTGTCGCCACCGGCGGGCTGGCCGGCCCTCTCCTCCCCCTCATCCGGCCCGAAATCCGCCACGACCCTGCCCTCACCCTCCACGGCCTCCGCCTCATCCACGCCCGCAACCCCTGACCCTTCCCCTCCCTGCGTCCCTCCCTCTCACCACAGTGAACATCCTTGCAGAAAAAACCATCCTCCTCGGCGTCACCGGCGGCATCGCTGTCTACAAAGCCGTCGATCTGTGCTCCAAGCTCGTCCAGGCCGGCGCTGCGGTGCAGGTGCTGATGTCGCCCACCGCTCAGAAATTCGTCAGCGACCTGACCTTTGGCGCCATCAGCGGCCGCAAGCCAGTCACCGACCTGTTCCAGCTCTACCAGGGGGCCAAGATCGGCCATGTCGCCCTCGCCCACGACGCCGACCTGTTCCTCATCGCCCCGCTTACTGCCCACACCCTGGCCCATCTGGCTCAGGGCATGGCCGACGGCGTCATCACTGCCACGGCCCTCAGCACTCGCGCCCCCATGCTCCTGGCCCCGGCCATGGAGACGAACATGTGGGAGCACCCGGCCACACAGGCCAATGTCGCAGTTCTTAAGGCGCGCGAGGCTTATTTCATCGGCCCAGAGGCCGGTCGGTTGGCCTCGGGCGGGGTGGGGATGGGGCGGATGTCCGAGCCGGAGACCATCGTCGAGCACGCGCGCATGGTGTTGGGCCGCCAGGGGCCGCTTTCGGGGTTGCGCATCAGCATCTCGGCCGGCGGCACCCGCGAATGGGTCGATCCGGTGCGTTTCATGGGCAATCGCTCCAGCGGCAAGATGGGCGTGGCCCTGGCGCGGGTGGCGCGGGATTTGGGCGCCGATGTCAACCTCATCTACGGCGCCCTGGCGGTCGAGCCGCCCCTGGGCATCCATCTGTGGCCAGCCATGCGCGCCCAAGACATGCTGGAAACCACCCTCGCCCTGCTCCCTGAGACCGACGTCCTCATCAGCGCCGCCGCCATCGCCGATTTCCGACCGGCCATCACCCACGACACCAAACTGAAAAAGGAATCGGGCAGCGAGATCCATCTGGAACGCACCGAAGATGTGCTCAAGCATGTGGCTGCCAGACGGGCTGAGATCGCCATGCCGCGCCTGGTGGTGGGCTTTGCCGCCGAGACTTCGGACCTGGTGCAAAACGCCCGCAGCAAGATGGAACGGAAGAACCTGGAGATGATCGTGCTCAACGATGTGACGGCCGCCGACGCCGGCTTCGAGGTGGACACCAACCGGATCACCATCCTGACCAAAGACGGCGGCGTCGAGTCCTTGCCGCTCATGGACAAAGAAGCCGTCGCCTACCACATCTTGCACCGTGTGCGCGGACTGCTCGGCGCCCAGAGCATCGGCTGGTCGCCCGGCATCGGCAGCGTCCTGCCGTGAGGCGCAGGTTTTGAGACGCAGTGACGCAGAGAGATCCCCTTACTCCCTACTCCCCCAAAATGCCCTCCCCCTTCAACATCCTCTACCTCAGCGCCGAGATGTCGCCCTACGCCAGCACCGGCGGGCTGGCCCAGGTGGCGGCGGCCTTGCCGCCGGCCGTGCGGCGTTTGGGCGATGATGTGCGCGTCATCTTGCCCCGCTATGGCCTCATCGACCCCCAGCGCCAGGGCTTGCGCCCACTTGTCGCGGCGATGGACGTGCCATTCGAGCATGATGTCGAGCCGGTGGGGCTGTGGCAGGCGCCCGATCCTGATCTGCCCACCTACTTCATCGAGCACGACCGCTTCTTTGGCAGTCGCCACGGCATCTACTCCTTCCCCGACGACGCCGAACGGTTCATCTTCTTCAGCCGCGCCAGCCTGGAAGCCTGCCGGCGGCTGGACTGGCGACCGCATGTCATCCACTGCAACGATTGGCACACGGCCATCATCGCCAACTGGTTGCGCACAATCCTGGCCGATGATCCGTTTTTTGCCGAAACCGCCGTCGTCTACAACATCCACAACCTGGCCTACCAGGGCATCTTCGGACATCGCGTCTTGGAGGCGGCCGGCATCGCCAGCTACGGCTTCATCGCCCATCCCGACGTCTCGCCTGGCCTGAACGAAGTCGTGAGCCTGATGGCGCGCGGCATCATCTTCGCCGATATGATCGTCGCCGTCAGCCCCACCTATGCCCAGGAAATCCAGACCCCGTCCTTTGGCCAGGGCCTGGACCCGCTCTTGCGCGACCGCAAGAATCGGCTGATTGGCATCCTCAACGGCATCGACTACGACAGCTACGACCCCGCCCGCGACCCCGCCCTCGTCGCCGGCTTCGATGCCGCCAACGCCGCCCCCCGCCGCTTGTGCAAGGCCGCCCTGCAGGCCGAGGCCGGGCTGCCGCCGTCGCCGTCGACGCCCCTGATCTGTCTCACCTCGCGACTGACCGACCAGAAGGGCTACGACATCTTCGCCAGCGTCATCGAGCCGCTCCTGTCGCATGTCGAGGCGCAGTGGGTGATCATGGGCACGGGCGAACAGCGCTACCATGACTTTCTGAGCGACTTGCAGCGACGGCATCCCGAAGGCGTGGCCGTCTTCCTCACCTGGGATGCAGGCTTGCGGCGGCGAATCTTCGCCGGCGCCGACATCTTCCTCATGCCCTCGCGCCACGAACCTTGCGGCCTCGATCAGATGCTGGCCATGCACTACGGCGCCTTGCCGGTGGTGCATGCCACCGGCGGGCTGGCCGACACCGTCATCGATCACCGCCCGCCCGTGATCGGCACCGGCTTCACCTTCGATAGCTACGACGGCATGGCCCTGTTTGGGACGGTTGTGCGCGCGGTCGAGGTCTATGGCTATCCCGAGCTGTGGGCGGCCATCCAGCGCCACGCCATGCAGCAGGATTTCTCCTGGACCCAACCTGCGCACGCCTATCACGACCTCTATCGCCGCGCCCGTTCGCTCAAGCTGACGGGTAGACCGGCATAGGGGGGCGCGAAGGGCGGATGGAAAAGGGCTCTGGGGCGGGAGTTAGCGCACCAACGGCAGGTACAGGCCCTCGGACGGGCTGCCGGTTGGGGCGAGGCTGCCGGCCGGCGGCAGCACAAACAGGGTGATCGACCGGGCCGGGAAGCTGGCGCTGAACCCTGCCGAGGCCACAGGCTGGTCGGCCGGCCGCAGGATGGCGTTCAGATTGGCGGGGCTGTAGCGGTAGACGGCGGCAAGGTTGGCGACGGGCTGGTTGGCGATGGTCACACTGGCCGCCTGCGCCGAACCCGTCTTGTTGATGACCATCAAGGTTAGAGCGCCGTCGCTGCTCCGCTGCGCGGCGTAGATCGCCAGCTTGGCTTGATTGCTGCTCACGGCTTGTACGCCCACATCGCCGAACTTATGGCGCTGGCCGTCGTAGTTGCGATACATGCGGAAGGCAAAAGCGCCGGGGCCGGACGAAGTGAAGTTGCCGCCGTCGCCGTAGGGCGTATCGAACAGCGTCGCCAGATCCAGCCCCTCGCGCCCGAAGATGCCCAGGATATCGGCCTGGGCCAGGGCGCCGTTGATGTGGTCGAGCGCGCCCCAGTTGTATTCGGTGATCGCCAGCTTCGTGCCTGGATAGTTCTGGTTGACCCACTCGCGCATGCGCGGGATCAGCCGCACGATGCCGCCGTCCGGTCCGGCCTGGGCGATCCAGCTTTCATCGACATAGGTGGGGTCCCAGAGGGCGCGGGTCGAGCGCAACCGCAGGGCCTGCAGGCTGGAGTCGCCGGCGTCACGCAGGGTGACGCCGTTCTGAGGATAGAAATGCAGGTCGAAGTAGTCCAGCAAGCGGACGCCGTGCTGTTGCTCGTAGACGGCCATCTGCTGTAAATACCAGGGCGCAAAGGGTGCGCCGCCGTGAGCATTGCGGTCGTCGGGCGTGACCCAATCCTGGCGCTGGCCATCCCAGGAGCCGTGCCAGTAGTAGGTCCAGCCCATCACCACCGGGCCAAGCGTGCGGGCGGCGGGGTCGGCGGTCTTGATGGCGGCAGCGTAGCGTTGGCTGAGGTCGCGGAATTCGTCGTATTTCCAGGCGATGGGGTAGACATCGCGATGGGTATCGAACCAGATGTCGGGTTCGTTGTCCAGACTGTAATATCTCACCCCGCCGTTGGCTGCCGCGCCGTGCGTCTGCTGAAGATGGCTGATCCAGTTCGTGACGAAGGGGGTGTCGATAGCGAGGCTGGTGTCGTGGGGGTCGTTGCCCTGGAAGTAGACCGGGCTGCCGTTCTGGTAGGCGGTGATGCCGCTGCCGCAGTGCGAGCGGTTGGGGTCGGCGGGGTCGGTGGCGGGCAGGCCGCTGGGGAAGGGCTGTGGGGTGTAGCTGTATTTGCGGGTGTCGAAGCTGCACTGGTAGGTGGCGCTGTTGCCGGGTTGGCCGGGGTCGCGCGCCACCCATCCGCTCATGGGGATGGTGATGATGCTGTCGGCGCCGGTGCGCTTGCTCTGGGCGATGAACTCGTCGGCAGAAAGGTCGGCGTATTCGTTTTCGTAGTACCAGTCTGGGTTGCCGAACATGTTGTTTTGCCAGTTGTAGCGCGTGGTCGAGTTGCCGCCCCAACGACGCACGGGCAGGTCGATCTCGCGGGCGAAGGCTTCGTCGGGGGCGTAGTGGAGGCCGTAGATGTCTTCGCTGATGGGATGCCGGTTGGCGTCGGCGTCTACGGCCAGGGTCAGGCCGCTGCCGGGTGTGGGCGTGGCGGTGGCGATGCGGGTGGGGGTGCGGGTGGGGGTTGCGCCGTGGGTGGGGGTGCGGGTGGGCGTCGCCGTCGCTCCGCTGACCGTGATCAGGGCGATGTCGTCCAGGTAATAGGTGGGTTGAGCGCCGCCGGCGGCGTCCTGCCAGTAGATCTCGCCGATCGCAGCCGGGCTGCCCAGGCTGCTGAGCGGGGCCTTGATCACTTTCCAGGTGTTGGCGGGGGCGGTGACGGCGTAGGTTTGGGCGCCGGAGCCGTTGACCACGACCACGATACGTTGACCGCCGCTGGCGCCGCCATGGATCCAGAAGCGCAGGTGGGTGTAGCCGGCGGCGCTGATGGGTGTGTTGGCGTGGAAGTACAGTCCGCCCCAAGCGGCTGTGTGGGTCACGGCCAGCGAGTTGGCCCCGCCGTGGCGCGGGGCGGCGGCGGCAGCGCGGGTTGTGTTCCACGACCAGTCTTGCCACCCGGCGGCAAGCGCATCGGCATAAATGACCTTGTTGGCCGCGGTCTCGCGCACCGGCGCGGCCGCAACCTGCCAGGCTGCGGGCAGGAGGAGGGTCATCGCCGCCAAGAGGATGAGGGGGTGTCGGAGTGACGTCTTCATAGGCTCTGCTCTCTCGCGTGACGGAATCGGGGCTTCGATCAGGATGCTGGCGGGGCAGGTGATTTTCTGCAGGGTGGCGCTGGCGACGTCGGCGGCCTCGCCTACCACCTCTTGTTGCACGGGCAGCCCGGTGGAAGCCTCGACTCGCTGCCGCCCCTGCGCGACCAGGCTTGCTCGCCGATGATGATCACCTCGGTGTCGAAGCCGGCTGCCTGGGTGATGGCCCGCAGGCGGTCGGGCGGGTCGAATTCGCCCACCTGGGCGATCTCGGATGAAGGTTGCCGCGATCGGCGTGGCTTTTCCGCCGCCAGGCCATCAGGAGGACGGTCACGAGGCACGGGATCGCGAAGCCAACGCTGCGATCAGTCATGAGCATCGAACTCCCTGTGGGTGAGGCGGTGGGCGCGATGGGTCAGACGAATCTGGAGCGGCTGAGGTCATCCCCTGGCATGGTCGGCTGATGATCAGGTATGCTAAATAAGTGCTAAGGCCAAAGTAAAGCACAGGCGTCGATGAGCGTCAACTCCGGCGAGCCAAAAGGGTGCATTTCACGTTGGGGGCAAGTTCTGCGCTGGCAACGCCCGCCGGGCCGTGGAACGGCCCCGGCTACCGAATGGAAGGCCCTTCGGGCCTAACGCACCAGCCCCGAAGGGGCTTTCACTTGTAGCCGGGCGGCCTCCGGCCCCCGGCGGGTTGGCGCTGCCTCCAAGTTGAAATGCACCCGAGCCAAAACAGGGGCAGCGGGAATTGCCAAAGCGGGCCGAGGCTGTTATACTGTCCCTCATCTAGCCCTGGTAGCTCAGCGGATAGAGCGCCTCCCTGCGGAGGAGGAGGCCGAGCGTTCAAGTCGCTCCCAGGGTATTGATTTCCGCTTTCGAAGCCCGTCCATCAGGACGGGCTTTTTGTTTGGCCGCCGTGTGCGCCTCCCGGCAGGTCATGGTACACTTGGCCGCATCCTGACCCAATGTCGGGCGGAGCGCCATGAACGAAACCAACCTCAATTCGATCACCAGTTTTGTCCCCCCCGACCGCACCCTCCCCTGCCAAAACTGCGGCGTCCGCTTCATCTGGACAGGCTGGGAACAGCGGCAAGCTGAGGGCGAGCCGTCTCACTGCCCCGGCTGTCGCCGCCTGCTGGCCCTCACCCGGCGGCAGCGCGGCGCGGTCAAATGGTACGATCGGCGCAAAGGCATCGGCTTCATCACCGCCGCCGACGGCAGCGAGGTCTTCGTCCGCCGCCGGGCCTTGGCCCACGGCGCCGCCCTCCGTCGCGGCCAGCTGGTCGCCTTTCGCATCGAACCCGCCCCCCAAGGCCCGCAAGCCGTCGAGGTCGAACCGCTGGCAGGCGAGGCGACCTAGCCAACCGTTTTCGCCGCGCCATCGTCAGCTCGTCCACCGGCTCCTTGTTTACTTAATACCTTGTCTACTTCCTCCCTCCCCACCGTCCACATCTACACCGACGGCGCCTGCCACGGCAATCCCGGCGCAGGGGGTTGGGCCGCACTGCTCCGTTTTGGCCAGCACGAAAAAGAACTGGCCGGGGCCGCCAGCCTCACTACCAGCAACCGCATGGAACTGCGCGCGGCCATCAACGCCCTGCTGACCCTCACCCGCCCCTGCCGGGTCGTCATGCACACCGATTCCGAATATCTGCGCCAGGGGATCACCCAGTGGATCCACGGCTGGCAGCGAAAGGGCTGGCAACGCTACGACCAGCACACTGGGCTCACACAGCCGGTCAAGAACCAGGACTTGTGGCGCGCCCTGCTCGCGGCCATGGCCGCCCATGACGTGGAATGGGATTGGGTGAAAGGCCATGCCGGGCATACAGAAAACGAGCGCGTCGATGCCCTGGCCGGCCAGGCGACGCGTAGCCAGGCTGCCCAGTCGCCGCCCGATCTGGAGCCGCCGCCAGCCGTGGCTGAACACCCACTGATCTGAACATTGTCGCCGCCGCCCTGACCCCCACACGAGCCAAAACTGAAGCACGAACGCCGTTATCATATTGTCGCCGCTGCGCCCGGCGGTTGGCGGGGGCGCTGCCCACAGCGACCACTGCCATGGCAAGCTCACTCGGCCCATCTTTTTTGACGCGACCGGTTAGTGTACCCCAGACACTATTCGACTTTGCCATTTTCGGCGGTTCGTGGTTGAATCAGGGTGAGCCACAATCCCATCCTCTTACCCTCCTACCCCATTCCCCTCACGCCGCCATCGTGAGGCGCGACCCTGACCGCGTAAGCGCCGAGCGATAGCCTACTTTTTCCAAAGGACAAGGACGCCGATGACTCCCATGATCAACTATCCCAACAACCTCAAACACGACAAACTTCGCGCCTGGGTGGACGAAATGGCCGCCCTGTGCAAGCCCGACCGCATCCATTGGTGCGATGGCTCGGAGCAAGAATACGACCAGCTCTGCGAGCAGCTGGTGCAGGCAGGCACATTCGTTCGTCTGAACCCGGAAAAACGCCCCAACAGCTACCTTGCTCTTTCCGACCCCAGC